>NZ_JARVRI010000003.1:0-159873 GCF_030209785.1 Arthrobacter sp. efr-133-TYG-120
GCCGGTGGTCCAGGCGGTGAGCCCGGATTCGAAGCCGCCGTTGGTGATGGCCGAGGTCGTTGTTCCCGTGGGGGTGACCGGTGCCGAGGCCGCCGAGGCCGGGGAGGTGCCGACGGCGTTGGTGGCGGTGACGGTGAAGGTGTAGGCGGTGCCGTTAGTGAGTCCGGTGATGTTCGCCGTCGTCGCGGGCGGGTTGCCGGTGACGGGGACCGGGGCCAGGGTGGTGGTTCCGGCGTGCGGGGTGACCGCGTAGGAGGTGATCGCCGAGCCGCCGTTGCCCGGCGCGGTCCAGGACACGGTGGCTGAGGCGTTCCCGGCCGCCGCGGTGACCCCGGTGGGGGCTGCGGGTGCCGTGGTGCCTGCGGTGGGGGTGACTGCGGCCGAGGCCGCCGACGCCGGGGAGGTGCCGATGGCGTTCGTGGCGGTCACCGTGAAGGTGTAGGCCGTGCCGTTAGTGAGTCCGGTGATGTTCGCCGTCGTCGCGGGCGGGTTCCCGGTCACGGTGACCGGGGCCAGGGCGGTGGTTCCGGCGTGCGGGGTGATGGCGTACGAGGTGATCGCCGAGCCGCCGTTGGCCGGGGCCGTCCAGGTCACGGTGGCTGAGGCGTTCCCGGCGGCCGCGGTGACCCCGGTGGGGGCTGCGGGTGCGGTGGGGGTGGTCTGGGTGTTGGTGAGGGTGACGTCGTCCAGGTACATCCAGGTGTCATCCGCCGGGCTGGAGCCGTCGAGGTGGACGTTGAACCAGAGCACGACGGTTTGGCCGTTGTAGGCGGAGAGGTTCGTGCTGAGCTGGGTCCAGGTGCCGGAGTTGCTGCTGAGCTTGAACAGGCTCGCCAGGGTGGTGCCGCCGGTGGTGCGGACTTGTGCTTCCATCCAGTCGTAGCGGCAGGCGGTGCCGGTGCAGGTGTCGTCGGCGGTGTGGGGCTGGTACCAGAAGGACAGGGTGGAGGTCCCGGTGGCGGGCATGGTGAGGGTCTGGGCCAGGGTGCTGTCACCGAGCGGTTCGGTGCCGGAGGCCAGGCCCAGGAGCGCGGAGCCGGTGCCGGTGTGCGCGGTGGTGGAGGCCACGGGTGCCCTGACGCCGCCGGTGGTCCAGGACGTGAGCCCGGATTCGAACCCGCCGTTGGTGACCCCGGGAACCGGGGCCGTCGGGGTCACCGGAGCCGACGCCGCCGACGGCGCGGAGGTCCCGACGGCGTTCGTCGCCGTCACCGTGAACGTATACGCCGTGCCGTTGGTGAGTCCGGTGACGGTCACCGTCGTCGAGGGCGGATTCCCGGTCACCGTCACCGGAGCCAGGGCCGTGCCACCGGTGGAAGGCGTCACCGCATAGGAGGTGATCGGGGAGCCGCCGTTGCCCGGCGCCGTCCACGACACGGCCGCCGAGGCGTTTCCCGCCGTCGCGCTCACGCCGGTGGGAGTCCCCGGAACCGTTGGGGCCGTCGGGGTGACGGGAGCCGACGCGGCCGACGGGGGTGACATCCCGACGGCGTTCGTTGCCGTGACGGTGAAGGTGTAGGCGGTGCCGTTGGTCAGCCCGGTGACGGTCGCCGTCGTTGAGGGCGGGTTACCGGTGACCGTCACCGGAGCCAAAGCCGTGCCACCGGACGAAGGCGTCACCGCATACGAAGTGATGGGGGAGCCGCCGTTGGCCGGCGCCGTCCAGGACACCACCGCCGAAGCGTTACCCGCCGTCGCGGCCACCCCCGTGGGAGCAGCCGGCGCCGTCGCCGCGGCCTGGGTGATGTCGATCATCGAATAGTCGTCCGTGGTGATCGAACCGTTGGATTGGATGTTCAGTCCGTAGCTGATTCCCGAGGCACCTGCCGGGAGCGCCGGTGTGGTCCACGTGATTTGCGTCCAATTACTGCTCGCGTTGAACAACGGGCTCGCCGTCCAATAGGTCCAGTACCCCGTTCCGGTGCGGTAGTAGACCTCGAATTGGGTGATGATGTTGGATTTATACCAAGCGCTGAGCTGATAGATATGACCCGGAGTGCCCGTGGGAGAACAGCCGCCAAGATCCAGGGCTGGCAGGAGTTTCGCGTCACCGCTGACGTAGCCGCTCATAGTCAGTCGTTCTGCGTTATTGCCCGTGTGGCCAGGCGAGACCACTGAAAAGCTGGGGGTGTTGGTGCCGTATCCACCAGCAGCCCAGCACAGCGGAATCCCGCTGGTCAGTGTCTCGAGGCTCGGGTTCTGGATCATGTTGGTCCCCTGGGGAGGCGGGGGCGGCACCGGCGGGCCGGAGACGAGGGGCTGGACCGCGCCACCGATTACCTGGTCAACCGTCTTCACGGCGATGCTGCCCGCTGCCTGTTGTTGCGCTAGCCAGGAAGCGAATTGGTTGAACAGGCTGGGGCTGATGGTAAGGGTGGGATCGGTCCCCACGGCGATGTGGTGGAACGTCAATTGAACCCAGCCACCGCCGGCGGCCTGGGCCCTGGTCACGGAGTTTTCAAGGTTGGACAGCGTCCATGTGCTGTCCACTTCCTCCGGGGCCGCGGTGTCATAGGGGTTGGCGGGCGGAATGGTTTCGGCAGCCGGGAGCCCGGGATCGTCCTTGCTGTAAAGGTCCCCGAGCCCGCGTGCACTGTTGAACCCGCAATTCTTTACGATGGTCTGCACGGCGGGGTCCAAGGAGGCGAAGGGGTAGGCGAAGCTGGTGACCTTGAAGCCCATGTTTGCCAGGGCCACCCTGCCGTTGCACACCTGGCGCGTCACTTCATCCGAGGTCAAGGTGACCAGGTCGGGGTGGGTGACCGTGTGCCCGGCAATCTCATTTCCGTCGGCGAAAAGTTGCTGCAGGTTCGCCGAGGTGAAATAGCTCGGCTGATCGACCCATCCGGAGGGGACGAAATAGGTGCCGTGGAGTCCGAGGTTCTTCAGCGTGGCTGCGGCGGTCAGTTGGTCGGCGTTGCCGTCATCGAAGGTCAGCGTGATGACGGTGTTTGCAACCGCATGAGCCGGCAAAGCAAAGCCACTGAGGAGTGCCAGGACCATTGCCGCGCACGCTCCAACGGCGGCCCAACGGACGCCGATGCGCCGCGTCACCGCCTGCTCCTGAATCGAGAGTCCAGCCACTCCGCTCACCGTCCATTCGAAGCCCGGGCAACCGTCAAGGGCGGGAGCGTTCCCACCCTAGGTCTTCGGCCGATGATAGGGCCTTGGATTCTTCCGCGTCTTGAGTGGGCTCACCCGGCTGGGCGGCAGCTTCGCCTAGCGATCCTGAGTGTGCTCACCCGATTGGGCAGCAGAAAGGCCGGCGGGCACCCCAGATTTGATTAACTAAGCTTGAGCGCCTTGACCGCACTCAACACTTTGGTGAGGGATTCCTTCGCGTCGCCGAACAGCAGTGTGGTCTGCGGTTCGTACATGAGTTCGTTCTCGATTCCCGCGAATCCCGGCCGCATGGAGCGCTTCAGGAAGACTACTTGTCGCGCGTCGGCCACTTCAAGGATGGGCATGCCGTAGATCGGCGAACCCGCGGTGGTTTTCGCGGCCGGATTGACGACGTCGTTCGCGCCGACCACCAGCGCGACGTCGGCTGTCCGGAATTCCGAGTTGATCTCGCCCATTTCCTTGAGGGACTCATAGGGCACATTGGCTTCGGCAAGCAGGACGTTCATGTGCCCGGGCATGCGGCCGGCCACCGGATGGATGGCGAAATCCACGTCGATGCCCCGCGCCTCCAACGCAAGGGCCAGCTCGGCCGCCGTGTGCTGCCCTTGTGCTACAGCGAGCCCGTAGCCGGGAACAATAATGACCCGTTGCGCATAGCCAAGGAGCACGGCCACGTCTTCGGGGCTGGAGGAGCGGACGGGGCGGTCGCTCACCGCCGTCGACCCCGCCGTCGAGCCTCCTTTGAACGCGCCAAAGAGGATGCCGGCAACACTGCGGCCCATGGCCGCGGCCATGGCCCTGGTAAGGATGGTGCCCGAGGCACCCACCAACGTGCCGGCCACCACCAAAAGCACATTGCCAAGCACCAGGCCCGAGGCTGCCACGGCCAGGCCGGTGAAGGCATTCAGCAGCGAGATGACGATCGGCACGTCCGCGCCGCCTACAGGGAGCACCAGCAACACGCCCGCCGCCAGACCGAGCACCAAAAGCAGGAATGCGAGCGCGATGGAACCGCTAAAAACGACGGCGACGGCGGCACCCACCGCCGCTAGCAGCACCGCCCCCATGAGGGTCGGCAGACCGGGGAACACCACGGGGCGGGTGGTCATGAGCTCCTGGAGTTTGGAGAACGTGATGGCGGAACCCGCGAAGGACACCGCGCCCACCAGCAGCGTGAAGACGATCGCCACGCGCACCCAGTGGTCCTCCGTGTGCGCAAGTTCCAAGAGTGCAACGAGCGCTGCGGCACCACCGCCCACGCCATTGAAAAGCGCGACGAGCTGCGGCATCTGGGTCATCTTGACCTGGCGCGCGACCGGCGCGGCCACGCCCGAACCGATCACCATGGCGCCCAGGATCCAGGGAACGTTGTCCATCTTGACCGAGAGGAAGACCGTGGCGACGGCGAGTGCCGCACCGAATGCGCCCACCAGGTTGCCTCGCCGGGCGGTTCGTGGCGAATTGAGTCCCTTGAGCGCGAGGATGAAACAGACTGCGGCCGCGAGGTAGAGGAGCGAAGTCCACACCGGATCGATGAGGGTCATCGCGTGCGCTCCTTGGACGCAGCGTCTATGGACTCCGGCTTCCCGCCGGGCGGCGCAACGCGTTTACGGCCGCGGAACATCTCCAGCATGCGGTCGGTCACCACGAATCCGCCTACCAGGTTGGCCGTGGCGAGGACGACGGCGAGCAAGGCCACCGCGAGGACCCATGGGTCCGAGGCCTGCCCTGCGACGATGATCGCGCCCACCAGGATGATTCCGTGGATGGCGTTCGCGCCGGACATCAAGGGAGTGTGCAGTGTGCTTGAGACCTTGGAGACCACTTCGAAGCCCACGAAGACGGCCAGAACGGTGATGGTGAGCAGGGCGATTCCGTCCATCAGGAAACCCCCTCGTTTGCAGAGCTCACGGATTCCGCCGTCTCGGCGGAGAGCGCAGCAAGCGCCTCGGCCGTCGGACCGTGCCGCACCTCGCCGTCGTGCGTCAGGCACGCACCCGCCACCACCTCATCGCCGAAGTCCGGGACGACGGCACCATCACACGTCATCAGGGCCAGCAGGTTCGCGACGTTCTTCGCGTAGAGGCGCGAGGCGTCAGCGGGCATGGCGGAGGCGGCGTCCTTCATCCCCACCAGGGTGACCGTGCCTTGGCCGTCCGCCGTCGGGATTTGAAGATCCAGCCCCGGTACCGAGCCCTCCACATTGCCGCCGGACTCTGCGGCGAGGTCGACGACCACCGAGCCCGGGCGCATGTGCTGGACCATTTCGCGGCTCACGAGGAGAGGGGCCCGCCGTCCGGGGACCGCCGCCGTCGTGATGAGCACATCCGCCTGGGCCACGTGCGGGGCGAGCAGCTCACGCTGCAGGGCACCGCGGTCGGCGCTGAGTTCGCGCGCGTAGCCGCCGGACGATTCGGCCGTCTCCACGTCAAGTTTGATGAAGGTGCCGCCCATGGATGCGACCTCGTCCGCCGAGGCGGGCCGGATGTCGTTGGCGGAGACGCGTGCGCCCAGCCTTTTCGCGGTGCCGATGGCCTGCAAGCCTGCCACGCCCGCTCCCAGCACCAGCACACGGGCCGGGGGAATGGTTCCGGCGGCCGTCATGTAGAGCGGAAAGAAGCGCGGGAGCCGCATGGCCGCCTCGAGCACGCAGCGGTACCCGGCCACCAGGGCCTGGGAGGTGAGCGCATCCATGGATTGTGCCCGGGAAATGCGCGGCACCAGCTCAAGCGCGAAGGAGGTCACGCCCGCTTCGGCGAGCGCGCGGACGGTGGGAAGTTCCGACGACGGCGAGGCCAGGCCAACGGTGACGGCGCCCCGTCGCAGCGCGGCCGCCGTCGTTGGTTCGAGTGGGCGGACGTGAGCGTAGACGTCCAGTCGGGCCAGGTCCAAGTCGGGGACGATGAGCGCGCCTGCTTGGCGGTAGTCCTCGTCGCTGTGGCCCGCAGCGCCTCCGGCTCCGCTTTCGACGACGACGTCCAGTCCCAGTCCGGCCAACTGCGTGACCGTCTCCGGCGTCGCAGCCACACGACGTTCACCATCGAGCCGTTCCCGCGCTATGCCAAGTTTCACCCGCGCTCCCTTTCCGAAACCCCAACGTCCTTCTGAACAGCATTGTCCCGAGCCGTTGTTGGCTTGAGTCTAGGACGCGGAAGGCCCGGGCGGGAGTAGGTGTGGCGGCGGCGTCCGGCCATTCCCATCTTCGGGCTGCTCTAATAAGCTCGCTGTGGGCTGGGAGACTCCAGTTACCGCACCGTCGATGAGCCGGTTCCGGCCGCGCCGTCGGGAAGGAACACAGTCATGGCAACGTACAAGATCGGATACTTCGTCGGCAGCCTTTCAAGCCGCTCCATCAACCGGGTCCTGTCCAAGGCGCTCATCAGTGTAGCGCCGGAAGAGCTCGAATTCACCGAGATTCCCATCAAGGACCTGCCCTTGTACAGCCCGGACTACGACGCCGACTACCCGCCTGCCGGCCGGGCCCTCAAGGACGCGATCGCGGCGTCGGACGGCATCCTGTTCGTTTCCCCCGAGTACAACCGCTCCGTCCCCGGCGCCTTGAAGAACGCCATCGACTGGGGATCGCGGCCGTGGGGAACCAACTCCTTCGCGCGCAAGCCAACAGGAATCATCGGCACATCACCCGGAAGCATCGGGACGGCCGTGATGCAGGCATCCATGCGTAGCGTCCTGAGCTTCCTCGACGCACCTCAGCTGAATGCTCCCGAGGCCTACATCAAGTTCAATCCGGCGGCCTACAACGAGGACGGATCGGTCAGGGACGAAGGCACGGCATCCATCCTGCGCCACTACATGGAGGAGTACAGCGCGTTCGTCGAGCGCGTCCTGGCCGCCAACGCTCCCGGGCACATCGGCGACGAACACCCGGACGGCGCCAAGCTGACGCGGTGATGCGGTGGGCGCAGCTTCGCCCGCGCCGCGAGCCCACGCGCTACAACGCGCCGTGGCAACCACGCCCGGATCTACCCATGTGGTAATTTTCGCGAGGATCAATACCGGCTTGCCCGTCATCGGGAGCCCAGTCCTTCGGAGATTTCATGGGGTCTTTGCGTGCGTGGCTGAGGCGTGGTGCCACTGGCCTTGCTGGCGCAATGGGCGTCCTGCTGATCTTGTCCGGCCTTGCGGCGCCCGGCGCCTGGGCTGCCGGCACGGGCGGTTCCACGAGCGCGCCGGTCGCCGTCGTGGGAACTTCGGCGAGGCCGACGGCGGCCGGAGCCTTCATTCCGATCTCACCCGCCAGGCTCCTGGACACCCGTACCAGCACGCCTGTGGGCCCCGACGGGACCGTGTCCTTCCAGGTGGGCGGCATGAACGGAATTCCCGCTGCGGCCGCGGCGGTGGTCTTCAACCTCACCGTCACCGGCCCGCAATCGTTCGGATTCGTCACGGCCTACGCTTCCGGTGCCGCACGGCCGAACTCCTCCAACGTGAACTTCGCTGCCGGCCAGACCGTACCGAACTCCGTGACTGTACCGGTCGGCGTCGACGGCAAAGTCACCCTTTTCAACCGCTCCTCCGGCAGCACCCAGCTGATTGCCGACGTGTCCGGGTACTACCTCCCCGGAACGCCGACCGTACCCGGCGCCTTCGTCCCGATAGCCCCAGCCAGGCTGCTGGACACCCGCGGCAGCACGCCTGCGGGCCCTGACGGAACAGTGTCTTTCCAAGTGGGAGGCGTGGGCGGGATTCCGGCTTCGGTCTCGGCGGTGAGTTTCAACCTCACCGTGGCGAATCCGACGTCGTTCGGGTTCATCACGGCCTACGCCTCCGGAACCACGCGGCCGAACTCTTCAAACATCAACTTCGCCACAGACCAAACGGTTCCGAACTCCGTAACGGTTCCAGTGGGCGTCGACGGCAAAGTCACCCTCTTCAACCGTTCCTCCGGCAGCACCCAGCTGATCGCCGACGTCGCCGGCTATTTCCTCTCAGGGACCCCGAGCGCTCCGGGCGCTTTCGTTCCCGTGAATCCCGCACGACTCCTGGATACACGGAACAGCGCGCCGGCAGGTCCGGACGGGACGGTGTCCTTCCGCGTGGGCGGCGCGGGCGGGATTCCCGCCAACGTCGCGGCCGCGGTTTTCAACCTGACCGTCACCGGCCCGCAATCGTTCGGGTTCATCACCGCTTACGCTTCGGGGAGCATCCGGCCGAATGCGTCCAATGTGAATTTCGCGAGCGGCCAGACTGTTCCGAGCTCCGTCACCGTCCCCGTGGGGGCCGACGGCAAGATCACCCTCTTCAACCGTTCCGACGGCGCCACGCAGCTGATCGCCGACGTCGCGGGCTACTACCTACCCGGAGCGTCAAGCGGTTCAGCTGTCACCTGGGGTAACAACCAATCCAGCCAGCTGGGCAACGGGACCACCCCTTACCTCGCCAACCCTGCCGCCGTTACCGGCCTCTCCGGAGTCAAGTCGATCGCCGGCGATGGTTCCACCAGTTACGCGCTGCTGGCCGACGGGACCGTACGCGCCTGGGGCAGCAACCAGTCCGGGCAGCTCGGCAACGGAACCACCAACGACAGCAGCACTCCCGTGCAAGTCCAGGGCCTCAGCGGAGTCACATCGATCACGATCAACGGTCGCACAGCGTACGCACTCCTCGGCGACGGGACCGTACGCGCTTGGGGCGAGAGTTCCACCGGACAACTCGGCAGCGGGATCACCTTCAGCAGCACCCCCATCCAGATCCAAGGCCTCACTGGCGTCACCGCGATCACGGCCACTTATTACGGCGCATATGCCCTGCTCAATGACGGAACCGTCCGTGCTTGGGGTTCCAACTTCGTGGGTCAACTCGGCAACGGCACCACAGGAATCGGAAGCAGCGCGCCGGCCCAGGTCACCGGCCTCACGGGGGTCGCCGCCGTCACCGCCAGCGACTTCAGCGCCTACGCACTGTTGTCCGACGGGACCGTCCGGGCATGGGGCGACAATTCGAGCGGGCAGCTTGGCAGCGGAACCTCCGCCAACAGCAGCAACAGACCGGTTCAGGTCCAAGGCCTCAGCGGCGTCACCTCCACCGTGGCCAGCAACTACAACGCGTACGCGCTACTGGCCGACCGGACCGTGCGTTCCTGGGGCGCGAACGGGAGCGGCCAGCTCGGAAACGGGACGACGTCGGAGAGCTACACCCCGGTCCGCGTCCAGGGGATCAGCAACGTCACGTCCATGGCAGCCGGCAAAGGCAGCGTATACGCCGTACTTGGCGACGGGACAGCACGGGCATGGGGCCTCAACCAGTCCGGGCAGCTCGGCACCGGGACCACCACCAACAGCACCACTGCCATCCAGCTAAGCGGCCTCACCACGGCCTTGTCCATCACTGCTGGCAAAGGGGACACCAACAACCCGGTGGCGTATGCCGTGCTGCGTGACGGGACGGTCCGTGCCTGGGGCGTCAACCCGACCGGACAACTCGGCAACGGCTCTACCGCTAACAGCAATGTTCCCACCCAAGTCACGGGTCTCACCGGCCTAGCGGGAACAGCATCGATCTCGGCGGCACGAGGGACCGCATTCGCCGTGCTTGCAGATGGAACCATCCGCGCATGGGGTGACAATTACAACCACCAACTCGGCGTTACCGGCACAACTTCGTTCAGCAACGTGCCGCTTGGCGTCACGGGACTGTCCGGGGTCGCCATGGGAGCCCAAGGTCCCAGCACCAAGTACGCCGCGCTGGTCAACGGAACAGCGTGGGCCTGGGGCGGAAACAGTTTTGGCCAGCTCGGAAACGGCACTACGAGCGATAGCAGCGTGCCCGTCCAAGTCAGCGGACTCTCCGGAGTCGTATCCATCACCGCCAGCGGAGGCACGGCCTACGCCCTGCTGGGCGATGGAACAGTATGGGCATGGGGAGACAATTCCTCCGGCCAGCTCGGCAATGCAACCACCAGCAACAGCAGCGTCCCCGTCCAGGTCCAGGGGGTCACCAGGGCCGGCTCCATCACAGCCAGCGGGGGCTCCGCCTACGCGGTTCTGACTGACGGGACGGTGCGCGCCTGGGGCAGCAACCAATCCGGGCAACTGGGCAACGGCACCAACGCCGACAGCAACACCCCGGTCCAAGTCACCGGCCTCACGGGCGTCTCCTCCATCACGGCCAGTTACGGCACGGCGTACGCAGTCCTGGCTGACGGGACGGTCCGGGCCTGGGGCTACAACGGCTACGGCCAGCTGGGCAACGGCACCAACGCGAACGCCAACACCCCGGTCCAAGTCTCCGGTTTGGCAGGAGCCGTGTCCCTCGCAGCCAACGGCGGCACGGCTTACGCGGTGTTGGGGAACGGGACAGTCCGGGCTTGGGGGGCCGGCACGTATGGCGAGCTAGGCAATGGCACCGCCAGCAGCAGCGTGCCAGTCCAAGTTCCGGGTCTCACCGCAGTCGCGAGCGTCGCCGCAAGCGAAATCTCGGCGTACGCGGTCCTCAAGGATGGAACAGTCCGCGCATGGGGTGCCAACTGGTATGGCCAGCTGGGGAACGGCACCACCACTGACAGCCCCGCCCCGGTGCAGGTCCAGGGCCTCACCGGGGTGAGCTCGCTGGCATGCACCATGTACGACGCATTCGCTGTGCTCAGTGATGGAACGGTCCGCGCCTGGGGTGACAACGCGCAGGGTCAACTTGGCAACGGCGCCGCGACCAGCAGCAACACACCCGTCCAGGTCCAAGGCCTCACGGGCGTGACGAGCTTGTGGCCCTAGACATTCGGCCCCGAGCGCCTCTGCTAGTGCTTGGCGGCAATATCCGCCGAAATCAGCCCGGCAGTGCGTACGATTTCGTCGCGAACCGACTCGATATAGGCCCGCGGATCACGCTGCGCGGCGACGTTTTGGGCCTGGAGCGAGACGTTGACGGCGGCCACCACCTTGCCGGCAGCGTTGCGAACGGGCGCTGCCACGGACATAAGTCCGAGCTCCAGCTCTTGGTCCAAAACGCACCAATCCTGCCTGCGCACGCGGTCCAGCTCGGCCACCAGCTCTTCGCGGGACGTGATGGTCCGCGGCGTCAGGGCTTTGAACTCCACCGAGGACAGGTACTCGTCCAGTTTCTGCGGCGTCAGGCCAGCCAGAAGCACCCTACCCATGGACGTGGCGTAGGCGGGAAAGCGGGTGCCCACCGAGATCCCGACCGTCATGATCCGGCGCGTGGTCACGCGGGCCACGTAGAAGATGTCCGCGCCATCCAGTACCGCGGCCGACGTCGACTCCCCCAGTTTGAGGGAAAGTTCTTCAAGGTGCGGCTGTGCGAGCTGGGGCAGGGACAACGCCGACAGGTACGAATAGCCAAGCTGCAACACCATCGCCGTGAGGGCGAAGGTCTTGCCATCCGTGCGGACATAGCCCAGCTCAACCAGGGTATGCAGGAACCGTCGCGCCGTGGCACGCGTCAGGTTAGTGCGTGCCGCCACCTCACTGAGCGTCATGACGGGGTTGGCCGCGTCGAAAGCGCGGATCACGGACAATCCGCGTGCCAGCGATTGCACGTACTGGTCGCTGGCCTGGGGAGCACCCGCCTGCGGGGCTCCGGCTACTGCTGCGTCGGTCATGGTTACCAATCTTATTGGCGCGAACTGGCAGCACTTGCCCCGTGGATTGCTTCCAGAGGGCATCTGCTGCCAGCTCGCGCTGCCCTTTAGACGCCGACGACGGCGCCCGCCGCCTTCAGCGGGACCGGCACCAGGGCTTGGAGTTCTTCGAAGGTGCAGCCAAACGTCTCACGCACGGTCACGCCGTCGGGCCCTATCAGGAAGACTGCTTTGTCCGTGTACACGCGCGTCACGCAGCCCACGCCGGTGAGCGGGTAGCTGCAGTGCTCCACGAGTTTGGACACGCCCTCGCGGGTCAGGAGCGTCATCATGACGAACACGTCCTTCGCGCCGGTGGCCAGGTCCATCGCCCCGCCGACGGCCGGGATGGCGTCCGGTGCTCCAGTGTGCCAGTTGGCGAGGTCCCCCGTGGCGGATACCTGGAACGCGCCGAGCACGCAGATATCCAGATGCCCGCCGCGCATGATCGCGAAGGAATCGGCGTGGTGGAAATACGAGGCGCCGGGGAGCTCGGTGACGGGGATCTTGCCGGCGTTGATGAGGTCGCCATCGATCTCCTCGCCCTTGGCCTCAGGGCCCATCCCGAGCATCCCGTTCTCCGTATGGAGGGTGATGTTCTGCTCTTCGGTGAGGTAATTGGAGACGAGCGTGGGCTGGCCGATGCCGAGGTTCACGAACGAGCCGGGAGCGATGTCCCGCGCCACGAGCCGCGCGAGATCGTCGCGTCCCAAGGGTGTTGTTGACGTTTGGATGCTCATGTCAGGCCACCTTCACGATGCTGTTGACGTAGATTCCCGGGGTCACCACGTTCTCCGGGTCCAGGGCGCCGGTCGGGACGATCTCCGACACCTGGACGATGGTGTGTTTGGCCGCGGCGGCCATGATGGGGCCGAAGTTCCGGGCGGTCTTGCGGTAGACGAGGTTGCCCTTGCCGTCGGCCTTGAGGGCCTTGATGAGTGCGACGTCGGCGTGGATGGGCGTCTCGAACACTTGCCATTTGCCGTCGAGGAAGCGCGTGTGCTTGCCTTCCGCGAGCATGGTGCCGTAACCGGTGGGGGTGAAGAACCCGCCAATACCCGCGCCCGCGGCCCGGATACGCTCGGCGAGGTTCCCTTGCGGGACGAGTTCCAGTTCGATTTCGCCGGCCTTGTACTTGGCGTCGAAGTGCCAGGAATCCGACTGGCGCGGGAAGGAGCAGATCATCTTCCGGACCCGCCCTTCCTTGATCAGCAGTGCAAGGCCTTGGTCGCCTTGGCCGGCGTTGTTGTTCACCACGGTGAGGTCGGTGGCGCCGGAATCGAGCAGCGCGTCGATGAGTTCGAACGGCTGGCCCGCATTGCCGAAGCCCCCGATCATGACGGTTGAGCCATCCTTGATGCCGGCGACAGCCTCGCCCACGGTGTCAATGAATTTCAGCATTTCCTCTAGGCTCCTTTTCCGGCTACGCCGGAGGTGACGTTCTCCAGCACCACGGCCAGTCCTTGCCCGACCCCGATGCAGATGGCCGCGACACCCCATCGCTCACCAGAAGCCTGCAGGCTGCGGGCCAAGGTGCCCAGGATCCGGGTGCCGGAGGCGCCCAGCGGGTGGCCCATCGCAATCGCTCCGCCGTGCCGGTTCACGATGGACGGATCGATACCCCACGCATCGATGCAGGCCAGGGACTGCGCGGCAAAAGCTTCGTTAAGTTCGACGGCGCCCACCTGCTCCCAGCCGATTCCCGCCTTCGCGAGTGCCTTGTTGGCGGCCTCAACCGGGGCGGAGCCGAAGAACTGCGGATCGTTTCCGTGTGCTCCGCGGCCGGCGATGCGGGCCAGCGGCTCCAGCCCGAGCAGCCCGGCGGCGCTTTCGCTGCCGATCCACGCCGCGGACGCGCCGTCGGACAGCGGAGAAGCGTTGCCCGCCGTGACCGTTCCACCCTCCGGACCGCCGGCCTCGGGCCGGAACACGGTCTTGAGCCCGGCCAGCTTCTCCGCCGTCGAACCCGCCCTAATGCCTTCGTCACGGACCAGCTCCGTGCCCGGAACCTGCGTCACCAGCTGGTCGTAGAAGCCCTCGTCCCACGCCGCGGCCGCGAGGTTGTGCGAGGCCGCCGCGAACTCGTCCTGGCGTTCCCGGGTGACTCCGTACTTCTCACGCAGCCGCTCGGTCGCCTCGCCCAGGGAAATGGTCCAATCCTTCGGCATCGCCGGATTCTCGAGGCGCCAGCCCAGCGTGGTCGAAGCCAGGGTCATGTCCCCGGCAGGGTACGGCTTGGACGTCTTGGGCAGCACCCAGGGTGCACGGGACATCGACTCGGCCCCGCCCACCAGGACCAGTTCGGCGTCGCCGGCGTTGATCTGGCGGGAGGCGATGATCGCGGCATCCAGGGACGAACCGCACAGCCGGTTGACCGTAGTGCCCGGGATCGACGTCGGGAGCCCGGCCAGCAAGGTGGCCATGCGGGCGATGTTGCGGTTCTCCTCGCCGGCGCCGTTGGCGTTCCCGAACACCACCTCGTCGATCCGCTCAACATCCAAAGCAGGGGCCCGCTTGACGGCTTCGCGCACCACGTGGGCAGCTAGGTCGTCCGGGCGCACCCCGGCCAGGCCGGAGCCGAATTTTCCAAAAGGTGTGCGCACGGCGTCGTACACATACGCCTGGTTCATGGGGTCTCCTCTAAGTTTCTGTGATCCCAACCAACTCGCAGTTAATGTCGTTATGAGGGCTCAAAACGACATCTAATGCGAGTTAGTTGGGTGGGTGGGGGCTTCAGGGGTGTTATCGAGCTCCGCGAAGACGCCTTGAGCGGTCTTGAATGCGGTGTTGGCGGAGGGGACTCCGCAGTAGATGGCGGTCTGTAGCAGGATTTCCTTGATCTCGTCCCTGCTCAGCCCATTCGTGATGGCCGCGCGGATGTGCATGGCCAGTTCTTCCCAGTGGCCGTGCGCCACCATCGCGGTGATGGTGACGGCGGAGCGCATCTGCCGCGTCAGGCCGGGCCGGGTCCAGATGCCTCCCCAGGCGATGCGGGTGATCATGTCCTGGAAGTCTTCGGTGAATTCGTCCTTCTTGGCGTTGGCGCGGTCCACGTGCGCATCGCCGAGCACTTCGCGGCGGACCACCATGCCGGCGTCGTAGATTTCCTGCGAGCTAGCGTCGCGCTGAACGGCGCCTTGCGAAGAATCAGTGCTCATTTTCCGGCCTCCGTCATGAATGTCCGCATGAGGTCCGCGACGACGGCAGGCGTCTCCGCGGGCGCTAGGTGCCCGACGCCGTCGAGCGCTACGGCAACAGCGCTGCCGCCACCTGTGTTGAATCTGGAGTTGATGCCCGCGGCAATTTCTTCAGCGAACGACGGCGGCGCAACGGTGTCCTCGACGCCCGCCAGTGCCTGCGTGGGGACTGTGATGCTGCCGAGTTCCGCGCGGACGTCGAATCCGGCGAGGGCTTCACAGCAGAAGGCGTAGCTGAAGCGGTCGGCGTCCCGCAGGGCATGCAGGAGTCGGCTGCTGACCACGGGCTGGCGATCCATGAAACCGGGGGCGAACCAACGCTGCGCGGAACCCTGGATCATCACCGCGGTTCCTTGTGCGCGGACGGTTTCGGCACGTTCCAGCCATCCCTCGGGCGTACCGAGCTTCGCTCCGCTGCACTGCACGGACAGGGACTTGAGCCGTTCTCCGTGCTTGATGCCGAGCTGCAGTCCGGTGGCACCGCCCAGGGAATCGCCGGCGTAGTGGAACACGGCACCGGGCGCGATCGAGTCCACCAAGTCAATCACCGCGTCCGCGAGTTCGGCGACGCTGAACGTTTCGGAGGCCGCGGGCGAGACGCCGTGGCCGGGCAGGTCCCAGCCGATGACGTCGAACTCGTTGCCGAGCAGGGCAGCGGCCTCGGTCCAGAGAACGGTGGACGTTCCGAGCGAGGGCCCCACCACCAGGAGCGGCTTCTCCCCCAGCGTGCGCTGCGGGGACAGCAGCACCGCCTTGACGATGGGCTTAGCCACGATCGGTTCCCTTCAGGTTGGTGTGTGTGAATTCCGGGTACGCGGCGAAGATGCGACGGCTGATCTCGGCAGCCTCACCGACGTAGTTCGCAGGGTCTAGAAGGGCCTGCAGTTCCTCATCGGACAGCTTGCTGGCCGGGACGGCTTCGCGGAGGAGCTTGGTGTAGATCCGGGCTTGCTCGGCTGCGGGTGCTTGCAGGGTCTCGTCGACAACGGACTGCAGCTTGGCCTTCGCCTCGCCCCTGTCCGCGCCGAGGAGCGGAGCTACGGAGGATGCGACGGCTTCGCTGAGGAGTAACGGCCCGGAGATTTCCAGGTTGCGGCGCATTGCCTCTGGGAAGACGCGGAGGCCTTCGGCGAGCTCGCGCAGCTGGGTGGCTGCGCCGAGTGTGAGCCGAAGCAAGCCACGCAGGGCAGGCCATTCGCTGTGCCAGGCGCCGTCCGGGCGTTCGTCGTTGAAGTTCGCGGCTGCAAGGTGCAGCTGCGAAGCCAGCCCGGGCGCCTGGAGCGCCGCGCTGCGGATCAGCACGGACAACACGGGGTTCTGCTTTTGGGGCATGGCCGACGAGACTCCGCGGCCAGCGGCAAGGGGCTCACCGAGCTCGGCAACCTCGGGTCGGCTGAGGAACAGCAGGTCCGAGGCGATCTTGCCGAAGGAGTCCGTGAGGGAAGCCAAGGCGTCGCCGAGTCCAGTGACCGCCAGGCGGTTGGTGTGCCACGGCGCAGGAACGGGAGCGAGGTCCAGCCTTCCGGCCAAGGCATCCGCCAGCGCAAAGGGGCTCGACGACGAGCCTTCCGTGAGTACGGTGCCGGCGGCCAGGGTGCCGCCGGCACCGCCGAACTGCACGGGCAACTCCAGCGCTTCGAGGCGACGGGCCGCGGCTGCCACTCCGTGGAACCACTGCGCCGCCTTGAGCCCGAAGGTGAACGGAAGCGCGTGCTGCGTCAGGCTTCTGCCCACGCACAGCGTGTCCGCATGCTGTTCCGCAAGGGCGGCGAGCGCCGTCGTCGTACCTTTTACTTCGGCGAGAAGCGCCGAAAGCACGCGGTGCGCGAGCAGCATCAGGGCCGAATCCAGGACGTCTTGGCTGGTCAGGGAGGTGTGCACCGCGGCAAACGCGCCGATCGGCCCGCCGGGGCGCCCAGCCTCGAGCTGCCTGACCCTCCCCCGGAGATCGGCCAGCAGCGGAATGACCGGATTGGCGCCACCTTGTGCGCGTTCGGCGATGGAAGCGGCGTCGTAGGCCCAGGATTCCGTGGCCTCGGTGACGACGGCGGCAGAACCGGCCGGCGCGAAGCCCGCCTCTTCGAGCACGGATGCCCAGGCGGCTTCGACGTCGAGGATGGCCGCGATCACCGCACGGTCACCTGTCAGCGCCACGACGGCGGGCGACGCCGAAACCGGGCTGAGCAGCCCGAAATCGCCGTCGCCACTCACTGGGAGGCGCCTTCGAAGTCGAGAAAAACAGTCTCGTTCCGGCCCTGCAGGCGCAGATCCCACGTGAGTCCGCCATCCGCGTCGCGACGCGCGATCAGGGTCTTGCGGCGCTCGGGATCGAGGGAGTTGAGCAGCGGGTCGGCAGCGAGCGCTTCCTCGTTTTCCGGCAAGTAGATGCGGGTGAACAGGCGGTTCATGAGGCCACGCGCAAAAACGGCGACGGAAATGAACGGAGCCGCGCCCGCTTCGGTGGGGCCGGGGTTGACCGTGGTGAACGTGAACACACCGGAGTTGCCCACCGCGGCGCGGCCCCAACCGGTGAAGGTGTAGCCGTCGCGGACCAGGGAGCCGGTGCGCTGGACTACCTTGCCTTCGGAGTCCGGCTGCCAGATCTCCAGGATGGCGTCCGGGATAGCTTCTCCGGCGCCGTCATACACGGTGCCTTGCAGGCGGATGCTTCCGGCGCTGCCCGGGGCGAGGAGCTCGTTGTCCTTATTAAAGGGGAGCGCGTAGCCGTAGAACGGGCCAACGGTCTGGCCTGGTGTGGGTGTCAGCTTGCTCATGTTCTACTCCTCGTCCCCGGCGTCGCCAAAGGCTTCGTTTTCGGTCCAGGTCCGCTTCGAACCGCTCAGGACGATGTCCCAGTTGTAGCCGAGGGCCCATTCGGGGCTCGTCAGCTCGTGGTCGTACTTGGCGACGAGGCGGTCGCGGGCGTCCTGGTCCACGATCGATTGGTAGATGGGGTCCAGCGGGAACAACTGGTCGCCCGGGAAGTACATCTGGGTGACGATGCGCTGCGTGAAATCCGTGCCGAAGAGGGAGAAGTGGATGTGCGCCGGGCGCCAGGCGTTGAGGTGGTTCTTCCATGGGTAGGCGCCGGGCTTGATGGTGGTGAATCGGTAGGTGCCGTCCGGTCCGGTGATGCAGCGTCCGACGCCGGTGAAGTTCGGGTCGAGGGGGGCGGGGTGCTGGTCACGCTTGTGGATGTAACGGCCGGCAGCGTTGGCCTGCCAGATCTCTACGAGTTGGCCGGCAACCGGGCGGCCGTCGCCGTCGAGCACTTTGCCCTGAACGATGATCCGCTCGCCCTGGGGTTCACCGTTGTGCTGGATGGTGAGGTCCGACTCCAACGCATGCACGTCCTGGTGCCCGAACGCCGGCGAGTACAGCTCGATAGTCTCAGGGTCCGCGTGGTGCAGGCTCTTGGTGGGGTGGCGCAGGATGCTGCTGCGGTACGGCGCAAAGTCCAGGCGGGGCTGGGTCTCCGGCGCGGCACCGTTCTTGAGCGCCTGGGCGTACGCTTCGCCGATCGCTTTGATCTCGGCGCTGAGATCCGCTTGGGTTTCGGCTGCGGCGTCCAACGGCGCGTGCCCGGCATGCGGTTCGGCCGCAGGTACGAGCTCGTCGTCTTGGTAGTGCCCGGCATTTGCGTCTAGCAGCACGGCCGGCTCCTTTCGGGTGGTTTCTTTCGTTGCTTCTGGTTGAGTTTCTGCTTAGCGCTGCACGTGGTGGGCGTGAAGCGAGTCGTACTGGACGGCGTGCCGCACGGGGGCGTTGGGGGCGCCGTAGCCGTCGTAATTGCCGCGGCGTTCCACCATTTCGAAGAACACGCTGCCCACTGTGGCGGTGTAGAAGTGGAGGAATTCACCGTTGGCGTCCCTGTCGTAGAGAAGGTTCAATTCCTTGAGGGTGGCCAGGAAGGCAGGATCCAAGGCGAACCGCGCATCCAGGTCCTCGTAGTAGTTGGCCGGTATCCGGAGGAAGTCGAGTCCCCGTGCCTGCGCCGCCCGGGCCGTGGCCACGAGGTCATCCACCGCGAAGGCGATGTGTTCCTGGTAGCTCTTGCGGGCGCCGTTGCCCTTCTGGCCGGGCTCCTGCTGAAGCATCGGAGCCAGGTTCAGCACCATGCGCACGGCACGGTCGGACGTCACCATGACCTGCGAGCGCACCAGGCCGCTGGGACTCGGCACTTCGGCGAACGGTTGAGGTTCCAGCGCGAGGGCACTCGTGTAGAAGAGGACGGCTTCGTCGAAATGCTGCCACGGCTGGGCCAAATTCACGTGGTCGATCGCCGCTTGCGCTCCCGCTGTAGGGTGCTTGAGGCCTTCGCCGAATTCATGGGTCTGCCCGAATTCGCTGGTCCATGCCGCGGTCCCGTCCGGGCTGCCCTGGCACAGGAAGATCTCGGTGGAGTCCGGGGCGGCGATGCCTTGGAACACTTCCTCGTCCGCCTGCACCTTGCGTGGCACCACGGGAGCCTTGAGCTGCTGGGCGCGGGCCGAGGCAATCACCGGAGAGTCGACGTCGAACCCCAACGCCGCGATGGCGGGTTCACTGTGCGACGGCGCTTGTTCGTTGATGATGACGCGGGCGTGGCCCATGGACCACAACTGCACGTCCTTGGTCCGGTGCCGGCCGTCGAATTCGAAGCCGAGTTGGCCCAGGAGAGTTTCGAGCTGTGCGGGCTCATCGGTTTTGACTTCTGCGAAGTTGAACCCGGCCGGTTCGGCGACCTTGGGCAGCGTGGCCAGTTCCATGGGATAACGACGGCGGCCGGCTGCGTTGGCGGGCGAGTCACCAGAGACGCCTTCCGCCGCAAGGGATGCCGCTTTCGCGTCGAGCCATTTGGCGCTTTGTTCCTCAAGCCAGATCAGCGAGCGCATCGCGTCGACGGCCGTGCGCTCCACATCGGACTGGCGGAAGACGTCGTTGAAGACCTCCAGCGAGACCGGGCCGGAATAGCCCGCGCGTGCCACGTGGCCCATGAACTTGGCCAGTTCAAATTGTCCTTCGCCCGGGAACACGCGGTAATGGCGGCTCCAGGACAGGACATCCATGGAGAGTTTCGGGGCGTCGGCCACCTGGACGAAGAAGATCTTCTCAGGCTTGATGGCCTCGATGGGTGCGGTGTCCCAGTCGCGGGAAAGGATGTGGAAGGAGTCGAGGCAGGTGCCCAGGTTGGGGTGGTCCACGGTGTCCACCAAGCGGTGCGCGTGCTCGTAGTCGTTGACATACTTGCCCCAGGCCAGGGCCTCGTACGCCACTTTGACGCCGTGGTTCCCGGCCAATTCCGCCAGCCGGGATAGCTGCTCGGCCCGGAGGCTGTCGTCGTCGATCGTGGCGGTTCCCACGTTGGTGCACACCAGGATGGTGTCCATTCCGAGGCGGGACATGAGCTTGAACTTGGCATCCGCCCGGCGCAGGTTTTCCTGCAGGATGTCTTCGGAGACACTGTCAAAGTCGCGGAACGGCTGGTAGAGGTCCAGTCCGAGTCCCAGGTCAGCGGCCATTTTCCGCACGTCCTCCGGGCTAAGCGGGGAGGTGACGAGGTCCTGTTCGAAGATCTCGATGCCATCGAAGCCCGCGATAGCGCAGGCCTGCATCTTTTCCTTGAGCGTACCGGAGAGGCAGACGGTGGCGATTCCCGTGCGCATCAGTGCCCCGCCCCGGCGAGCGCCTTGTCGGCCTTGGACTCTTCGGCCCTGGATACCTCGGCGCCCACAAGCTCCAGGAAATGCGCCCGCATCCGTTCTGGATCGGCATCGCGGCCGGTGAAGATGCGGAAGGCGTCGGCGGCCTGCCCCACGGCCATGCGACCGCCGTCGAGAACGCGGCAACCCTTGGCGCGGGCCTCGAGCACCAGCTGCGTTTCGATCGGCCGGTAGACGATGTCAGCCACCCAGTGGCGGGGTTCCACGAGGGACATGTCCAGCGGGAGGCCTGGATGCGCGGCCATGCCCACCGGGGTGCAGTGCACCAAACCGTCGGCCAGCGGCATGAGTTGCGGCAGCTCCGCCGTCGTGCGCGCCGTGACGGTGCTGCCCGGGAACAGCGCGGCAAGTTCCGCCGCCCGTTCCGCGCAGCGCACCGGATCGACGTCCACAAGGTCCAGTGACTTGACCCCCGCGGAAAGGAGGGCGTATGCGACGGCGGAGCCCGCACCCCCGGCGCCGAGCTGGACGACTCGCTCCAGGCCGGCGTCGGGAAGGCCGCTGGCCAAAGCTGAGCCGAAGCCGGAGAAGTCCGTGTTGTGGCCGGTAAAGCGGCCGTCCTTGATCAGCACGGTGTTCACAGCGCCGAGCCGCCTTGCGTCCTCGGAAACCTCATCCAGGAACGGCAGCACCAATTGCTTGCACGGATGCGTGATGTTGAGGCCGTTGTAGCCAAGCCGGGAAGCAGCGGTCAGCAAATCGCCGACGGCGGAGCCGGGCAGGGAGAGCTCCAGCAGGTCGATGGGCCGGTACAGGTAGCGCAGCCCCTGGACGTCCGCCTCCCTCTCATGCATGGGCGGCGTCAGTGAAGGCGATACGCCTTCACCGATCAGGCCCACCAGGAAGGATTCGGCTCGGTTGCTCATGCTCATTGCTCCTTTGACAACTGCACCCGCGGATTGGCCCTCCCTGGATTCCCTCGGGACGTCCAGAGCGTGCTGCTCCGCCGGGCGGTATGAATCAGACTACACAAAATGTTCACATCTTGCACTAGTGTTCTTATCGCGAACAAAAGTGATAACTATTAACGCGCCGTTATCGCTGCGGCAGGCGGTCGGCAAGCTCTGACGCCGCGCTCTTCAGCAAGGGGACCACCGCCACCAACTGCTCCACGCTCATTCGGAAGACAGGGACGGCGGTGGCAAGCGAGGCGAACGCAACGCCCTGGGAATTGAGGACCGGGACGGCGACGGCGCGCATGCCCACCTCGTTTTCCTCGTCCATGATCGCGTAGCCCTGGCGCCGGACCTTCTCGATTTCCAGGCGGAAAGCGTCGCGGTCGGTAATGGAGAACTCCGTCAGCGGCTCCAGCTCAAGCTCTTCCACCAACTGCTTCCGCTCGTCGTCGTCCGCGAAGGCAACTAGCGCCTTGCCCACGGCCGTGGTGTGCAGCATTCCAAGATGCCCCGGATCACTCGTGACCCGGAACATCTGGGGACCGTCCACCTTGTTGACCGTGAGGTGGTGGTGGCCATCCCTGACTGAGAGGATGGTGGCCTCACCGGTCCCCTCCGTGACGCGCTGCAGGATGGGCCGCGCGGTACCCGCAAAGCCATGGTGATTGGACACCCGCTGGCCCAGCTGGAAGACGCGAAGCCCCAGGTGGTAGCGGCGGCCGTCAGCCTCGTAGTCAACGAATCCGTCGCGGGTCAGGGATCCGAGCAGCCTGTAGGTGGTACTGAAGGGCAGCTCCGCCTGGCGGGCGAGCTCCGAGGCGCTGGCCCCCTTCGGCTCATTACCCAGCAATACCAGGAGGCCCAGGGCCTTGCCGATCATGTCGGTTTTTGTGTCTTCCTTCACATCCATACCTAAAGATTGCCACATCGTGAGAGCTATATCTAGATGGTGAGTAAATATCTTGACAAGTGACTGCGCTCACAGTCATTATTGCTATATCGCACAAGTAGCTCTCACAATGTGGCTACAGTGTGAGGCCGCTGCCGGACCCACAACGACGTTCCAGGTACGCACATTTCAGCCAGATGCGACATCGCCGTCACACAAAAGGAACACCATGAGTCACACGATCCCGTCTACGACGCCGGGCACTGCCACGGCAGGAACGCCGAAGAAGGCCGCCCTCGCCAGCTTCCTCGGTAGCGCCGTCGAGTACTACGACTTCTTCATCTTCGGTTCGGCCGCGGCCCTGATTTTCCCGCACGTCTTCTTCCCCAGCGCCGACGCCAACGCAGCCATTATGTCCTTCGCGACGTTCGGCTTCGCCTACGTAGCACGGCCCGTTGGAGCCATCATCCTGGGGCACTTCGGCGACCGCATCGGCCGCCAGCGCGTGCTGATGTTTACCCTGGTGCTCATGGGCGGTGCGACGTTCATCATCGGCTGCCTCCCCGATTTCAAGTCCATCGGTTGGTGGGCTCCGGCGCTGCTGGTCTTCGCACGGCTCTGCCAGGGCCTCTCGGCCGCCGGTGAACAAGCCGGCGCTTCATCCATGACGCTGGAACACGCGCCGGACAACCGCCGCTCCTTCTTTACCTCCTGGACCCTTACCGGAACCCAGGGCGGCCAGATCCTCGCAGCCTTGGTCTTCATCCCCGTCGTCGCCCTCCCGGACGAGGTCAAGTACGGCATCGGCTGGCGGATCCCGTTCTGGCTCAGCGCCGTCGTGGTCCTGGTAGCGTTCTTCATCCGCCGCACCCTGCACGAACCACCGGCGTTCGCCGAGGCCAAGAAGAACAACCAGATCGCCAAGCTTCCCGTGGCCGACCTTCTGCGGCTGCACTGGGCCGACGTCCTGCGCGTTATCTGCTGCGCCTTCATCTCGGCGGTGAGCACGGTCTTCGGAACCTTGGCCATTGCCTACGCCAAGGACGTGGCCCACGTGAACAGCACCATCACCCTGTGGCTCGTCGTGGCGGCAAACGTCGTCGCGCTTGGCACCCAGCCGGTCTTCGGCCGGATGGCTGACCGGATCGGCCGCAAGCCCGTCTTCATCTACGGCGCCGTAGCCAGCGCCATCATGACGCCGGTGTTCCTCTTGACGCTCGAATCCGGAAACGTGCCGCTCATGTTCCTGGTCTCCGTGGTGTACTTCTCCCTCGGATACGCCGCCGCAAACGCGGTATGGCCCTCCTTCTACGGCGAAATGTTCAGCACCAAGGTCCGCTTCTCCGGCTTGGCCATCGGCACCCAGATCGGCTTCCTCATGGCAGGCTTCGCCCCGACCATCGTGACGGCAATGGGCGGCACCAAGGCCGGCGGCTGGGTCCAGATCAGCATCTTCACCGGCGTCATCTGCGTCATCGCGGCGGTCTCCGCGATGACCGCCCGCGAATCCTTCAAGACCCCGACGGCGGAGCTCGGCCTGAAGTAGGACGCTCCCTCCAAACAAATCCGTGGTTCCACACCGGCCGCCCTCTGGGCCCGTGTGGAACCACGGATTTTCTTTGTCCCGGAAGTCTTACCCACGGCTAACCCGCACGAAACCACACCGCAACATTGGCCCGCCACACTGGAATAGCCGGCAAATGCTGGCAGCTCCAGCCAGGGAGGCCACCATGTTGAAGGAAGTATCAACCCACCCCACAAGAATCCGCGCGCTTGACCAGCTGCACCGCGGCGACCAGATCGAAGCCCGCCTCTCCGTCGGACCCTCCTACGATGACGTTGTCATCCGCAGGGGCAGCGTCCAGGAAACGGCCCCGGGCATCGGCGTCGTTTGGATCATGGATCAGCTGACGGGCCTGCGCAAGGCCATCAATACCGACGAATGCACAGTCTGGCGAGTGGCCTGACCTGGCCCCGAACCACTCAGCCGCCAGCCACGGACTGGATGATCAAGACCTCCTGGCCGGCAGCTACCTCAGTATCCAGACCCTTCAGACGCCGGACCTCCTCGCCGTTCACGTAAATATTCACGTAGCGGCGGAGCGAACCGGTTTCATCCCGGATCCTCCGGGCCAGCACCGGGTAGTCCCCGGTCACAGCATCAAGCAAGCTTTCCACGGTCACAGCTCCGTCGGCGGGCGTAGTCAGGTAGGACTGCCCGCCGGCGAGGGGCTGGAGAACGCTGGGCAAAAGCACCGTAATGTCGGGCAACGTACGTCCTAGGCCGGCAGGCTGGATGCTGCGGCGGCAGCGGCCAATTCGTCTGCCACATCTGCGGGGACGACGCCGGAGACAACAGCAGCCCGGACACACAAAACATCAGGTAGATGCGAGGCGACTTCGATGAAGGACTCGCCCTCATCAGCGCTGGCGTAGACAGAACCGCCGCGTGTTCCGAAGTACACCCCGGCAGGTTCAGCAGAATCCACCGCGGCTGCGTCACGGAGCACGGCGTTGTATTCATGGTCCGGGAGGCCCACATCCAAACGCTTCCAGGTATTCCCGGCGTCGTCCGTGCGGTGCACCGCGAGATGGCCGTCCGGCGGAATCCGCTCACTATCGGCCTTGATCGGGATCACCCAGGCGGTCCCTTCGCGGCGGGGGTGGGTGAGCATCACGAAGCCGAAATCAGCGGGAAGGCCGTCGGCGATTGAAACCCAGTTCTCGCCGTTGTCGTCCGTGCGGTACACGCCGTGGTGGTTCTGCGCATACAACCGGCCTTCGACGGCGGCATCCGCGGCGATCTTGTGGACGCACTGGCCGAACTCGGGATTGGGATCGGGCATGAAGTAGGCCGAGATCCCCTTGTTGCGGGCCTCCCAGGAGGTTCCGCCGTCGAGCGATCGGTAGACGCCGCCCGTGCTCATGGCGACATGGACGTTCTCCCCGGAAGGATTGACCACGATCGAGTGGGCGGCAGCGCCACCGTAACCCGCGCCCCACTCGCTGCGATGCGGGTGGTCCCAGAGGCCGCGGTTCAACTCGAAGTGTTCTCCGCCGTCGGTCGATTTCCAGACAGAGATCGGTTCGCAACCTGCCCAGACCACGCCGGGCCGGGATGCGGAGTCCGGGTAGATCTGCCAGATCCGTTCCAGAGCGGCATCCGTGCCGTCCGGGAATTTGATGGCGCCTTGTTCGGGCTCGGTCCATGTGGCGCCCAGGTCATCGGAGTGGGCCACGGTGGGACCCCAGTGTTCGGAGCGCACGCCCACCATGATCCGGGGCTTGTCCCCGCGCGTATCGATCCCGATGCTGGGGATCTCGCTCATGAGGAAGTGCGGACCGGAAAGGGACCATTCCTTGCGGTCTGTGCTGCGTGCCAGCCACAATCCTTTTTTGGTCCCGATCGCCAAGACATAACTCTCTGCGGTAGCCATGAACCCCATGCAACCATCCCCGCGCGGGAGCCGCAACGGTTTTATGAACCGGTCTAGGAAAGCGCCTCAGTCCACGAACTCGGACTGCGTCTCAATGAAGTCCCAGTCGGCGTCGCTCAGCCCGCCGGCCAGCTCTTCAAGGCGCGGACCTCCGACATCCGCAATCCGTTGCAGAACTTCCAGTGGAAGCTCAGTGGCACGAAGGTTTTCGCGCAGCCATTCCTTGCTCTTAAGGTCTATGTCCAGCCACCACATGAAGATCTCCACGTGGACCACCCCTTCCTGTGCAAGTTAACGCTAGGCCCGCGCCGGGTGCACTACAAGGGGCCGGGTACCCCGATCAAACGCCGGGTTTCGCCGTGAACCCGGGACCGGAAAAAGTAAAGTGAAAGTAGTTATTCAGATTGGTAGCGGAGTGCTGTTGGGGCACGTAAGCTATTTGTCAGCAGGAACCCCCAAGAACCTGCTCCAAAGTCCGCTCCGGAGTGCGTATCCCCCAATAACGCACTCCGGAGCTCTTTGTTTAAGCCTCGCGACACGCAAAATCCCTGGCGCCCACGGAATTCCGGGGTCGCCAGGGATTTTCCGTGTCGCTCAGCGTTTAGACGAACTGGTACAGCAGCGCCGCCATGCCGAAGCCCACTACCGAGAGCACGGTCTCCAGCACCGTCCACGTCTTCAGGGTGTCCTTGACTGACATGTTGAAGTACTTGGAGATGATCCAGAATCCGCCGTCGTTCACGTGGCTGGCGATGATGGAGCCGGAGGAGATGGCCATGACAATCAGGGCCAATTGCGGCTGCGAATAGTGTCCGGCCGTGAGCGCCGGGGCCAGGATGCCGCCGGTGGTCACGATCGCGACCGTGGCCGAGCCCTGGGCGAGGCGCATGCCGCAGGCGATCACGTAAGCGGACACGATCACCGGCAGCCCGGCCTTGGCCAAAGTGTCCGCCACCGCGTTGCCCACCCCGGTTGCCGAGAGCACGGCGCCGAAGAATGCGCCGGCTCCAACAACAAGCAGGATCATGCCGACCGGCTTCAGCGAGGCCGAGCTCAGTTCGGAGAGGTCCTTGGCGCTCATGCCCCGGCGCGTGCCCAGGAGCCACATGGAGAGTGCAACGGCAACGGTGAGCGCAATGGCCGGGTTGCCGAAGAACACGAGCGCATCGCGGAACCCACCGGCGGGCAGGAAGACATTGCCGAAGGTGGCGCCAAGGATCAGGAGCATCGGCAGGCCGATGGCAAGGGCAACAACGCTCATAGGCGGCTCGTGGCCCACGGCTTCCTCTGCCTCCGGGATCACGCGGTCCTCCGGAACGGACACTTGCACGCGCTTGCCGATCCACTGGCCCCAGAGAATGCCGGAAGCGAACCAAGCGGGGATACCGCAGGCGAGGCCCATGATGATGATCCAGCCAAGTTCAACGTGGAACAGGCCAGCCGCTGCCACGGGACCCGGGTGCGGTGGCAGGAAGGCGTGGGTCACCGAGAGGCCGGCGAGGAGCGGCAAGGCATACAGAATCAGGGATTTTCCGCCGCGTACCGCCGCCACGTAGACGAGGGGCGCGAGCACGAAAATACCGATGTCGAAGAAGACCGGAATGCCGAGGACAAAACCGGTGACGCCCATGGCCAGCGGCGTTCCCTTTTCGCCGAAGATCTTCACGAGCCTGCCCAGCAGGACCTCCGCGCCACCGGAACGTTCCAGGATAGCGCCCAGGACGGTGCCCAGGCCGATGATCAACGTGATGTGTCCGAGGATCCCGGCGAAGCCCTTCTCGATGAGGGCGTCACCGCTCTTGATCGGCGAGCCGACGAGGGCATCGATGCTCACGCCGCCCGCCAGCGCGACGAGCACGCTGGTACCCACCAAGGCAATGAACGGTTCTACCTTGACTTTGATGATCAGAAACAACAGGAGGGCAATGCCGGCCCCTGCCAGGAGAAGCAGGCCGGCGGTATCGTGCCGCAGCCAGTTCAGGAATTCATTCATGGAGGTTACTTTCTGGGGATTCCTACGCGAGGGTGGCGGTGAAGGCGGCGGCCCTGGCCGAAATGTCAGCCCAGTCGCCTGCGGCCACGGCGGAGGGAGGGACCACGCTGGTTCCACAGCAGACCGCTGCGGCGCCGGCGTCGAGATAGCTCTTGGCGTTAGAGGCGTCGATCCCGCCGGAGGGCAGAAGCCGGATGCCAGGGTAGGGACCCTGGAGATCCTTGAGGTAGGCCGGGCCGAGCTGCCTGGCCGGGAAGATCTTGACTGCCGCGGAACCGAGGTCAAGGGCCTGCGCAACCTCCGTGGGTGTCATGGCGCCCAAACTGAAGGGAATACCGGCGGCCGCAGCCACCGCCGCAACCTCGGGGCGAAGGCCGGGCGTCACCAGGAATCGGGCACCGGCGTCGATTGCTGCCCTTGCCTGCTCGGCCGTCATCACGGTACCGATTCCGACGGCGGCGCCGTGCTTCGCGGCGGTGTCCGCCGCCCGCCGCACATGCTTCAGCACGTCCGGGGTGGTGAACGTCAGTTCGACGCTGCGGATGCCGGCGCCGGCCAGTGCGTGGCACAGCTCGGCGGCGTCGGGGATCAGCGGCGCACGGACGACGGCGAGGGTGCGGTCGGCTTCAAGCTGTTCGACGAATTCTTCAGGAGTCATGCGATTCCGTACTTCCTGCTCGGGTGCGTCCGTCGGGGCTGCGGCGCAGGGCGCGGCCGGCACGGGCGCCGGTGGGCTTCCCGCCGTCGATCGCTGCCGTCCCGTTGACGAACACGTAATGGATGCCAGTGGCTGGCTTGCGGGGGTTTTCAAAGGTGGCTTCGTCACGGACGGTGCGCGGATCGAAGAGGACGACGTCGGCCGCGTAGCCTTCGCGGACGAGCCCGCGGCGGTCGAGCTTGAGCCGCTTGGCGGGGCGGCCGCTCAAGTGGTGGACCATTTCTTCCAGGGTCAGCAAGCCCAGGTCGCGGCTGTAATGGCCCAGGTAGCGGGGAAAGGTTCCCCAGGCACGCGGGTGCGGCTTGGCTCCGACCAAGAGGCCGTCGCTGCCGCCGGTGTGCGTGCGATGGACCATGATGGCCTGCACGTTTTCCTCGTGTCCGACGTGCTGCAGGATGCCGGTGCCCAAGCGGTCCTCTTGGAGGATCCGAACGAACACGTTGAAGGGCTCAGCGTTGGATTCGGCGGCGATTGCGGCGATGGTCTTGCCCACATGGCCGGCGAGTGCCGGGTTCTGGACGCCGCTGATCTCCAGGGTGTGCCACTCGGCAACCACGCCATGGCAGCCGTCGGAGCCGTAGATCTCCACGCTTTCGCGGATCCTCGCTAGCGTAGCCGGGTCAGCCAAGCGCGCGAGTGTGGCCTCGGTGCCGCCGGAGGATGACCAGCTGGGCAAGATGGCCGCGAGCGTGGTGGCTCCGGGGAGGTAGGGATAGGTGTCGAGCGTGATATCGGCGCCGTCGTCGAGCGCTGCGTCGATGAGTTCAAGAAGCTCGCCCGCCCTGCCCTTGTTTTCGGCGAAGTTCATGGTGGCGTGGGAAAGGTGCAGCGCGCAGCCGGTGTCCCTGCTCAGTCCGATCATCTCAGCGTAGGCGCCGAGCGCGCCCTTTCCGTAGGAGCGGTGGTGCGGGGCGTAGAAACCACCCAGCTCCCCCACGGTCCGGCATAGTCCTGCCAGTTCCTCCGTGCGGGCGTACATTCCGGGGGTGTAGGTCAGTCCGGAGGACATCCCTACGGCGCCTTCCTCCATGGCGGTGCGGACCAAGTCCTGCATCCGCTCCTGCTGCTCAGGTGTCGGGTCCCCTTCGGCGAAGCCCATCACGAGGGCCCGTACGGTTCCCTGCGGCACGAGGTAGGCGGCGTTGGTGGCGATCCTCTTGCCGTTTTCGGACGCGTCGAGGCGGTCCAGGTACTCGCCCACGGTTCGCCAATCCCAGTCGAAATCCTGCGGGTTGTCGTTCCAGCCGGCGATCTTCTCGCGGACTCCGGTAAGCGTGGCGTCGTCCACCGGAGCGTAGGACAGCCCGTCCTGGCCCAGCAGTTCGGTGGTGACGCCTTGGCTGAGCTTGGCGTAGTGGTCTTTGTTGACCAGCAGCTGCAGGTCCGAATGGGCGTGCATGTCGATGAAGCCGGGGCTCAGGACGAGTCCCGTGGCGTCGATGGTCCGCCCGGCGCCGGTTCCGCTTGCGGTGAGGGATCCGGCGTCGGCGACGACGGCGATCACCTCGCCGTCCAGCAGGACGTCCGCGGGACGGCGGTCCGTCCCGGTTCCGTCCACCAGGATGGCGTTGCTGATGAGGGTCTTCATGGCGAGGGTCCTAGAAGAAGGTATGGATGAGGTCGACGACGGTTTGGTCACCGTCGGTGTCCGCCAGCACTGGGATGAGGGTCCACTTGTCAAAGGCTGTGCACGGATGCGAAAGTCCGAGGCGCACGACGTCGCCGGGCCGCACGGTGGTGGTGCGGGCGTCGAAGGTCATGAAGCAGTGCTGGTCGTTGACGGCGGTGATCTCGGCACCGCCGAGGGGCAGCATGGGACCACCGAGCGCGGGCCCGATCAGCTGTGGACGCGGCAGGCCTTCGTCAACGGGCAAGTCCCGTTTGCCGGCGTCGAGGATGGCAAGGCCGGGTTCGGGCTGGGACACGACGCGCGCCCAGCCGTGCATAGCTGCCATGAACGGCTGGCCGCCGTCGCGGGAAAACGGCGAGATGCCCCGGTAGAAGCCGTCGTCGTGGATGATGTAGGCGCCGCTGCGGATCATGAGTTCCACCCGGGGGCTTGCCTCGGAGCCAGCGGTGGCGTAGGGCGAAAGGACGTCGACGACGTCGTCGAAGTAGGCGCTGCCGCCTGCCGTGAGGATGACGGCGTCGGATCCGTAGAGACCTTCCTCGAGGAGCCGTTGATGCAGCTCACCCATCTGGCCCAAGAAGCCGCGGACGGCGGCGAGACTGTGGGCGTCGGCCATGTGGGCCAGCGATCCTTCGTAGCCGCTCACCCCCACGAGCCGCAGGTGCGGGGAGGCACTGACGGCGCGGGCGACGTCGAGTGCAGCCTCCACGCCTCGTGCCCCGGTGCGGCCGCCGATCCCGCCGAGCTCAACGAGGACATCCAGGACGGCGTTGCTTCCAACGGCTTCCAAGGTGCGGCCAATAACCTGCACGGTAACGGTGGAGTCCACCCAGGACAGGATCGGCTGGTCCGGACTCGCGGTCTTGGCGACCCATTCGATCGCGTGCGGATCGCTCAGGCTGTTGGCCAGTTGCAGGCGCCGCACGCCGAACGCGCGGGCCACGCGGAGCTGGGCGAAGTTCGCCACGGTGATCCCCCAGGCGCCACGGCTCAGCTGTTCCGCCCAAAGCTGCGGCGCCATGGTGGTCTTTCCGTGCGGAGCCAGCAAGACGCCGTGCTCAGCACACCACGAGGCCAAGCGATCGGCATTGCCGCGGAGCGCCCCGGCATCAAGTGTCAGCAACGGCGTCTGGAGGTCCTCGAGCTTCGGGGCTGTGGAGAGGAACTCGCGGTGGCTGGTGCCGTTGGCTGTGGCGGGCACGGCTTTGTGCCGCCAGTCGAGCCGGACATCCGCCAGGCGCGCCACGGCGTCCGCTGCAATTGCCCCGGCCTCTGCTCCGGCCCCGGACGTGGAAGTGTTCACCAGTTCGATCCCTTCACGATGCGCAACTTCACTGTGCGCAATTCACTGTGCGCATTCTGCTCTCAAAACCCGTGCGTTGCGTATTTTGCAACGCAGGTTGCAAAGCTGTTGGTGATATGTCTAACATGGTGCAGGATTGGGAGTCAAGGCCGCGGCGTGGCCCGGCACTCCCTGACCAGGCCACGGAAATCCCTTCTTCATTGGGTGTCGAGTGCCGCTGGAAGCGGCAGAGGGAGCGCGCGAGTTTCATGCTTTCAGCTGTATGTGTGGGCGAGACGATGGCCATGCTCACCCCGGTGAAGCCCGTCCCGCTGCACCAAGCCACGGAGCTGCACTGCGGCATCGGCGGCGCGGAATCGAACGTTGCCATGGGCCTGGCTGCCATGGGCCTGGACTCCCACTGGGTAGGCCGGGTGGGCAAGGACGGATTCGGTATCCGGATCCTGGAGGAACTCAGCAGCCACGGAGTAGGCGTTTCCGGCGTCGAGGTCGATCCCGGACGGCCCAGCGGGCTTTACGTCAAGGTGCCAGCCCAGGAAACAGACCCCGACGGCGGCAGTTCAGTTTTGTACTACCGGCAGGGTTCCGCCGCATCAGCGATGAGCCTGGGCACCCTGGCGAATCCCGCCGTCGAGCGTTTGCTTAACGAAGCATCGCTCATCCACCTGAGCGGCATCACAGCGGCGCTCTCGGCCGAATGCCTCCAGCTCATGGAAGCCATCCTCGCCGCCCCGAGGCACGGCCGCCTCATCAGCTTCGACGTCAATTGGCGCGCCGCGCTCTGGGCCGGGCAGGACCGTTCCGTACTGCGCCGCCTGGCCAATCTCGCCGACATCGTGCTGGTGGGCAAGGACGAAGCCGAGCACGCCTTCGGCACTACGGACGAAACTGAACTGCGGCGCCTCATGCCGGATCCCGCCGTCGTCGTCATCAAGAACGAAGCCATCAGCGCCATCGCGCTGGAACGGGACGGGACGCGGTCCGAGGTGTCGGCATTGTCCGTGGACGTGCTCGAGCCGGTGGGCGCGGGCGATTCCTTCGCGGCCGGGTACCTCAGCGGCGTGCTGTTCGGCCTCGGGCAGAAGGCGAGCCTTCGCCGCGGTCACGTCGCTGCAGCCTGCACCCTCACCGTGCATGGCGATCGTGGCCCGCTCCCCGGCTCCGCCCTGCTTTCGGCCATCCTCGATTCCACAGACGCCGAATGGGCTGCGATCCACGTCGCCGCAGGACACTTCAGCAGCCATGACCGAAGCCTTCACGATCGGAGCACAGCACCATGAGCCAAAGCCTGATGCGGGCCATCGACCTGCTAGCCGAGCTTGCGGCCAAACCGGCCACCCTGGATGAGCTTGCCTCCAAGGCTTCGGTACACAAGACAACCGTCATGCGGCTCCTGCACGCCATGGAGGAAAAGCGATTCGTTGTCCGCGATGAGGACCAGCGGTTCATGCTTGGATCCAAACTGTTCGAGCTGTCCTCGCTCGCCCTGGAGCAGCGGGACATCCGCAAAGTGGCGCACCCGTACTTGGCTGAGCTGAACGGAAAGACCGGGCACACCGTGCACCTTGCCGCGTTCGAGGGCAATGACGTCGTGTACATCGACAAATTCGAGTCGCACCATCCCGTGCGGATGTACTCCCGGATCGGCCTGACCGCGTCCCTGCATTCGGCCGCCGTCGCCAAAGTCCTGCTTGCCGACATGCCGCGCAGCCGGCAGGAAAAGATCGCGGCGGGACTCGACTACACAAGAATTACCGACACCACCCTGACCTCGCCGGAGGCCCTTTTGGCCGAACTGGAGCAGGTCAGGGTCCAGGGCTGGGCCCATGACAACGCCGAGCACGAATCCTTCGTGCACTGCATCGCGACCCCCATTCGCGACGCGAGCGGCGCCGTCGTGGCCGCAGCCTCTTGTTCGGTACCGGTGGTGATGCTCAGCTACGAAGGACTGCTTGAGCTGCTGCCCGACCTCAAAGCCAGCACCGAGGCCATCTCCCGCGACCTCGGCTGGATCAGCCACGAAAGGAACTCCGCATGAGTGAAAAGACTGTAGTACTGACCGAAAACGCTCCGGCCCCGGCGCACGTATTCTCCCAAGGCATCCAGAAGGGCGGCCTGTTCCAGGTCTCGGGCCAAGGCCCCATGGATCCCGCCACCAACCAGTACATCGGCGAGGGCGACGTCCGAGTCCAGACCCGCCGCACACTGGAGAACGTGAAGGCGATCCTCGAAGCCGGCGGCTCCTCAGTGGAAGACGTCATCATGTTCCGCGTCTACCTCACCACCCGCGACGACTTCGCCGCCATGAACGAGGTCTACGGCGAATTCATCACCGAGAACGTCCCCAGCGGCCAACTGCCTAGCCGCACCACGGTGTTCGTCGACCTCCCGCACGAAGTCATGCTCGTGGAAATCGACGCGCTGGCCGTTACGGCGTAAGCCCCGGAGCCCGGCTTGGTGGCACTATTGGGTGATGCCCTTCATGCGCTTTCCCCGGCTTAAGAGGGCGTCTTCCCGGGAGGGACGCCAAGCGAACCGGCTGGCGTCGGCCTCAACCGGATGGTGGCTGCTGGTTGTCGTATTCATCGAGGCTGCAGTCGCCTTGTCTATCCGCCTGCCCTTGGCTTTCGGGCTTCCGCCGTGGGGCGGCATCGATGAAAAGACCGGATTCCCCGCGCTTCTCGCACTGCTGATCGTGCCCCTGGTGGTACTGGCCGCGTGGCGTCTCATGCGGCAGCAGCAGCGGGAACGCAGCCAGGCGTTCCGGACGTCGCGCTTGATGGACACCGTGCTGCACACAAGCATGGACTGGCTGTGGGCCACGGGGCCCGATGGACGATTTACGTTCTGCAGCCCGGCGTGCAAGGACATCACGGGGTACGAACCCTCCGAACTGCTGGGGAGGCACATCACCCGCGTGATCGACCCCGGGGACCTGGCAGACGCACGGGTGGACTGGAAAGCCAGGGAAAGCGGCGACTCCTCGTGGTCACGTGTAATCACCGTGTGCCGCCACCGGGATGGCAGCCGCGTCTTGATTGATGTAGCCGGAAGGCCGATTCGCGACAGGGAGGGCAGGGACTGCGGTTTCGAGGGCACCTGCCGTGTCTTGAATCCAGAGGCAACACGTTCGCGGGCGGAAGTCACTGTCCGCATCCAGGCCTTGCTCAATGACGGCTCACTCATCACAGCATTCCAGCCGATCCGGTGCCTGGAAACGGGCAACGTCGTTGGAGTGGAATCCTTGACAAGGTTCAGCGGTTCCCAGGAGTTGTCCCCCGAGGTGCGTTTCATGGAGGCCGCCTCGGTCGGCCTGGATATCGAGCTTGAGATCCTTGCCCTCCGGACGGCGCTGACCACCGCGGCAGGGCTCCCACCGGATCTGTACATCGCGGCAAACCTCTCACCCCGGGCGTGCCTTGACCCCCGGCTGGCAGCCGCGATTGTGGAGTCGGCCATCCCTCCGCGACGCATCGTTCTTGAGGTCACCGAACGCCATGAGGTGGCCAACTATGAGCCGCTCGCCGAAGCGTTGGCACCGTTGCGGCGCGCCGGGCTCAGAATAGCTGTGGACGACGCCGGTGCCGGCTTTGCTTCCATGCGCCACATCCTGCAGCTCAAGCCGGACCTCATCAAACTCGATCGCGAAATCATCGCCGGGATCGACACGGATCCAGGCCAGCGGGCATTGGGAGCTGCGATGGTCGGTTTTTCCGCCGAAATCGGAGCCGCTCTGGTAGCCGAAGGGATCGAGACCGAGGCCGAGCTGGCTGCGGTCACCAAGCTCGGGATGACCGCGGCCCAAGGCTACCTTCTCGGCCGCCCGTCGCTCAGGCCTGAGGACTGGGCGGCTTGGAGGTAGCGGGGGCCGCTACCCCTCGGGTTGGTGCGCCGTGACCAGCCCATCGAAGTCCCGAACGACAACGCCTGTAGCAGTCTCCACCGGGAGGCCGTTCCGCGCCCAATACTCAATGCCGCCGATCATCTCCCGCACCGGGTACCCGAGCTCGGCGAACGCCAGGGCCGCGAAGGTACTTCCGTTGCAGCCGGGTCCCCACGAATAGACCACTACTGAGCTCCCAGCGGGGATCAGCTCAGCGGCCCGCGCAGGGATCTGGGCCGTCGGCAAATGTACTGCACCGGGGATATGGCCGTGGTCCCACGACGACTGCCTTCGGGTATCCACGAGCACGAAACTGCCGGGAGCCGCATCGGCGACGTCCATGACGTCGATCTCGAACCGCAACTTCGCCCGGAAGTAGGCGCCTGCGGCACCGTCCGCCCCAACCGCAGCACCGGCGTCGTTCATTGGCGTTTTCATGATCCCCTCTAAGCGAGCTTGGCGAGTTTGGCGCCTGCCCGTCGCGATCCCAGCTTGGCCGAGATGCGCAGGCTGGTTTCGGCGGCCATGGGACCTACTTCCCGGACGCGTTTGGCGGTCATGCGGGACGACAACGATGAAACGCTGAGGGCGGCCACCACGTGATCATCGTGGCCAAAGATCGGGGCGGCCACGCACCGGACCTCGGGTTCGTTCTCACGGTCGTCGATCGCGTAGCCCCGGCGTCGGATCGCGGCGAATTCAGTCCGCAACTGCTCGGGATCCGTGATGGTCCTGTCGGTGATCGGCACCAGATCGCCGGCCAGGATCGGAGCCACCACTTCCTCCGGACTGAACGCCAACATGGCTTTGCCGACTGCAGTGCAATACGCCGGCATGGTCGCCCCAACACGCGATGCCATACGAACTGTTGCCTCATCTTCAACTTTGTCGAGGTAAACCACATCATGGCCGGACAAGACCACCAAGTGGCAGGTGCTTTCCGTAGCCCTCATCAGCACCCTGAGCTCGGCGTTCGCGACGCTACGCAAATCGAGCCGGTCCAGGTATGACTGTCCCAAACGCAGGCAACCATGGCCCAGCCGGAAGCGGCCGCTCTCGGCATCGCGTTCCAGCAGGTTTTCGTCCAACAAGGGCGCGGCCAACCTCAGGACCGTGCTCTTGTTGAGTCCGGAGAGCTTGGTCAGCTCCACCAAGGCGAGTCCGTCCGCGCTCACCGGATGCTCCGCCACCACCGCCAGCAAAGCCAGCGCCTTCCGCAACGAAGCCGAGGAGTTCCGGGCCTCCATGCCTTCAGTACCCACGTGTGTCCTATCCAGCGGCAATGCGCTGCTCGGCGTCGTAATCGCGTTTCCAGCCAGCCACTCCAGGCCTCAATTGCCAGGGATGCGGTCCGGACAGCGGCCGGTATTCCACTCCCATGGCCTCCAGGCGTTCCAGATGCGCGCCTTCGAGCCTGGCCAGGAAACCATCGTAGTCCCGGTTCTCCGGCTGGGACCAGAGCACCTCCGCCACGGCGCTCAGCCGCGGAAACGCGGCGAAGTGGACCCGTCGCGGGGAATCCAGGTGTTCCGTCCAGATGTTGGCCTGCGCCCCGAGGAGCCTGCCCGGGAACGCCTCATCCGCACCCTCGGGCAGAGGTTCGAAGCCGTAGACATCCTGCAGCGTGGTGACAAAACCCACGGGCACGGGTTCGTCGTCGCCGTCGGCCTGCCGGTGGTCCAGGTAGAGCCTGTGCTCAGGGCACATGACCACGTCATAACCGCTTTTGAGCGCGCTCATACCGCCTTCATAGCCTCGCCAGGAGGCCACCAACGCACCACCCGGCAGCTCGCCGTCGCCGATTTCGTCCCACACGGAGGTAGCCCGCCCACGTGCGTCAAGGTGCCCCGCCAACTGCCCCACAAACCAGCTGTGCAATCCCGAAACGTCCGGCATCCCGAGTTCGCGGGCTTTGGACTGCGCCTGGGCGCTGGATTGCCACTGGGTGAGCGGAACTTCGTCTCCGCCCAAGCTGATCCAGCGGGATGGGAAGATCTCCACCACTTCATCGAGCACGTTGCGGTAGAACTCCAACGAGGTTTGCGAGACTTCCAGGACCGTCTCGTTGATTCCCCAACGGGTCCACACCCCGGGGGCCGCGCCCGTTCCCAGTTCCGGGTAGGCGGCGATGGCGGCCTGGCTGTGTCCCGGAACGTCAATTTCGGGGATGACTGTGATGTGCCGCTCGGCAGCGAACGCGACCACTTCGCGGAGATCGTCCTGGCTGTAGAAGCCGCCGTGCGGAAGCCCGTCGAAAACCCCTGCCCGCCACGAACCCAGCGATGATTCGCGCCGCCACGCCCCGGTCTCAGTGAGCTTCGGGTAGCGGTTGATCTGGATCCGCCAGCCTTGGTCGTCCGTGAGGTGCAGGTGCAGGACGTTGAGCTTGTGCATGGCCATCACCTCGATGAACCGGAGCAGGTTGTCCTTGGGCATGAAGTGCCGGGCCACGTCCAGCATGGCCCCGCGGTACCCGAAACGCGGGTGGTCCAGGATGGATACCTTGGGAACCGGCCATGCGCCGCCCGTCTCCGGAACGGGCGCTTGCCGCAACGCGGCAGGTCCCATCAGCTGCAGGAGCGTCTGCGCGGCATAGAAGGCTCCGGCCGGACCGCCCGCATGAATCACGACGGCGGCGCCCACCTCCAGTCGGTACGCCTCGGCGTCGAGCTCCGGGTCAAGCAGGAGGCTGATACCCGCGTCGGCGGCGGCCGGGAACAGGTCCCAGCCAGTGGCCGCGCCGAGGGTCCGGGCGAGCCAGCGGCGCGCATTGTTGAGCTCCGGATCGGCGGCCAGCGTGGTGGTTGCGTCCAGTTCCAGGAAACCGCCGCTGGACTCCACCGAGGACGGAACAGGAACCAGCAGATCCGCGGCGCTCATCCCTTCACCGCCCCGGCCAGGCCGGATACGAGTTTTCGCTGCACTGCGATGAAGAAGATCAGCACCGGAATGGTCATGATCACGGAACCGGCCATGATGGCGCCCCAATCGTTCTGGTCGGGTTTGAAGAAGGTCAACAACGCCATGGGCAGGGTCTGGTTCTCCTGGGCGGAAATGATGAATGTCTTGGCGAAGAGGAAGTCGTTCCACGTGGAGATGAAGGAAAACACCGAGCATGCCACCACCCCGGGCGCCACGAGCGGGAAGAGGATCGAGCGGACAAAGCGGAAACCGCTCGCGCCGTCTATGCGGGCTGCCTCTTCGATCTCCACCGGCACGGCTGCCACAAAGCCACGAAGCATCCAGATCGCGAACGGAATACTGAAGCCCACGTGGACCAGCACCAGGGAGCCGAGCTGGTTCAAGCCCACCAACGGTACGGCCTCCCCGGCATTGCGCAGCAGGAAGAACAACGGAATGGTGAGCGCTTCGACGGGCACCATCTGGGACACGAGGACCACGATCAGCAGCTTGGTGCGCATCTTGAATTGGTAGCGGGTCAGTGCCACGGAGGCCAAAAACGCCAGCACAGTGGAGACGATGACGACCACGAGCGCCACGATTACGCTGTTGAGGAAGTACCTGCCGAAGTTGTTCACTGACAGGACCCGCATGAAGGAGTCGAAGGACGGTTCCAGCGTGAACGGTGCCGCATCGCCGGCGTCGAGCGCCGTCTTCGGCTTGAGGGCCGAAAGGACCATCCAGAACAGGGGGAACGCGACAAGAAGCGCGGTGGCGAGTGCCGCCACATCGGCGCCGAACCGGCGTCGTCCGCCCTTGCGGAACTGTTGCGGCGCGACCGGTGCGGGCCGGTTCTTGCGGAGCGGAACGTCGACGGCGGTCACAGGACTTCTCCCGTTCTCTTGAGGATGCGGAGGTAGACGAGGGTGATGATCATCAGCAGCGCGGTCATGATGACGCCAAGGGCCGAGCCGAGGCCATAAAGGCTGGCCGCGAAGGCCTGCTGGTAGCCGTAGACATTCAGCACGAGGTTCTGCCCGGCAATACCGCCGCCGTTGGTCATGATGTAAATCTGGGAGAAGATCTTGAAATTCCAGATGATGGACTGGATGGTCACCACCATCACGATGGGCCGCAGCATCGGAAGCATGATGCTGCGCGCGATCCGGGGCATGGAAGCACCGTCGAGCCGCGCCGCCTCAATGACTTCGGTGGAGATCGCTTGGATGCCGGCGTAGACCGTCACGAGTACGAACGGGAACGAACACCACACCACTTCGCTGGCCACCAACCCGAAGGCGGACCATTTGTCGTAGGTCCAGGAGTAGCCGTTGAACTGCGTCAAGCCCACCGACACGAGCGCCTTGTTGACGAGCCCCAGCGTGGGGTCGAAGAGGAACAACCACACGGCGCTGCCGGTGACGGCCGGTGTGGCCCAAGCGCCCAAGGAGACTACGAACAGTGCGCTCCGGACCCAGGGCCGGAGCCGCGTGGCCAAGACCGCCAACGACGTTCCCACGAGCAGCGTCAGGACAACGCAGGCGCCTGCGAACAGCACGGTGTTGCCCAGGACGGACCAGAACTCCGGATCGGCGAACAGTTTCTGGTAGTTCTCCAGGCCCGTGAATTGCAGTGGTGCCTTGCCACTGACTTGGGCCTGGCGGTAGTCGTACAAAGAAACGTTGATGAGCTGGAAGATCGGGTATCCCAGCAGCGCGATCAGGACAATGAAAGCCGGGGCCAGGTAGAACCACGGTTCCAAGCCGCGCTTGCCTAGCGCACGACGGCGGGACGTCCCCGCCGTCGTCGGCTTGCGGTTCTGCTCGCGGTTGGCCCCGTTCGTGTCCGCCTTCGCGGACGCGAACGCCGTCACGCCGCGCCGCCTGGCGCGGATCGGCCGTGCTTCACGAACCTCGTCATTTGGATCCGAAGACCTTGTTCATGGCCGCTGCCGCATCCGCAGTAGCGGTATTGACGTCAGCCTTGCCCGTGACGATCTTCTGGTACATGCCGGTGAAGATGCCCTGGGCGTCGATGGTGGACCAGGTTTCGGTCACGGGGACGAAATTGGTGCCGGCGGCGAGAGTCTTGATGAAGGGGTCAAGCTGCGGATTGGACGCGGCAACAGACTTCTGGACGTCGCTGAATGTGGGCAGGTTGCCCATGGCGTCGAACATCTTCTGCTGGTACTTCTTGCCTGCCAACAGCTCGACGAACTCGGCTGCGAGGGTGTGGTGCTTGCTGCTGTTGAAGACGCCCAGGTTGTTTCCGCCGGCAAACGCTGGGGCGATCGAACGAGCCGTATTGCCCGGAACCGGAACCACCGCGAACTTGTCCTTGACCGCACTGGCCGCTACGGCCTTGTAGTTGAAGTCGCCACCGATGGTCATGGCCGATTTTCCGGCGATGAACTGCTGGACGCTGGCGTTTCCGCCGAATTCGGCACACGTCTGGGGCGGGCAGATGTCGTTCTTGAGCAGCCGGGCATAAGCGGAGATGCCGTCCCGGGATTCGGCCGAATCCAAGCCGGAGACAAAGGCGCCACCCTTCTTCGTGGCAATGTTGCCGCCGTTGGCCCAGAGGTAGGGCATGGCGGAGAACTGCGCAGCTCCACCGACCGAAATCCCGAGCATGTCCGGGTTTGCTGCGCGGACGGCGCGGGCCACGGTTTCGACTTCGGCGAGGGTCTTGGGCACCCCCAGTCCGAGCTTCTGCAGCAGATCGGTGCGGTAGTAGAGGGCCCGGACGCCGACGTACCAGGGCACGCCGTAGTTCTTGCCCCCGACGTCCGTGGTGGCCAGGATCTTGCCGTCCAGGTCCTTGGACTCATCCCAGGCCTTGATGTCCGCAGTCATGTCGGACAATCCGCCGGATGCAACGTAGCTGGCAAGGTCTGTGTTGCCGAACTCGGCGACGTCGGGAGCGCTCGAGGGGTCGTTGAACGCGGCCTTGAACCGTTCTGCCCGGCTGTCGACGGGAATGTACTGGACGTCGACCTTGACGCCGCTGTGACTGGCTTCGAAATCGGAAACCGCGGCCATGACTACCGCGGATTTTGGGTCCTGGTTGACTTCCGAGAAGAGCCAGACGCGGATGGTGCCGGACTTCTCATCCGAAGATGACGCGGCATTGTTCGACGTGGGCGGGGCGCAGGCCGTCAGCGCGAGGGCGGCGAGGGCAATGGCAGCCGCAGAGCGTGCGATTTTCAATGGATCCTCCATGGAGAAAAGGGTTAGGTGCCCGGCGGTCCCCCGCTTCGGGTATGGAAGGAAACTTTACAAACATACTTTTGTGAGCGGAAGCACAAGCGGCAAAAGGTTTGCATTGCAAAACGGGAATTTGTAAACAGACGATCTTTCGCTGGATGGCCGATACCCCCTGGGGGTACTTGATTTTATACCCCTAGGGGGTATACCTTTGGGGCATGAACACGATCGATGTGAACTCCACAGATGTGAACCCGGTTGACTTGAACCCGGTCGACTTGAACGTTGGCCAGCCGGGCATCGACGTTGAGGATGGAGCGCATGCCCAACACGGCTACTCTTCCAACAAGGACGCCTACTTGCGGCGCCTTAAGCGGATCGAGGGCCAAGTACGCGGTATTGCGCGGATGGTGGAAGAGGACAAATATTGCATCGACATCCTCACCCAAGTCTCGGCAGTCACTAAAGCCCTGCATGCCGTGAGTCTCGGGCTCGTGGAGGAACACATCGGGCACTGCGTCGTCGGAGCCGCCTCCGAGTCGGATCCCGTCGTGCGCGCGGAGCAAATCGACATCAAGGTCAAGGAGGCAGCCGATGCCATCGGGCGCCTGCTGCGGTAACCCCGCAAGCACTCACCACACCATTCAACTCACCACCAAGGAGCACGCCATGGGCCACACCGCCACCATCCAGACGAACGTCAGCGTTTCCGGCATGACCTGCGGGCACTGCGTTTCCGCAGTGAGCGAAGAAATTGAGTCCTTGGCGGGAGTGGAAAATGTCGAGATCGATCTGAACGCCGGCGGAATCTCCACCGTCACCATCACCTCCACCCAGGAATTGTCGCCGTCCGAAATCGGCGAAGCCGTCGCCGAAGCCGGCTACCTGGTAGTCGCCAACGAGGCCTAGGGGCCAATGTGAGCAATCACGACATCCTGCACCAAACGGGCACCCGCATCATCGAACTCGACATCGAGGGCATGACCTGCGCATCATGCGTGGCCCGCGTGGAACGGAAACTGGGCAAGCTCGACGGCGTGGAGGCTTCCGTCAATCTCCCCCTCGAATCAGCCCACGTCACAGTCCCGGACAACGTCACGGACCAACAAATCGTGGACACAGTAAACGCAACGGGCTACAAAGCCTGGATCCGCGAATCGAGGCCCAACCCGTCCACGGCCCCCTCCGCCGACCACACCCACGATCGCGAAACCGATATGCTCGGCGCGCTCGAGTCCAGCACCGAAGGCAGCCCGGGTGACGGCGGCGCTGTAGAACATGACCACAGCAATAGCGCGCCGGAACATGACCACAGCGACGGTGCCGGTGTTATGCGGCAGCGTGCGTCTAAGGGAGGAACGACCGAGCACGCCGAGCATGGCGCCGGTGGCGGCGCGCAAGGCGACCACGGTGCCAGCGAAGACCACATGCATCACGGCCCTGCGTCCCGCCAGCTAAGGCCAAGACTGATTGCCGCCGCCATACTGACGGTTCCGGTCTTCGCCATCTCGATGATTCCAGCTTTGCAGTTCCCGCACTGGGGTTGGGTCGCCGCTGCACTGGCACTTCCCGTGGTGACGTGGGCTGCCTGGCCCTTCCATCGTGCGGCCGCCATTAACGCACGCCATTTCGCTTCGACCATGGACACGCTCGTCTCGATTGGTGTCTTGGCCGCATACCTCTACTCCGCGTGGCAGCTCTTTGCCAACCCCATGATGACCGAACACCCGGGCATGGAGTCCACGGGAGGCATGGGCGGCGGGCTGTACTTCGAAGTTGCCGCCGTGGTCACCACGTTCCTGCTTCTGGGCCGCTATCTCGAGGCCAACGCCAAAGCGAAGGCCGGCGACGCCCTTAAGGCCCTCCTGAACCTGGGGGCGAAGGACGCTACGGTGCTGCGCGACGGCGTCGAGCACAAGATCCCGGCCGAGCAACTCGTAGCCGGGGACATCTTCGTGGTCCGCCCGGGAGAGAAGATCGCCACGGACGGCCTGGTGACGAGCGGTTCATCCGCCGTGGATGCCTCCTTGGTCACCGGTGAATCGGTGCCCGTGGAGGTCGGCCCGGGAAGCCAGGTCACGGGCGCCACCATCAACACTTCGGGCCGTTTGCTGGTCCGCGCGACGCGCGTCGGTTCCGAGACGACGCTGGCCCAGATGGGGCGGTTGGTCAGCCAGGCGCAGACGGGCAAAGCCCCGATCGCACGGCTCGCCGATCGGATCAGCGCCGTGTTCGTGCCCGTCGTGCTGGTCATCGCCCTGGTTACTTTCGTAGTCTGGCTCGCGCTGAGCGGGGACCTCAATGCCTCGTTCACGGCTGCCGTGGCGGTGCTCGTGATTGCCTGCCCGTGTGCGCTTGGGCTCGCGACTCCCGTTGGCCTCCTGACCGGGACCGGCCGGGGTGCGCAGCTCGGCATCCTCATCAAGGGCCCACAGGTGCTTGAAGATACGCGCACTGTGGACGCCATCCTGTTGGACAAGACCGGAACCGTCACCAGCGGCAAGCTGGCCGTCGGACATACCCTGGCCTTGAACGGGCACTCCCCCGCCGACGTGCTCTCTCTCGCCGGCGCCGTCGAGGCAGCGTCGGAGCATCCCATCGCCCACGCGATTGCCGCTGCCGCCAAGTCCGCAATGCCCGACGCCGGCCCGCTCCTCGCGGTGAAGGACTTCAGTTCCGCCCCGGGCGGCGGAGTCCGCGGGATGGTTGCGCTGAACGGAGCCGGAAACGGCACTGAGCGAACGGTCGTGGCCGGCAGGACTGGCTGGTTGGAACTCAACGGAATCTTCCCCGACGATGCACAGCGCCGGGCCCTGGCAACTGAGGAAGCCGGCGGCGCAACCGCTATCTGGGTTGCTGTGGACGGGGAGCCCGCCGGGATCGTGTCGCTAAGGGACACTGTCAAACCCGGTTCGGCGGCAGCCATCGCGAAGCTCAAGGAACTCGGGATTCGCCCTCTCCTGCTGACCGGAGACAACGCCGCGGTCGCCGCCCAAGTGGCCACCGCCGTCGGGATCTCCCCGGAAGATGTGTTCGCGGGCGTCCTGCCTGAAGGCAAAGTGGACGCGGTGCGGATGCTCCAGGCCCAGGGGTCCACTGTGGCCATGGCCGGAGATGGAGTCAACGACGCCGCAGCCCTGGCGCAAGCCGATCTTGGCATCGCCATGGGATCGGGCACGGATGTGGCGATCGAGGCCTCGGATCTGACCGTGATGGGCAGTGACCTTGGCCAGCTGGTGCAAGCCATCGAGCTGTCCCGGAAGACGCTTGCCACCATCAAGACAAACCTGTTCTGGGCGTTCTTCTACAACGCCATCGGTATCCCGGTGGCAGCCCTTGGTTTGCTCAACCCGATGATCGCCGGTGCGGCCATGGCTGCGAGCTCGGTCCTGGTGGTCGCGAACTCGCTGCGGTTGCGCTCCTTCGCAAAGTAGCCCCGACCCACCCAACTAGCTCGCAGTTGTTGTCGTTATCCGGCGCGAAAACGGCAACAACTGCCAGTCAGTTGGGGGAGCTAGCAGTTTGGGGGCAGCTAGGCCGTCCCGAACCGAACGGCCGCGCGGGCCCTGGCTTTGGCCGCCTCCTCGTCGCGATTGCGCGCTGGCGCATGGGTCACGAGGGAATCGAGCAGATGCTGGGTGATATGCGCAATCTCATGGACAGCCTCGGCGAAGGCCTCCTCGTTGGCCTTTGACGGCTTGGCGGTGCCGCTGATCTTGCGCACGTATTGCAGCGCTGCGGCTTCTACCTCTGCGGAGGTGGCTCGTGGCTCGAAATTGTGGAGGGTGTGGATGTTCCGGCACATATCAACATGCTAGGCCCAGTCCCCCATCAAGGCTCGGTTTTTAGAGCACCCTCTCCGAGGGCACCGGCTCGACGTCGTTCGCGTGGTCAAGCTCGGGGGCTACTTCGCCGAAGCCGGCAGCATCACGCTTGTCCGCCCGCAGTTCGTCGATTCGCACCAAGACCACTCCGCACACAATGAGTGCCCCGCCCACGAGCTGGATGGCTCCGGGCAGTTCGGCCAGCAACAGCCAGGCCCACACCACGGCGAACAACACTTCAGTGAGCGAGACGAAAGATGCCACCTTGGACCCAAGGCTTCGGGCTGCCATGATCCCCGTGACGTAGGACAGCACGGTGGACAGGATGACAAGGCCGGCGATCGAGACCCACCACGGCGTGGTCCACGGCCCGAGGTGCGTATCCGCCGTGGCGAAAGTCATGGATACCAGACCGGTCCCGCCGGCAATCCAGATAAGGATTGAGCCTGCCATGAGACCGCCGGCGGCCAGCACGATGGGCGGCAAGGTGTCGTTCTGCTTGGCCGTGATGAAGAAGTAGATGACCAGGCAGACGGCCGCGGCCATGCCCCACAGGACGCCGACGAAGTCGACCTTCACGGCGCCGGTGAGATCGAGCACCAGGACGAGTCCGCCGAGGGAAAGCAGCGTTCCAAGGGCGGTGAGGGCCCTGGGTCGGCGTCGGCTCGCGGCCCACAGCCACAAGACGATCATGGTTGGCGCGAGGTATTCGAGCAGGAGGGCGACCCCCACGGACAGCCTTGACACCGCATTGAAGTAGAAAAGCTGGCACCCCGCAACTCCGATCACGCCGAACAACAGGATGGTGAGCCAGTTGTCCTTGAGCTGGTGCCAACGGCCCCGGAGAGCGATGACGGCCGGGATTACCAAGATGAGTGATGCGCCGCTCAATCGGATGGCAACTGCCGCGCCGGGGGTCCACCCGGTTTCCAGGAGGGACTTGGCGAACGAGCCGGACAAGCCGAAAACCGCTGAGGAAAAGAGCGCGAGCCCCAGGCCCGACGCCATGAAGCCCGCAGCACCAGCCCGGTTTGTTGCAGCTGACACAGCAGCCTCCTGTCAGGAGTAAAATTGGTTACGCTGCTGACAATACTCCCGAGAGATGTAAGGAGTCAAAGTGCTTTTTGCACCTGACACTGAAGTCGCGCTTCGAACCGTGGTCAATTTGATCAATACGGCCGCCAACGGGACCGAATCCCTCACGAGTGCCGCCGAGCTCCACGCCTTCCTTGACGCGGAAGAATTCACGGGGACCAGGGAGGGAACCGAGGCGGAATTGGCCAGCGTGAAGCGACTTAGGAGCCAGTTGGCTTCCCTGTGGACGGCCGATGAGGACGCGGCGGCAAAAACCGTCAACCAACTCCTCACCGACGCGCGCGCACTTCCCCAGCTGGTCAAGCATGATCATTGGGATTGGCACCTACACGCAACCACCCCTGAGGCGCCCCTCGCGGAACGCATGGGCACGGAAGCTGCCATGGCACTTGTGGACGTCATCCGCAGCAAGGAAATGGACCGCCTGCGGGTGTGCGCAGCGGACGATTGCGACGCCGTCGTGCTGGACCTGAGCCGTAACCGCTCCAAGCTCTATTGCGACACGGGCAACTGCGCCAACCGGACGCACGTCGCCGCTTACCGGGCCCGGAAAGCATCGGGGGCCGAATAAGGGGAGGGCGTCACGTCGTGCAGCTTTTCAAGGTGCACGACGGCGGCCTGCCCCGAGTTTCCCGGGTTGCCGCGGTGGCCATCCGGCAAAAAGTTGCGTGGCGCGATGCGATAGGAGGCTAGGACGGCCTAGTCGGCGTCGGGGGTTTCCGTTTCGCTGCCCGCTTGGGGGGCCGCAGAACCGTGACCTTGGCCCGGTTTCCTGGAACTGAGGTTGACGCCCGAGCCCTTGCCGAGGTGCTCGGCGTTTTCCTTGTGGCTCATGGAAAGCATGGCGGCGAGGACGAGACTCACAATGAAGGCGATGCCGGCGCCGGTAAAGGCGAGGTCAAAGCGCGGAGTGCGGGCGCTGCCGCCGGAGGCGAAAATCAGCACAGCGAAGAAGATCACGACGCCCCAGAACGCGGAGAACATCAGCGGTCCCTTAACCGAGGTCCGCATCTTGCGCGGCTCTCTTGGTTTTTGGTCAGCCAAGGTCATTCCTCCAATGTGGGTGCTGGCGCCGTTCGCGCCTTGAGAGTTCTACGCAGGGTAGAACGTACGACTACTAGTTTACGGCCTCAGCGGAGGGGGTTCGCCCATCGTGCCGCAGGCTCAGCCCGGACAGCACCCACAAGACTCCCGAGATGATGGCGCCACCGCCGGCAACACCGAGAAGCGCGTGCGCTCCAAGGCTGATGAAAAACGGCAACGCAAGGGCGGTGCCGATGCCCACCACACCGGAAATGCTCCAGTCGCGGGCAAGCAGGTGACGTCCGCGGTGCCGGAATCCCTTGACCAGCTCAAACACCCCGAGCACCAGCAACCCGACGAGCGCGGAAACGCCAACGCCCGTGTCGGACTGCGTAATCAAGGCACCCACCCCTGCCAGGCCAACGACGGCGGCCGCGGCCGCCGGAACACTCGTAGCCAGGAACGCGGCGCCCGCGGTTGCGAGCAGATAGAGCCCGGCAGCCCAGGCCAGAACGTGAACGGATGGCGAGCCCCAGAAGACGGTCACGGCTCCAAACACCAGCGCAGCACCGGCGCGGAGAAGTACGGGCTTCCAGAGGGCGGCTGCTGCGGGCGTGGATGAAGTCGCTGAAGAGGCGGGGAGAGTCACCAGTCCAGTTTAGTGCGAACCGAGGACCATCCATTTGTCGGAGCGGGCGCGTAGCCCCAGAGTGACCCCGCGGGCCAGCATGTAGCCCAGCGCGAACGCGGCCCAGAGCCACACGAGCCCCGCCGCGCCGTCGGGCCTGGTCAGGTGGACTGCCGCCAACAGCGGCAGATAGACCGCGAGGTTCACGACGCCGGCAAGCGCCAGGTAGCGGGCATCGCCCGCGCCGATCAGGACGCCGTCCAGGACGAAGACGTATCCGGCGAGGGGCTGCCCGACGGCGAGTACCCACAGTGCCGCGGTGAGCGCGGACTGGACGCCGGCGTCGGAGGTGAACAGGAAGCCCGCCCACGGAGCGGCGCCCGCGAGGACTACACCGGTCACGACGCCGAAGCCCACGCCCCAGCGGATCATGGTGCGGGTGAGTTCGCGCGCACGCGCCGGATGGGAGGCGCCGAGTTCCTTGCCGATGAGGGCCTGCGCAGCAATCGCCAAGGCGTCCAGGGCGAAGGCGAGGAAGGAGAAAATGGTCATCGCGAGCTGGTGCGCGGCGAGGTTCACGGACCCTTGGGACGTGACCACCAGGACCGTGGCCAGGATAGCCAGGCGCAGGCTGAGGGTGCGGAGCATGAGCCATGAACCCACGGTGGTCATCGTGCGGATTCCGCGCCAATCCGGGCGCAGCGAAACGCCGTGGCGCCGGGCGTTCCGTCCCACTATGGCCAAATAGACGGCGGCCATGGCCCATTGAGCGATGCTGGTGCCGATGGCTGACCCCGCCACGGACAAATGGAGGCCGTAAACCAGGAACCAATTCAGGGCGATGTTGATAGCGAACCCCGCTGTTGCGACCACCAAAGGCGTGCGTGTGTCCTGCAATCCGCGCAACACGCCGGTTCCGGCGAAGATCAGCAGCATGGCGACGAGTCCCGGCATGGACCAACGCAAGTACTCCACACCGTATGCGCGCACCTCGCCGCTCGCTCCAAGCAACCCGACCAGCGGCTCAGCCGCGAAGAAGCCCGCCACTGCGAGGACGGCACCCAGCAGCAACGCCAGCCACACGCCGTCGCGCCCTGCGGCCAGCGCTTTGGCGAGCTTTCCGTCCCCGATGGCCCGGGCCACCGCGGGAGTTGTCGAATATGCCAGAAACACCATAAGTCCGACGGCGGTGTACAGCAGGGTGGAGGCCAGCCCCACGCCCGCCAGCTGAGGGACGCCAAGATGGCCCACAATGGCGGAATCGGCCAAAAGGAAGAGGGGTTCCGCGATGAGCGCCCCAAAGGCGGGGACAGCCAAGCGCAGGATCTCGCGGGCAGTGGAGGGCGCGATGGGACGGGTCACTGTTTGGGGCACTTTCCCAGCCTAGCGGGAGCCGCCGACACGCAGCTTGGGGGCTTATGCGGGACCGCGGAGGCGGTCTGACTGCGTCACCGTTGTTTGACACTTCCAGCAAAGTTCGAAAGGCTTGAGTTGAAGCTTCAACAAATTGGGCCTTGGCCTTGGAGCTTCACGACAGCCAACCGCTACCCGAAAACGGTGCAAAAACATGAACCAGTCCACCCTGACCAACACAGCCCTTACTGTCCTGCGCGTCATCGTCGGCTTCATCTTCGCCGCGCATGGCTGGCAGAAATTCAACGAGTTCACCATCGCCGGCACTCAGGCCGCCTTCGGCAAGATGGGCGTCCCCGCCGCCGATGTCGTGGCCCCGATCGTGGCAACCATCGAACTTGTCGGGGGCATTGCCCTCATTGCGGGCGTGCTGACACGCGTCTTCGCCGCCGTCCTTGCGCTGGACATGCTCGGCGCCCTGTTCCTGGTCCACGCTCCGGCCGGCCTGTTTGCGGACAAGGGCGGGTATGAACTCGTCCTGGCCCTCGCTGCCGCAGCCGCGGCTGTGGCCCTGACAGGCGCCGGACGGATCTCCATCGACGCCGCGGTCTTCGGCCGGAGGGGTTCAAAGCTGCGTATTCTCGCCTAGGATCGCGTGCACCACATCGCTGGCGACACCCAGGCCTGTCCGCTTGGGTGTCCCCAGCCCGTCATACAGCGCGCCGGTATCCACGCCGTCGATACACTCACGTCATGAGCGAGCTCCCCTCCCACTCCGTCACCCTGCGGTTCCTTGCTTCCCCCACCGACGTCGGACATAGCGGGTCCGTCGACGCCGGCACAGTCCTTGAGTGGGTGGACAAGGCCGCCTACGCGGCAGCCGTTGGCTGGGCGAAGTCCTATTGCGTCACGGCATATGTGGGCAACATCCATTTCGCCGACCCCGTGAACAGCGGAGACATGGTCGAGGTCGAAGCGACGATCGTCTATACGGGCCGCTCTTCCATGCACATCCGGACCATCGTGTCCTCCGGCGATCCCAAGGGCGGGCCGGCCACGATGCGCAGCCAGTGCCTGGTGATCTTCGTCGCGGTCGGTCCCGACGGGCGCCCGGTTCCAGTCCCCCAGTTCGAGCCTTCGACGCCGGAGGAAATCGAGCAACGCGACAACGCCCTCGCGCGGATTGCCGTGCGGGAAAAGATTGTCGAAGCCATGAACGCGCAGGAATATACCGACGCCGGCACAGCCGAACGCGTTGTCCTCCGCTTCATGGCGGCCCCCACTGACGTCAACTGGGGCGGAAAAGTCCACGGCGGTATTGTCATGAAGTGGATCGATGAGGCCGCCTACGTCTGCGCTTCCCGCTATTGCGGCAAGGACACCGTGGCCGTGTTCTCCGGGGGCGTGCGCTTCTACCGGCCATTGTTGATCGGCGATGTGGTGGAAGTCGAAGCCCGCCTCGTCTACACAGGCCATAAAGGCATGCATATTGCCGTGCACGTTCGCTCCGGGAACCCGAAGAGCCGTGAGATGAATCTGACCACCTACTGCCTCACGGTCATGGTTGCCAGGGACGAAACCGGCACGTCTGTTCCTATACCTCCCTGGGTGCCGGAAACCGACGAGGACCGGCGCCTTCATGCCCATGCCCGCGAACTGCTGGAGATCCGGGGACGGGCTCCCGGAAACCGGAGGCCGGATCATTTGCTTAACGGCCGGTAGGCGTTTCGTCCGGGTCTGGCGCCGCGAAGTTCAGGGCGGGAAGATGTCCTCATGGTGCCCGAGGAACGGTTCAATGAAGGAGTGGCTCACGGTCACCGCCGAGGATCACGAGTCGTGGCTGGCACTGGCCCGTGAGGCCCTCGACTTCGTAGGGTCTGCGCACCACCAGGCAACCAGCGGCTAGAACCCGCCGCCGGTCTCGCCCGCCATGTTCGCGAAGCGGGAGTAGTGTCCCTGGAAGGCAACCACGATGTCCTTGGTGGGACCATTACGGTGCTTGGCGATGAGGATGTCGGCCTCTCCGGCACGGGGGGATTCCTTGTCGTAGACGTCTTCGCGGTGGAGAAGGATGACCATGTCGGCGTCCTGCTCGATGGAACCCGATTCACGGAGGTCCGAAACCATGGGCCGCTTGTCTTGGCGCTGTTCGGATCCACGGTTGAGCTGCGAGAGCGCGATGACCGGAACCTGGAGCTCCTTGGCCAACAGCTTGAGGGCACGCGAGAACTCGGAGACTTCCTGCTGGCGGGACTCCACCTTCTTGCCGGAGCTCATGAGCTGGAGGTAGTCGAGGATCACCAGTTTGAGGTCGTGCTGCTGCTTCAGGCGACGGCACTTTGCCCTGATTTCCATGAGGGACATATTGGGGCTGTCATCGATGAACAGCGGGGCGTCGTTCATGCGGCCCATGGTGGTGGCGATCTTTGACCACTGCTCGTCCTTGATGGTGCCCTTGCGCAGGTCCTGGAGGCCGATGGTGGCTTCCGCGGACAGCAGGCGCATCGCGATTTCGTTGCGTCCCATTTCCAGGGAGAACATCACGGTGGCGAGGTTGTTCTTGATGGCAGCGGAACGGGCGAAGTCAAGCGCGAACGTGGACTTACCGACGGCGGGGCGCGCGGCGATGACGATCATCTGGCCCGGGTGAAGACCATGGGTGAGCTCATCGAGTTCGTAGAACCCGGTGGGTACGCCCGTCATGCCCTCCCCGCGGTGGCCGGATGCCTCGATCTCATCAACGGTGGATTCCATGACGTCCTTGAGCGCCACGTAGTCTTCCGCAGTGCGGCGTTCGGCCACGGCATAGATCTCGGCCTGGGCTTGGTTGACGAGGTCTTCGACCTCTCCGTCCTGGCCGTACCCCATCTGGACGATCTTGGTGCCGGCATTCACGAGCCGGCGCAGGACGGCGCGCTCAGCAACGATTTCGGCGTAGTAGCCAGCGTTGGCCGCCGTGGGCACGGTCTGGATCAGTTCGTGCAGGTAGGCAGGGCCGCCGATCCGGTTGATCTCGCCGCGCTTGGTGAGCTCATCGGACACGGTGACGGCATCGGCAGGTTCGCCGCGGCCGTAGAGGTCGATGATGGACTCGTAGATCGTCTCGTGGGCGGGACGGTAGAAGTCATGTCCGCGCACAATTTCCACGACGTCGGCGATGGCATCCTTGGACAGCATCATGCCGCCGAGAACTGATTGTTCAGCGGGGATGTCCTGGGGAGGTTTGCGGCTGGCGTCCGAGGTCCGGCCGCCCTCGATCGAATCCAAGTGCGTAACTGACAAAGCCGTCCTCCATTGTGTACCGCGAAGATAACTGTTCCCGGCGGTGCGGTAGGCCAATGTCCCGTGTGGGTTGCTCCGACCGCGCCGTTTATGCCGGCTGGTCCAAACTGTTCCGTAGGGCACCGACAATTTTGGTTTTCCCAAGATTTCCACAACTTATCCACAGAAAGGTCCGCAGGCGCGCTGCTTTTCAACGGCACCAAGGTGCCGTCCACAAGAAACAGGGGTTTTCCAAGTACCTAAAGCAGGTACTCAGCCACGTTAGCCCTGCTTTTCCGAGGCACCAAGCCGGACCTGTGGATAAAGTGTGGAATACATACCCCTACTTGTGCACAGTCTGTGCATGACCCTGTGGAAAGAGAAATTCTTTTTCCGGCAAATAGCCTCTGAGCTGGGAAAACGTTCTTCGAGCCATGTGGATCAAAAGTATTTTCCTCCACGGATCATCCACAGGGCGATTCGCTCAATCCAGGCTCCGGTCCCCGCCTGACGGCCGAAAGGGGGATAAATATTCCAAAAATGTGATACTCCCCACAAATCAGCCTGAAATTTGACAGTCGGCTCTCAGAAGCTATGCCAAAGCAGGAATGTGCTGTGGATAACCGCGTTCTGACATAAGCTCTAGGTATGGGTTTCACCATTGGGGATGTACTGCTGGTCGCAATGCCCGTTGTCATCCTTGTGGCCGTGATTTGGGCCCTGACGGCGGCATTCAAGCCACGCAACTCGGGGCTGTCAGACGCCGAACGATATCAACGGGAGCTGGCCGCCCGCTCGGCAGCCCACCAGGCCGCCCAAGTGCAAGCGGCGACGGCAGCGAGGGCCCGCATCGATGCATCCACACGGCCCAGCCAGAATGCGCAGCAACAGTCCCAGCAGGACAGCCAGTCGCGGGCGGCACTGAGGGCTCAAGCCGGGGCTGGCCCGGGAGTCGGCCAGGCCGGCTACAACGGTCCCATCCTCCCCAACGGGCAGTTGAATCCACAGTTCGCCCTGCAGCTGCAGGGCATGGTCCGCAGCGGGCAGAAAATCCAGGCCATCAAGCTCCTGCGCCAGACGACCCACTCGGACTTGTTGACCGCCAAGAACTACATAGATCGGCTTTAGCGCATGTCTTCCCTACTCGTTCCGGTCTTGATCCTGGCGGCCGTCGTCGTCGGCGTGCTGCTGATGAGCCGTGTGCTCGCCCGCCGCTCAGCGGAACTCCGCGGAAATGCGGCCACCCACAAAGCTGCCGTGGATCCCGTCGAGCTGGCCCGCGAGGCCGCCGCGAAGCTCAGCGAGGATCAACACCGGCAGCTGTATTCCCTGATCGCCCAAGGTCAGGCCATGGCGGCCATCAAGCTGTACCTCAGCGCCACCGGAGAGGGCCTGCGCGCCTCACGGGACGCCGTCGGCGCCCTTGCGGCGCACCCGCAGCCCTTCCGCAAGCCCGAACCCGCCCCGCAGGACCTCATGCCCGACGACGACGAGCCGGAGCACTTCCCGTACCGGTACCGCGCAATCGTCAGCAAGGGCGACGTCACGCGTGAAGTGAGCAGCAATATGCTCAATGACGAGATCTACGGCCGGATCCGCACCCTGGCCAAGAGCGGCGACGTCGAAGCCGCGGCATTGGCCCTGACCAAGCATTCCGACATCAGCATGAAGCAGGCCAGGGAGTTCATCGAGCTGCTGGAGGACTAGCCCGGGCCGGGCGAGCCCTCACGTCCTAGAAGTCGAACAGGTCCCCCAACCAGCCTTCCTTTTTCTTGGGCCGCCGACGGTCATAGTCGCGGTTGTGACCTTGCTTGCCGTAGTTCCGGTCGTCAAGGCGTGGCCTGTCATTCCCGGCATAGCGGGGATCCTGGGTCTCGTAGGCCGGGTTGCCATACAGCGGCGGTGGCGTGAGTCCGTCCACCGGAGCCGGCGGCGCGGTGGATCCAGCCCCGAATCCGCCGGCGGCACGGTCAATAATCTTGTCGAGCTCGCCGCGGTCCAGCCACACTCCTCTGCACTGCGGGCAGTAATCGATCTCCACACCGCTGCGCTCACTCATTACCAGGTCAATTGAATCCACGGGACACTTCATGTTCGGGTCAACGAGCCGGCCGCCGGAAAAGTTCGGCCGGCTCGCCCTGTGGCGAACCGGCCTCGGACTACCTCGCCTAGCGTGCCGCGGTGATCCCCGCGAGGAGCTGCTCAAAAGGCAGGGATTCCATCGCGTCCGCCTTGCGGTGCGGCTGCTCGCCGCTCAGGAGCCGGGCAAGCTCGCCGGCCGCGCGGTCCACGCGGACCGATAGCGGCGACGCGCCGTCGTCGGTGTTTCCCCAGTCCTGGGGTCCGGCGAAAACGGACGTCTGGGTTATCCGGGTCCGAAGGTAGGTGAAGAGCGGACGCATGGCGTAGTCGAGCACCATTTGGTGCCGGTCGGTGCCGCCCGTGGCGCCCAGGAGGACTGCCTTCCCGTCCAGGGACTTGGGGTCCAGCACATCGATGAAGGACTTGAACAGCCCGCTGTAGGAGGCGCTGAAGACGGGAGTGACGGCGATGATGCCATCGGAATCCTCGACGCCGGCGATCACCTCCGCGAGGCGCGGCGCGGCATAGCCGGTGACGAAGTTGTTGGCGATATCCACCGCCAGGTCCCGGAGTTCGACAATGTCCACGCGGACCTCGTAGCCGGCATCGCCCAGCTGGCGCTTGGCCGACGCGGCGAGCTGGTCTGCAAGGAGCCTGCTCGACGACGGTACGCCAAGTCCGGCGGAAAGGACGGTTATGCGGCGGGTCTCCATGGCTGTCTCCTGTTGCTAGGCGGTTCGATGGCTTCAAACCAGAGTACATGCGTTTGCATCTATACTCCCAAACTGCAGCTCCGCGCCTTTTATTCCCCCGCTACAGGCGGACCGTTCCCTGGATGCACATCACCGAGCTCCCACCCACCCAGGTCTCGCCGTCTTCCACCGCGACGTGGATCCGTCCCGCCCGGCCCAGGACAGTGCCCTGCGCGGCGACGTATTGCTCCGGAGCCCGGCCGCTGCCGATCAGCCACTGGGCAGCCCCCGCATTGAAACTTCCCGTGACGGGGTCCTCCACCATGGCGTCTCCCGGAATGAACGTCCGGACTTCGAAATCGACTCCGGCGCCCGGTTCATGAGGACCGATCACACCGACCTTCAGATCCCCCAACGCCGCAAGGTCCGGCTCAAGGCCAAGGACCTGCTCGGCCGATTCGAGCAGCACGCCGATCCATTGAGGCCCGTTGACAAGCCACGATGCATCCAGGAGCGCCGCTTGGGGCAGCCGGAGGCCGGCGGCCAGCTGTTCGATGGTTCCTTCGTCCACGGGCCCGAAGCGGGTCAGTGGCGGAGCAGCGAACGCGAGCCGGCCGCCGTCGAGCTTTACCTTGACCAAGCCTGCGCCACATTCCTGAACCAGCATCCCGTCCTGTTTCGGCACTCCGCCGGCCGCCAGCCAGGCATGCGCCGAGCCAAGCGTCGGATGTCCCGCGAAAGGAAATTCCTCGCTGCCGGTGAAGATGCGAACGCGGTAGTCGGCCGCAGGATCGCTCGGCGGCAGCAGGAAGGTGGTCTCGGACAAGTTGGTCCAGTGGGCAAAGTGCTGCATCTGGTCCGCGCTGAGCCCCTCAGCGTCGACGACGATTGCAAGCGGATTGCCGAGGTATGGCACGTCGGTGAAGACATCCACTTGCGAGAAGGGCCTGGTGCGCATGGTTTCAAGGTTCACCCCGGCAGGCTATCAAGTTCCCCCGTCTTCCTTGGCGCGAACTGGCAGCTAATGCCCGTAGCGAGGCCGCCGGAGGGCATCTACTGCCAGTTCGCGCCCCCGAAAGCGCATATAGCAAAGGACCCCCGCCTCCGGAAACCGGGGACGGGGGTCCTTCGAGCTACGTCAGAGATTATTTCCCTGCAACGACCTCAAGGTCGATGACAGCGGAAACGTCCTCGTGCAGGCGGACGTTGGCCTGGTACGAACCAAGGGACTTGATGTGGTTCGGCAGTTCAACGTTGCGCTTGTCGATGGAGCCGAGGCCAGCGGCCTCAACTGCAGCAGCGACATCAGCCGGCTTGACGGTGCCGAAGAGACGACCGGACTCGCCGGCCTTCACTACGAGCTTGACCTTCTTGGAAGAAAGCGCAGAAGCCTGGGCCTGTGCAGCTTCAACCGAAGCGTGGGCACGAGCAGCGCGGGCAGCCTTGATGGACTCAACCTGCTTCTCGCCACCCTTGGTCCAGGTCAGAGCGAAGCCGCGGGGCAGCAGGAAGTTACGTGCGTAACCGTCCTTGACCTCGACAACATCGCCAGCAGCACCGAGACCGGTTACTTCGTGGGTCAGAATGAGCTTTGCCATGTTAGTTAATCCCTTCCTTAGCCGCGGCCAGCGCCGGAGTAAGGCAGCAGAGCAACTTCGCGGGCGTTCTTGATTGCCTGGGCGATTTTGCGCTGTTCCTGCACCGTGACGCCAGTGACGCGACGGGCGCGGATCTTTCCGCGGTCGGAGATGAACTTGCGCAGCAATGCTACGTCCTTGTAGTCGATGACGGTGATGTCAGCGGCCTTCAAGGGGTTGGACTTTGGTTTGGGCTTACGGAGTTCAGCCTTAGCCATCGTGGAGCTCCTTTTCTATGGAGCCCGTGGAATGGATCCACGGGATGGTGGTGCTCGACGGCGGTCGCCACCCGGGTGCCTTGCGGCACGTCCGGCGGGTTCCGGCGTCGAACTTTTATGAGTATTTAGAAGGGAGGTTCGGAATCCGGGCCGTTGCCCCATCCACCCGCATTGCTGACGCCCGGGGTAGCCCAGGGGTCTTCCTGCGGTGCGGATTGGCCGCCGCCCCACGTTCCGCCGGAGTTGCCGCCCTGGTTTGCACCAGCGCCGCCACCTCCGAAGCCGCCGCTATTGTTGCCGCCGCCGAAGCCGCCCTGGCCACCCTGACCGCCGGAGCGCTGGGTGCGGTTGACCTTGGCATTGGCGTAACGCAGGCTCGGGCCGATTTCATCGACTTCGAGCTCGATAACGGTGCGCTTCTCGCCTTCCTTGGTTTCGTAGGAACGGCTCTTCAGGCGGCCGGAAACGATCACGCGCATGCCCTTGGTGAGGGATTCGGCGACGTTTTCGGCTGCTTCGCGCCATACCGATGCGCGGAGGAACAGGGTTTCCCCGTCCTTCCACTCATTGGACTGGCGGTCGAAGGTCCGGGGAGTAGAAGCGATGGTGAAGTTCGCTACCGCCGAGCCTGACGGTGTGAACCGCAGTTCGGGGTCATTGGTGAGATTACCGATGACCGTAATAGTGGTTTCGCCTGCCATCTACTGCCTCCTTGTTCGTTCCTGCGGGGTAAAGAATGAAAGCCTGGAGCTGAAATTACTCAGCAACGACCTTCTGCTCTTCGGGGCGGGTGATCTTGGTGCGCATGATGGTCTCGTTGAGACTCAGCTGGCGGTCAAGTTCCTTGGCGGTTTCCGGCTTGGCGGTGAAGTTCACCACAGCGTAGATACCTTCGGACTTCTTCTTGATGTCGTAAGCGAGGCGACGGCGGCCCCAGATGTCAACCTTTTCGATGGTTCCACCATCGGTGGTGATGACATTGAGGAACTTCTGAAGCGACGGCTCTACGGTACGCTCTTCGACCTCGGGGTCGATGATTACCATCAATTCGTAAGGACGCATATGTGAACCCACCTCCTTTGGGCTAAGCGGTTACGGCATTTCCGTAACAGGAGGTTCATTTGCGATGAACAGTGCTGATGACCGCTTCCAGAAGCGGAAGCAGGCGCAGCACAGACTTCAATATCTTAGTCCATTTCCCGCCTCTAAGCCTATTCGGCGTGTCGGCATGGTGGAATGCGCGGCGCCGCGTATGTGGATAACCCAGATATGTGGATAACCCGCGTGGAACGGCGACGCCAGGCTCAGGCAGACTGAACCCATGACCGTCCTCAAATCCGTCGCACTCTTTATCCTCGCGGCCATCGCCGAGATCGGCGGGGCCTGGCTCGTGTGGCAATCGGTCAGGGAGGCCAAACCGTGGTGGTGGGCGGGCCTCGGTATCGCAGCCCTGGGTATCTACGGTTTCGTGGCGGCGTTCCAGCCTGACGCGCACTTCGGCCGCGTGCTTGCCGCCTACGGCGGGGTGTTCATCGCCGGATCGTTGGCTTGGGGAATGCTTATGGATGGCTTCCGCCCGGACCGTTGGGACATCATCGGCGCCATGATCTGCATCTTCGGAGTGGCCGTCATCATGTTCGCGCCCCGGCCGGGCAGCTAAGGCGTCACGGCAGCTAAGCCGTCAACGCCGCTAAGCCGTCACGCTGTGCAACTTTCTGGACCGTCCGACGTCGGGATCCCCCGGTTTTCCGGGGCGCTGCTCCATGCCTGAGCCCAAAAGTCTGCGTGGCGTGACGCCTGAGCCTCCAGCCAGGCGTGCCATGATCTGACTATGAACGCCGCAGCAAAGAACCCAGGTCCGAAGTCTGCCCGTGCCAAACGTTCCCGATTGCGATTCTTGCTGATGATCGTCACCGGCATCGCTGCCGCAGTGGCGACCGGAATTTGGGGACAGTGGATCTACGCGCCCGCGGCGGGCTGGGCAGTGGCCGCGGTGGTCTACAACATCTTCGTGTGGACAGTCATCACTCGGATGAAGGCCGATCAGACCAGAAGCCACGCCAGGGAAGAAGATCCACGGCGTTCCACGGCCGATCTCCTGATCCTGTGTGCCGCCGTCGGCTCCCTCGCAGCCTTCGTCCTGGTGATGTTCGGCGCGAAGGACGCGCACGGCGTCGACAAATTCATGCTCGCCCTGCTGGCCCTCGTCGGTGCCGTGGCGTCGTGGCTGCTGGTGCACACCCTCTTCACCCTGCGCTATGCCGAGGTTTACTACACGTCCGATCCGCCCGGCGGCATCGAGTTCAACCAAAAGGAACCGCCGCAATACACGGACTTCGCCTACATGGCGTTCAGCCTCGGGATGACGTACCAGGTTTCGGACACGTCGATCACCACCAGGGCAATGCGGTCTGCCGCCTTGCGGCACAGCCTGCTCGCCTACGTTTTCGGCGTCGGGATCCTGGCCACCACCATCAACCTCGTGGTGAGCCTGGCGTCTTGAGCTAGATCGCCGTGCGGAAGAACGACTCCGTCACCGTGGCCAGGTGGCGCGGGTCTTCAACGCCGCATAGCTCGCGTGCCGAGTGCATCGACAGAAGGGGCACGCCGACGTCGACCGTCCGGATCCCCAGGCGGGTGGCCGTCAGCGGACCGATGGTGGAGCCGCACGGGACGTCGTTATTGGAGACGAACTCCTGGTAGGGGATACCCGCCTCGCCGCAGAGCCGCGCCCAGAATGCCGCGCCGGTAGCGTCCGTGGCGTACCGCTGGTTAGCGTTGATCTTGAGAAGCGGTCCGCCATTGAGGATCGGCCGGTTGGCCGGATCGTGCCGCTCCGGGTAGTTGGGGTGGACGGCGTGGCCGGCATCCGCGGAAACACAGAACGACGCCGACAACGCCTGGCGCCGTTCGCTCACCGTTGCGCCCAATCCCTCGGAGATCCGGGTGAGGATGTCTTCGAGGATGGGTCCGCAGGCGCCCGAGCGCGAGGCAGAGCCGATTTCTTCGTGGTCGAAGGCGGCCAGGACCGCGATGGGGCCGGCAGCCGGCGCGCCCGCGGTTGCGTGCGCAATGAGTGCCGCGAGCCCGGCGTGGGTTGAGGAGAGGTTGTCGAGCCGCCCCGATGCAAACAGTTCGCCCTTGGCACCGAACTGCTCAGGTGCCTGGGTGTCCGCGACAACGATGTCGTAGCCGCCGATCTGCGCCGGATCCACGGAAACCCCGGCCACCGAGTCCGCCAGGATTGCCAGGACATCCGCGGAATCGGGATCGCCGAGGCCGAACACGGGGTTCATGTGCTGTTGCTTGTCCAGCGTGAGGCCGTCATTGACGGCCCGGTCCAGGTGGATGGCCAATTGCGGGAAGCGCAGGAGCGGTCCGGTTGCCGTGAGGTGCTGGGTGCCGTCCAGCATCACGAGCCGCCCTGCGAGCCGAAGCTCACGGTCCAGCCAGGAGTTCAACAAGGGTCCGCCGTAGACTTCGACGCCGGCCTGCAGCCAACCGAACTTGCCCGTTGTCGGCTTGGGCTTGAGCTTGAAAGACGGAGAATCCGTGTGGGCGCCAAGGATATTGAATGCCGTGGTCGGAGTGGCGCCTTCCGGCGTCACCCATGCAATGAGGGCGCCGTCCCGGATCACGTAGAAGCTGCCGGCCCCGCCTTCCCAATGCTGAAGTTCATCAAGGGCCGTGAAACCGGCCGCATCGAGCCGGCGCGCGGCCTCGTTGACGGCGTGGAAGCTCGACGGCGATGCGCTGACATAAGCGCCAAGGTCCTGGATGTGTTCTGCAGCGGAGTTCGAAGGCATGGCTCCGAGTCTAGCCGCGGCCGCGGACGTCGCCGGCGAGGCGGTATCGCGTCACTAGTAATCCGGGTTGCTCGGGATCACGAGTCCTGTTTCGTAGGCGTAGACCACCACTTGGACCCGGTCCCGCAGGTGCAGCTTGGTGAGGATGCGCCGGACGTGGGTCTTGACCGTGGCTTCGGACAAAAAGAATTTGTGCGCGATTTCGGCGTTGGACAGCCCTCCGGCGATAGCCTCCAGCATCTCGGTTTCGCGGGGCGTCAATTCTTCGAGCAGTGGATCGCGGGCCGGGGCTGCGGCCTGGCCGGGAACGCGGCCCCCGCGGACGTAGGTTTCCAGGAGCCGCTGGGTGACCCTCGGAGCAACCACGGCGTCGCCGCTGGCCACGAGCCGGACGCCTTGGACCAACTCGGCAGGCGCAACATCCTTGAGCAGGAAGGCGGAAGCCCCAGCTTGCAAGCCGGAGAAGGCATACTCGTCGAGGTCGAAAGTGGTCAGGATGATGATCCTGGCGTTGGTTGACGAGGCCGTGATCCGCCGTGTGGCTTCGATTCCATCCATGGCGGGCATCCGGACGTCCATGAGCACGACGTCGGGTTCCAGTTCCTTCACCTTCCGCACGGCTTCGGCACCGTCGGAGGCTTCGCCCACCACTTCGAGGTCGTCCTCGCCTTCGAGGATGAGCCGAAATCCCATGCGTAGCAGGGGCTGGTCGTCGACCAATAGAACCCTGATGGGAGCATTGTCTGTCATGATTTCCCCTTGTCGCCATTCCATTTCAGCTCCGCATGGACCCGCCATCCGCCGTGGATTCCAGGACCGGCATCCACGGTTCCGGCATAAATTCCCGCACGTTCACGCATTCCCGCGATGCCTTGGCCCGTGCCCAAGGCCGCCTCTTCGGTTCCCGGCTCCCGGGAGCCCCTGCCGTCGTCGAGCACGTCAATGGTGACCGAGTCACCCTCCCGCACGATCCGCACATCCACTTGGCTCAAGGAGCGCCCGTACCTGAGCACGTTGGTCAGGGATTCCTGCACGATCCGGTAGACCGTGAGTTGCAACGCCGGGTCTTCAGGAAGGGCAGGGCCCGTGTGTGAATAGTGCAACGGCAGCCCCGCCGTCCGGAATCCGTCCAGGAGTTTGCTCAGGTCGTGCCCGGAAACCAAGGGCTCCAGGGGCGCCGGGCGCGCGGAGTCTTCCCGCAGTACGCCGAGGACGCGGCGCATATCAGCCAGCGCAGTCCTGCCGGTGCGCGAGAGTTCGCCAAGCACCTCACCCGCGCGCTCAGGATCCTTCTTGACCACGACGGCGGCACCGTCCGAGAGGCTGATCATGACCGTCAGCGAGTGCGCCACGACGTCGTGCATCTCGCGGGCGATCCGGTTGCGTTCGGTGACGGAACCCAAGCGAGCCGTGCGGGCAGCCCAGGCCCTGATTTCGCTCTCATGCTCACGCCGCTGCCGCACCGAAATGCCGATGCCGGTGGCGATCAGGTTGGACAACAAAATACTGACCGCCGCCGCAATGTTGCTGATGAGGTGGAAATTCTCCGGAATCGCCTCTCCGTTGGCAGGGGCAGCCGGACTGGTCCACATGAAGAGATACACGAGCGTCAGGGGCAGGCTCGCCGCGCCGAACACCGTCAACGCGAAGGTCCGGGCCCTCGCCACGGCCACCGCATACAGCGCAAACCACAATCCCGCCGAGACGTTCGAACCCCAGGGATTCAGCAGCGTCACGGCCACTTCGAGGACCGCAACGGTCGCGGTGACACTCAGCGGATTGCGGCGTCGAAGGAACAGGATGGCGGCGATGGCAACGAGCAGCAGGGCGGCGAACCATTTGCCGTCCACGATGGAGCTGATCAGCGTAGGCAGTGCCAGGAGCGAATAGCAAAGCACCACCACCGCGTCCATGACGCGCGGGTGCTCAAAGAGATAGCGGCGGATCCTGCCACGGCGCCGCAGCGTGATTTCAGCAAAGGACGCGTCGGCCACGTGGGCCGACGCGTCCTGTGCTGGCAACTCTTCACTCATGGCTTGAGCCTAGTGGCCTTGCCCGGAGTGGTTGTCCATGGATCGCGGATCACGCGATTGCGAATCAGACGTCCCGCTTCTTGAGCGCAATGAGGGCAGGAACCATGAACAAGATGACGTAGCCAAGGAACACGAGGCCGCCCGCCCACGGATCCAGGGTGCCGTCGACGTGGCCGATCGACAAGAAGCGGCCGCCGGCTTCACTGGGCAGGTACTGGGGGACGTACTTCCAGAAGTCTCCCGGTGCGAAGCTGAGGAACTGGCCTGCGAACGGGAGGACGAACATGATGCCCACCAGGACGGTGATGCCGCCGGCAGGGTTCTTCAGCAGTGTTCCGAGCGAGAGGCCGATCAGCGCGACACCGGAGACATAAAGGCCGCCGGTGAAAACGCTGTAAAGGACGCCGTCCGTGTTCCAGCCGAGGTCAAGGCCAAAGTTGGCGAACATGGGTGAGGCCAAGAGGAAGGTCACGACGCCGGCCACGACCGAAAGGATATAGGAGACCACAACCAGGACCACGGCTTTGGCACCGAAGGTGGAGAGCCGCCCCGGCGCCGCATTCATGGTTGACCGGATCATGCCGGTGGCGTATTCAGAGGCGATGAAGAGCACGGCCAGGGATCCCATGACGAGGATGCCGATGTTGAGTCCGGCGTTCGGCAGGTTGTAGAGGCTGAATCCCGATCCCGGCGGGAAGGAGTCAACTGCTTGCTGCACCGTTTCCTTGTGACCCTGCCGGCCGACTTCGACCATCTGGTTGATGAAGTTCCACCGGACGAGGGCTGACAGCAGGCCGATGCCGACAATGGCCACGAAGGTGAGGAGCAACAGGATCTTGGTGCTCATGAGGGTCCGGAACTTGATGGACTCGGAGTTCAGCACACGGAGGAAAGTGACGCCACCGGTCCCGGCTGACGGGATCGCATGTTTCTTGCTGACGGTGGTGGTGCTCATGATTGGATCCCTTCCATGGTGGCAGCGGATGTGGCGCCGGCGCTGGCAGGGCTTCCGTTCAGCGTCCCGCCTGGCGCTGCCGGTCCGCCGGTGATGTGCGAATGGTATTCCACCTCGTCCTTGGTCAGCTGGAAGTAGGCTTCCTCCAGTGACGACGTGAGCGGAGTGAGTTCGTAAACCAGCACGCGGTTGTCGAGGGCGAGCTCTGCGATGCGGATCGGCTCCACACCGTAGATTTCCAGGGTTTCACGTTCGTTCTGCTCCACCCGGACACCGTCGCGGGCCAGCAACTCGGACAAGCGGGTGGTCTCCGAGGTACGGACCAACGTGCGCTTGCGGCTCTGGCTCTCGATCAGCGCATCCACCGTGGTGTCGGCAATGATCTTGCCGCGACCGATCACAATGAGGTGGTCGGCCGTCTGGGCCATCTCGGACATCAGGTGGCTGGAAATGAAGATGGTCTTGCCCTGGCTTGCCAGGTAACGGGCGAGGTTCCTGACCCACTGGACGCCCTCGGGATCCAGCCCGTTGACCGGTTCGTCGAGGATGAGCGTCTGGGGATCACCCAGCAATGCGTTGGCGATGCCAAGCCGCTGGCCCATGCCGAGGGAGAACCCTCCGGCCTTCTTCTTGGCAACTGCGGTGAGGCCGGTCATCTCGATGACTTCCTCAACGCGCGAGTTTGGAATCCCGTGGGTCGCTGCCATTGCGCGCAGGTGGTTGTACGCACTGCGGCTCGTGTGAACCGCCTTGGCATCGAGCAGCGCTCCCACTTGGTGGAGCGGGGCTTTGTGCTGGGAGTAATGCCGGCCGTTGACAATGACGTCGCCCGACGTCGGGCGGTCGAGACCCATGATCATGCGCATGGTGGTGGACTTGCCGGCGCCGTTCGGGCCAAGAAAGCCCGTGACTTTCCCGGGCTGTACGGTGAAGCTGATTCCGTCCACGGCTGTCTTTGCGCCGTAGACCTTCCTCAAGCCTGTTGCCTCAATCATGGAAGCGTTCCCTCCGCTTGCTGCAGCTATGTGGTGACTGTACGTACAACGCTATCCACCGGTACGGCCGAATTCGCCGGTCTCAGGGATGATTCAGGGGCAGGTCAGGGTAGTCCCTATGGATGATGCCGGCCGCGCCCAGGGCTTGCAGGGCACTTGGGAGAGCATTAGGCAAGCGGTGAATACACCCGAAGCGCACGACGGCGGACCGTGAACTCCGCGGTCCGCACACCCGGCAACGGCTCGCCGTCGACCGCAATCACGAGCGGCTCTCCGATCGCTTCGATGCTGATTTCCCCGGCCTCGCTGAGGTGGGTCACCTTCGATGTACTCACGGTTCCAGTGAGGACCGCCCACAGCAGACGCAACCGCGCAAAGGGCTCATCGGCCGTGACCATGCGGATATCCAGCACCCCGTCGTCAAGCACGGGCCGCGTCAATGGTGCCAGGTCCCGCGGGTAGTAGCGGCCGCGGCCTATGTAGAGGATCCACAGCTTGTGGTGCACTCCGTTGATCAGGAGAGTGGTGGGGGTTGCCGCCCCGAAGGTGCGCAGACCCGCGACGAGTCCCGCGAGGGGTTTCCCCATGGCAGGCTGAAGCCGCTCGCGGCGGCGCACCAAGTTGGGGTACACGCCAACGCTGGCAGTATTCAGCATGATGAGCTCCGCAACCTCGTCCTTGCCGTCGATCCCACGGCCGGCGCTCACGTGGCCCAGATCTGTCCACGCCGCGGCGCCCGTTTTGGCGGCCTTAAGGGCGCCTTCGAGGGACCGTGCGTCCACGTCGCGAGCAAAGTGGTTGAGCGTTCCGCCCGGTAGCACCAGCAAGGGCAGTGAGTGCTCGACGGCGGCCGCTGCGGCCGCGCCGACAGTTCCATCACCGCCCCACACGCCCACGGCCTTCGTCCCGGGCCGCCCTGCTGTGGCCTGGATTGCGGCAGCCACGTCATCGCCATCGGAAATCAGGTTTATATACGCCTTGGGGAATATTTCTCGGAGTTGGGTTTCGGTGTCCGGCGAGTAGGAACCGCCGAGGGCGTTGACCGCAATACTTAGCCCCTCGCCGTCGCCGACTGCAGGCGCGTCGGCCGGTGAACGGTCCGTGTCCGGAACCGGAGGCCGGGCCGGCCACCACTTTCGCGTCAGGAGGGCCGCTCCGGCGCCGATCGCGGAGCCCAGCACGACGTCGGAAGGCCAGTGGGCGCCCGTATGGACCCGGGAATACGCCACACCCGCCGCAACAGGAGCCAAAACTGCACCAAGGCCGGGATCCACCAGCGCGACGCCAAGAGTGAATGCCACCGCAGACGCGGAATGGCCCGAAGGCATCGACGAGCTTGTGGGCTGCGGGTTCACAAAACGGAAGACCGGAAGGTGCTCGGGCAACGGCCGCGTCCGTGGAAGAAGCGTCTTGAAACCCAGATTGGTGACGGCGGATGCCACCCCAAGGGCCAGGAGTCCATGGATCGCGGCCTGGCGCGGCTTACCTGGAATTGCCGCACAGACGCCAGCTACGGCAAACCAGAGCTTGCCCTTGGTAGCGGCCTCCGAGAGGTTTTTCCAGACAGCATCGTGCCGGCCCTCCGGCCACCGGGAAACCGCCCGGACAATGGCGCGATCGAGCCGCGCCACGTTTCTCACGTCCCAATGGCCCCATCGCAGCTTGCTTCCCATCCCACCAGACTATCGGCGGGCTGGTTAGGATGTGGAGATGGTGAGGGTCATTCTCCCCCGCAAGCTCGATCAGGGACGCACCATTGTCATCTCGACTGTGCTGCTCGCAATCGCCGCGGTCCTCGGCGGCATTCTGCTTGCGGGGGATCGAAACCCGCCTTTCCAGGGCGTGGACGACGCATGGCAAGCATTCATGGCGACCCTCCACACACCGTTCTGGGACAGCCTGAACATCGCCCTCAACTGGACCGGCTACACGGGAATGCTGGTCTTCCACATTCTGCTCGCCTTGGCGTTGTTGATCCGGAGGAGACCCCGGTCGGCCGTATTCTCCGCCATGGCAGGACTCAGCGTGATGTTGCTGACCCAGTTGCTCAAGTTGGTCATTCACAGGCCGCGTCCCCTCAATGCGCATGTGGCTACGGACACCTATTCATACCCATCGGGGCACGTATCCGCTACCACGGCATTCGTTCTGGTGATAGCGCTCCTCATCGGCCGCGCCTGGACTTGGCTGCTCGCGATCGGCGGAATGCTGGCCATGATGATCAGCCGGATCTATTTGGCTGCCCATTGGTTCACGGATGTGGTGGGTGGCGCTTGCTTGGCGTCCGCCGTCGTGCTTCTCTGGTGGCTGGCCTGTCAGAAAATATGCATTGTGGAGAATATAGACGCACGGCGCGCCCTGGAGTGGAGATCGAGGGTCGCGCGCCGCAAGCGGCACGTCGAGCGGAGCGTCACGTAGGGTAAACCATCAGGTAGCACTCGGTCTTCTCCAAGAGAGCGACAATAGTCTTCGGGCATGCTCTCAAAACCTCAACTCATCAACGGCGGCATCGGGGTGGCCGTCGTGGGCATTGCCGCCGGTGCCTTCTTCGTGCTGAACGGTGTGCCGCAAACGGCCGCCGATACCACCGCCCGCACCGTCGCGGTCAGCTCAGCGGACCTCGCCGCGGTTTCCACGGCGAGCGGAAACGTCTCGCCCGCAAGCACCACCGTCATCAATGCGCAGAACTGCACCGGGCCCATCGCCACTGTCTCTGCGGTGACCGGTCAGCAGGTCACGGCCGGGCAGGTGCTGGTCACCATTGATCCGACGAACGCCCAGAACGCGCTGGCCGTTGCCCAGGCGCAACTGGATTCCGCCGCGGCGCAGGCAAACCAACAACAGGCCTCAGCCAGCAACCAGGTGGCTTCGGCAAGCCAGAGCCTCACCAACGCCCAGCAAACGGCCAACCTGGACGCGAGCCAGCAGGCCAGTGCCGTGGCCGCCGCGCAGACGGCCGTGAACAATGACAATGCGACTGTCGCCACGGCCCAGGCCGCTGCCAGCGCCCAGCCGAGCAGCCAGCCGGCCCAGAACGCGCTCAGCGCAGCACAGGCCCAGCTCGCGAAGGACAACCAAGCACTGACCCAGGCAGCCAACCAGCAAGCCAGCTCGGCCCTCAAGGACAAGGAGCAGATTGCCTCGGCAGCCACGGCCCTCAATTCCGCCCAAAGCGGTGGCGGCGCCACATCCAACACCACGTCTGCCCAGATTGCCGTTGATACCGCAACCAAAAACCTGGCGTCCTGCTCACTCGCGGCCCCGGTTTCAGGTACTGTCACCGCCGTGAACGCCGTCGTCGGCGGCAACGCCGGCAGCAGCTCCGGCTCTTCCGGATCCTCGGGTTCCGGCTCGTCCGGAGCTTCCGGCTCCTCCGGCAGCTCTTCCACGAGCGCCGCGAGCACCTCGTCCTCCGGACTGATTACGATCAGCGACACCGCGCACCTGCAAGTCATCGCCAACTTCGCCGAATCGGACATTGCCGCCATGAAGACCGGCGACTCGGCCACCTTCACCTTCCCGGCGCTCAAGACCGACCCGTCCGCGGCACCGGTCACAGGTACCATCACGGCGATCGCCCAGAACGCCACAACCACCAACAACGTGGTCAGCTATCCCGTGACGATCTCCATCAAGAACCCTCCGGCTGCCCTGCGGCTCGGCCAAAGCGCAAACATCTCCGTAACCACGGCGACCGCCAAGAACGCATTGACAGTGCCTTCGCTGGCCATTACCACCACGGGAACCAGGCAGACCGTCAACGTGATGAAGAACGGGACGGCGACGGCGGTGACCATCACCACCGGGATCACGGACAACGGCCGCACCCAGGTGCTCACCGGACTCAGCGCGGGCGACCAGATTGAACTCCCGGCTATCTCATCCACCCTGGACACCACCGGCACCACCGGACGGACCGGGACGGGCGGACTTGGCGGTACGGGCGGATTCGGTGGTACCGGCGGCGCCGGAATTACGGGCGGCACCGGTGGCACACGTGGAAATGGCGGGTAAGCAGCCGTGAACGACGCTGTCATCCAACTGGAGTCCGTGAGCAAGATCTATGGCAAAGGGGAAGCCGAAGTACGGGCACTCGATTCCGTCAGCATCTCCATTGACCGGGGCGACTTCGTGGCCATCATCGGCGCCTCGGGCTCCGGAAAGTCCACCATGATGAACATCATCGGCTGCCTCGACGGCGCCACCCAGGGGACGTATCACTTGGACGGCATCGATACCGGGACCCTGGATGAATTCCAGCTCGCGCAGATCCGCAACCGGAAAATCGGCTTCGTCTTCCAGAACTTCAACCTGATACCGCGCACGCGGGCCGTGGACAACGTCTCCATGCCGCTCGCTTACGCAAAAGTGCACCGCAAGGAACGGCGCGAGCGGGCCCTGGAAGTACTCGATTCAGTGGGTTTGGCTGAGCGGGCGGACCACAAGCCTTCGCAGCTGTCCGGTGGACAGCAGCAGCGTGTTGCCATCGCCCGGGCACTCGTGACCAACCCGGTGTTGCTCCTGGCCGACGAGCCCACGGGAGCTTTGGACACCAAGTCCTCGCACGAAATCCTGGATCTCTTCGAGTCCTTGCACGCCAACGGCCGGACCATTGTGATGATCACCCACGAGGCGGACGTCGCGGCGCGGGCCAACCGCGTTGTGCGCTTCCAGGACGGTCACATCATTGAGGATCACAGGATCCGCGCCGTGAATGCCCACCCTGTAGCCACGGCGGTGCCGGCATGATGATCGCCGAATCCGTTCGCTTCGCCCTGACGGGGGTGATGGCCAACAAGATGCGCTCCATCCTCACCACCCTGGGCATCTTGATCGGCATCGCATCCGTCATCATCCTGCTGGCCGTAGGAGCCGGAACCTCCAACGCCATCAAGGCCCAGATCGGCAAGCTGGGAACCAACGTGCTTACGGTCAGCCGCCAGACGACGGCGGGCGGCCGCGCAGCAGGCGGCGGACAAGCCGTCACCGGTCCGCGCTCCCGCGGCACCAACCTCACGCTCCAGGACATGGCCGCGCTGACAGATCCCGTTATGGCCCCCGACGTCGCCGCAACAGCGCCGGTAGTCACGGCACAGAACGTCACGGGTACTTACCAGGACGCAACCCATGCTGTCGCAACTTTCGTGGGGACCACGCCGTCGTACTTTTCCATTTCGAACGACACGCTTGCGGCGGGGTCCTACTTCAGCGACGGTGACGCCAGCAGCGGCACCGCAGTGGCCGTGATCGGCAATACCGTGGCGCAGGACCTGGTGGGAAGCTCTGTGACCTCGGCCGTTGGGCAGACCATCGCCCTCAATGGCCAGAATTTCGTGGTCTCCGGCGTCCTGGCTCAAAAGGGGTCCTCGGGGCTCAACGATCCAGACGACATTGTGGTGATCCCCTACAGCGCAGCCCAGGACAAGTTCACCGGGTACTCGCCGTCCCTTGCCTCCATCACGGTCCAGGCGAAGTCAGCGGACGTGATGAACCAGGCCCAGAACGAGGTTCAGATGATCCTCGATGCCAGGCACAACGTCACCTCCGCCAATCGTGACTATCAGGTGCGGAACCAGGCGCAGATCCTCACGACGGCCACCACCACCACGGCCACGCTGACCATCCTCCTGGGGGCCGTGGCCGGCATTTCGCTCCTGGTTGGCGGAATCGGCGTCATGAACATCATGCTCGTCACGGTCACTGAACGCACCCGCGAAATCGGCATCCGCAAGGCGATCGGAGCCTCGCGCGGCAGCATCGTGAGCCAGTTCCTGATCGAATCGCTCATCATTTCGCTGATCGGCGGGGTGCTGGGAATTGCCGCGGGCTACATCGGCAGCGCCTTCCCCCTGCTCGGAACGCAACCCGAAGTCCAGTGGTGGACGGTGTGGCTGTCGTTCCTGGTATCCGCTGCGATCGGCCTGATTTTCGGAATCTACCCGGCCAACAAGGCGGCGAAACTACGGCCGATCGACGCCCTGCGGTATGAATAGCCGCCCACACTTCCACCCCCCCAGCAACTCAAAAAAGAAATAGCCAACAGGAGATCTACAAATGTCCTATTCAGCACCGGAGCCCGGCCCCACGAACCAGCCGGAGCCCCAGCAGCCCTACACCCAGCAGCCCCACGCCGGACAGCCCACCGCGGTCCTGCAGGCCACCGGCCAGGAACCCACCGGGCAGGGTTGGGGCCAACCCCAGGCGCCCGAGCCGTTCGTGCCCAAGAAGCGCTTCCAGATGGGCCGCCTGACGCAGATCCTCCTTGCCGTGCTTCTCGTCGCCGTGGGCTTCTTCGGAGGCGTCGGCGTCACCAAGCTCATGGATGCTGGCCAGGCCCGTCCGGGCCGCGGCCAGTTCCAGAACTTCAACGGCCAGGGCGGCCAGGGCCGGAATCGGCAGAGCGGAGCTCCCACCAACGGGGCATCGCCGAGCGCCATTCCTACGGCCCCCGCAACCTCGGCCCCGTAGCACCGCTCGTTGTAGCCACCCAACGGACTCGCAGTTGTTGTCGTTTTGACGCGTCATAACGACAACAACTGCGAGTCAGTTGCTTTTAACGAGGGGCTTCGCGGCGCCGGCCAGCCACAGGGCAATCAGGATCGGCACCCCGATGGCAAGCAGTGCCATGTGGATACCGGTATGGTCGCCGAGGTATCCCAGAAGCGGCGGGCCGGCTAGAAACGCCACATAACCGATGGTCGAGACCACCGAGACGCGTGCGGCCGCGTGTTTCGGGTCATCGGCAGCAGCGGACATGCCCATCGGGAAGGCCAGGGCTGCGCCGATACCCCAAAGGGCCGCACCCACCCCGGCAAGGACGAGGTTGCCCGCGAAAACGAAGAGAGCCAGGCCCACCGCTGCGGCGGCCATGCTGACCCGCAGCACGGCTACGCGTCCGAACCGGTCGATCGCACGGCCGCCAACGAAACGCATCAAGGTCATCGCCGCCACGAAGAGCGCGAACAACAGAGCGCCCGTCGATTCGGAAGCATTCAGGCCATCCACCGATGCCTTAGCGATCCAGTCGTTTCCGGCGCCTTCCGTCAGGGTCGCCCCAAGGACCACGACGCCGATCAACAGGGTGCGGGAGTCCCGCCAGGCGGAGGGACCCTTCACGGCGGGCGCGCCGTCGTCGGGCGCCGTTCCCGTGGTCTCGTGGGGCATGAAGTAGCGCGGCGCGGTCAAGGTGAGAAGAACCACGACGCCGGCAATGACCAGCAAGTGCTCCGGAAGTCCGACGCCTATCTCGGAAAGCCATGCACCAATCAGCGCACCAACAAAGGCGCCCCCGCTAAAGGCTGCGTGGAACTGCGGCATGATGGTGCGCCCGAGGCGATGTTCGACGTCGGCCCCCTCAATATTCTGCGAAACGTCCCAGAGACCGACTCCCACACCGAAGAAAAACAGCGCCAGGGCGGTGCCGGCCACGGATCCAGCCATCAGCGAGAAGGCAATAGCCGCTCCCGCCGAGGCGGCCAGCAGCCCGGCTGCGCGGACGGTATTGGCCGTACCGATCCTGCCGACAACCCACCCCGCGGAGGGCAGCGCCACAAGGGACCCGACGGCGGTGCACAGCAGGAGGGTGCCCATCTGTCCGGACGTCAGGTGCAGGGTCTGGGTGACGGCGGGGATGCGCGCCGCCCAGCTGGCAAATACCAGCCCGTTCATGCCGAAGACCAGGAAAGTGGCGATTGCCGCGGCCTTGACGTTCGGAGCGGTTCGGGTGCTGGTGGTCATACGATCACAACTTCCACGGAGAGATTTTCAAGTAGGGTGCGTTCTTCGGTGCTTGGCTTCCGGTCCGTCACAATGACATCTACCGCGTCCATGGCTGCAACCAAGGCCACGGCCTGTGCATTCCATTTGCTTCCTGTGCAGGCCACGATCACCCGGCTGGCCGATTCCAAGCCTGCCCGCTTGATCGCGGCGTCCTCGAGATCGTGCGCCAGCAGGCCGTCCTTGAGGTTGATGGCACACGGCGTCACGATGGCCGCATCAAAGCGCAATGAGCGGATGTTGGCCTCTGCCATTGGTCCCCGGAATGACTGCTCTCCGGGAACCAGGCTGCCGCCGGGCAACAGGAGGCCCGGACGCCGTCCCGAGGGAAGGTCCGTGGCCAGGAACTCCACCGCGCGTAGGGACATCGGCATGATGGTCAGTTCACGCTGCGCGAGCCGGCGCGCGATCTCCGTTGCCGTTGAACCGCTGTCGAGCCACACATGATCGCGGTCGCGGAGCAGCCGTTCGACGGCGACGGCGATTCTCTCCTTGGCGTCCTGGTCCTCGAGTTCGCGCTGCCCGTAGCCGGCGTTGTCGCCGCGGTCAACGAGGCTGCGGGCCCCGCCATGCACCCGGCGCAGGACACCGTGGGACGCGAGGATTTCCAGGTCGCGCCGAATAGTGGCCCCCGATGCCCCGCATTCGACAACCAGTTCGTCAACGGTAATCTCTTCGCGCTTGCGCAGCAGCTCGCCAATGAGCCGGTGGCGGTCAGCAGTCCTCATGCTCATATGCTATCCAGAAATGATCATTTCATCATCTTTGGTGATCATATGGCCGCGTGGGTGGGGCGTGTAAACCGGTCGCGTGAGCCGGCAGGCACCCTGCGTGCCGAACGACTCAAACGCTCGCTCACCTATGGGGCACTTTCCACCGACGCTCGCTCACCTATGGTGAGCGAGCGTTCCGCGATCACACGCCATAGGTGAGCGAGGGTTCGAAGGCGCGGGACGGCGTCGTGCGTTCCCGGGCCCGCATCGGGACCCGCGCCCGCCGCCCCCAGAGGAAGCGGCTGGAAGCTAGCGCGCCCGCTCTACCCGCGACTCGTCCCAGACGGGCTCGTCGGACTCGTAGACTTTGCCGTCGGATCCAAAGACGAGGAAACGGTCGAAGGACTTCGCGAACCAACGGTCGTGCGTAACCGCAAGAACGGTGCCCTCGAACGCGTCGATCGCGCGCTCCAAGGCTTCGCCCGAGTGCAGGTCCAGGTTGTCCGTGGGTTCATCCAGGAGCAAGAGCGTGGCTCCGGAGAGCTGGAGGAGCAGGATCTGGAACCGCGCCTGCTGCCCACCCGACAGCGACTCGTACTTCTGCTCGGCCGAGCCCACCAGCCCGTAGGAGTCGAGCGCGCCCGAAGCGGCTTCGCGGCCCAGCCCGGAACGGTGTTCGTCACCGCGGTGCAGGATGTCCAGGAGCGTCCGGCCCAGGAGGTCCGGGCGGGAATGGGTCTGCGCGAAGAATCCGGGTCGGATCCTGGCACCCAGTTTGACGGTGCCTTCGTGCGGAACTTCAGCGATTTCGACGTCGGAAACCGGCAAATGTTCGCGCTCCGGGTCGGTGCCACCGGCGGCCAGGAGCCGCAGGAAGTGGCTCTTTCCCGAGCCGTTGGAACCCAGCACGCCGACCCGGTCTCCGAACCAGATCTCGGTGGAGAACGGCTTCATCAGTCCCGTGAGTTCAAGCTTTTCAGCCACCACGGCGCGCTTGGCCGTCCGGCCTCCCTTGAGGCGCATGTGCACGTTCTGCTCGAGCGGCAGGGCCTCGGGCGGCCCGGCCTCCAGGAACTTGGCGAGCCGCGTCTGGGCGGCCTGGTATTTGTTGGCCATGTCCGAGCGGAAGGCCGCCTTGGTCTTGTACATGATGACGAGTTCCTTGAGCTTCAGGTGCTCCTCGTCCCAGCGCTTGCGCAGTTCCTCGAATCGCGCATTGCGGTCGATCCGCGCGTCCACATAGGTGCCGAAGCCGCCGCCGTGCACCCAGGCGCCGGCGCCGTTGATGCCGGGTTCCAGCGTCACGATGCGGCCTGCGGCATTGTTGAGCAGCTCGCGGTCGTGGCTGATGAAGAAGACGGTCTTCTTGGATTCGTTGAGTTTGCTTTCGAGCCAACGCTTGCCGGGAACATCGAGGTAGTTGTCCGGCTCGTCGAGGAGGAGCAGTTGGTCAGGTCCGGAGAAGAGCGCCTCAAGCACCAGCCGCTTTTGCTCGCCGCCCGAAAGGCTCGACGCCGGGCGGTGCTGTGCGCGGTCAAAGGGGATGCCCAGTGCGGCCATGCAGACCTCGTCCCAGACGGTCTCGACGTCGTACCCTCCGGCGTCTCCCCAGTCCACGATCGCCTGGGCGTACCGCATTTGGGTGGGCTCGTCGTCGTGCTCCATCATGGCGAGCTCGGCGTCCTCGACCGCCTTGGCGGCCGCGGCGAGAGCCGGCGGCGCAGCGGAAACGAGCAGGTCACGGACGGTGGATTCGTCGCGGACCTGGCCGACGAACTGGCGCATGATGCCCATCGTGCCGGAACGGCCTACCACTCCCTCGTCAGGCGTAAGGTCGCCCGCGATGATCTTGAACAGGGTGGTCTTTCCCGTTCCGTTGGGCCCGATCAGGGCTGTTTTGCTGCCGTCCGGGACCTTGAAGGTCACACCGTTGAGCAATTGGGTGCCGTCGGAGAGGAAGTAGTCGATGCCTGAAACGTCAATATGGGCCACGCGTTCAATCTTCCCACGGACCGCGGGGGACTCCTCAGCCGCCCAGGTGGTCCGCACCAACCGCGCCAGTGAGATACCGCTGGATTGTCGGCCCCAACGCCCGGACGACGACGGCGTGCGGCGCCGAGGCGATCGGCTCCAGTTTAACGAGGTAGCGGGTCAGGATGAGTCCGGAAAGCTGCGATGCCACCAGGTTTCCGCGCCACGAGGCCTCTTCCGCAGGCACCCCCAGGCCCGCGAGAAGCGGTTTGATAGCGCGGTTCAGGATGAACTCGCGGACCAGCGCGGCACTCCACTCGTGCTGCATCGCCGTGCGCAAAACCGCGACGCCGGCTGCCCCCGCTGGCGAGTCCCACACGGTCAGGAAGCGGGTCACCAGCCTCTCCCCGACGTCCTCCCGTGGCCCGTTCAAGACAGCCGACACGTGGTCCTTGGGATCCACGGGTGATTCGAGCGCAGCCATGAACAGCTGCTCCTTGGTGCCGAAATGATGGTTGATCATGGACGGATCCACGCCGGCCTCGGCCGCGATGGCCCGGACTGTTGCGGCGTCATATCCTTTGCGGCTGAACTGTTCGCGGGCCGCCCTGAGAACTGCGTCCCGGCTGCTCACTTGTCCGGGGCGGCGCCCCCTGTTCACACCGGCTTCCGCGTCACGGCGGACTTCCGGCGCGCGAAATCGGGGGCGTGCTCCGGCCGCGGGCCGAAGGCGATCATGAGTGCTGGAAGTTTCCGGAACCAAGGAACGTGGAGCGCGACAAAGACCACTGGACTGGGCGGGCCCGTCAACCGGCCTTTCACAGCGGGACCGAAGACCGCTTTCTGAATGACAAGCTGCACATTCTGGATCACCACGGTGGGGAACCATCGCCGCTTCTGCACCGAAGCGAGATCTGACTCGCCAAGGGTGCCTTGAAGCAATGGGCGGGCGATGCGCTGGGCAGCGGCGACGGCATCCTGGATGGCGAGGTTGATCCCCACACCGCCCGCGGGAGACATGGCGTGGGCGGCGTCTCCGATGAGGAGCAGACCTGGCTTGTGCCACGGCTTGATCCGGTTGAGCTTCACGTCGAGCAAATGGAGATCGTCCATCGAGCTGATTTCGTCCACGCGGTCCGCGAGATCCGGGCGGATGCGGGCCACGCGGGCACGGAAGCTCTCCACCCCTTCTGCGCGCAATTGCGGGTCCTTGCCCTTCTCCGCGATGTAGGCGATCTGGTAAAAATCCTTGCGGGTCAGGCTGAGGAGGACATCGGCACCGGAGAAGCGGGGCATGATCGAGGCCAACTGTTCCTGCTCGTCCGCGTGCCGGGAGAGCCTGAACCACCAGGTGTCGAACGGCACGGGGAACTCGCGGGGGACCAGTCCTGCCTTTTGCCGGAGCACCGAGCCGCGGCCGTCGCATGCCACCGTCAACGTCGCGCGAAGCTCCCCCGTCCCGGTTTCGACGCCGGATGCCGCGTCCCGGGTGCGGTACGCCACCCCGGCGACCTTCCCGCCGTCGTCGTACAGCAGGTCCGTGGCCTCAGTGTTCATCCGGAGCGTGAACTGCGGTTCCTGCTGGGCGGCGTCCACCAGGAAGTTCAGGAGGTCCCACTGCGGAACCATGGCTACGTAATCGTAGGGCGGCTTGAGGCGGTCGAAGTCGGCCAGGGTCACTTCCTTGCCGCCCGCCGGGAGTTTGAAATTGCCAAGCTTGCTTTGCGGCAAGGCCCGGAATCCTTCGCCCAGCCCGAGCTCATCCAAGAGCCGGATGGTGGAGGCATGGACGGTGTCGCCGCGGAAATCGCGCAGGAAGTCGGCATGCTTTTCGAGGACCGTGACCTCGACGCCTGCCCTTGCCAGCAAGAGTCCGAGCATCACCCCCGCGGGACCGCCACCCACGACGACGCATGTGGTGCTTTCAGGCTGGTTCATGGCCACTCCCGGAGTTGAACTTCATTGCCGCAACTAATTCAACAAGCGTTGAATTAAGTGTGCACCCGCCGGAAATACCTGTCCAGAGGGCGCCCCTCCCCCCTGCGACGCTCGCTCACATATCGCCCCCTTTCGGGCGACCCTCGCTCACATATCGCGGCGAATCCCGTGCAGCTGGGCCTGCCGCGGTCAGGAAATGTTCCGTTACGAGCCGGTGCGGCCCGGGTACGGGGTGTGTGGCAAGTTCGCGATGATCGCTGCGAACAGGACAATGTAGGCAACGAAAAACAGGACCCATAAGATGAACAGGCCGATCCCCACCCAACCGAGGATCTTTCCATCCTGGGCCGCTACCCCGAATCCCTCGGCTTTCTTAGCCTGCATAATGGCCAAGGGTCCGAAAACAACGCCCAATGAGAAGATTCCGATCACGCCGAACACGGCCGCCAGGCGCGCGTGCCTCATGCCCTCCATGTACCACTGCAACTGACCCATGCTCACAGGGCGCTGATCGGACGGTGGTGGGTCAGCGGTCTGCGGCGCTCAGCCGGCCGCGGTCAGGAACGACTTGAGCAACGGGCCGCTGGTTGTTGCACCGAGGCCGCCGTCTTCCACGAACACTGCCACGGCGAGGTCTCCATGCACTGCAACGATCCAGGCATGCGTCTTGGGCGGGTTGTCGTTTCCGAATTCGGCCGTCCCGGTCTTCGCGCCCACGGGCGCCCCCGGCACCGAGGCGAGAAAACCGGCGTGGCCGGAGGTCACCACAGCCCTCATCATGTCGCTAAGTGCTGCTGCCTCCGCCGGGGTGACCGGTTTGTCGGACGCCGGCGCGGCGGGAGACGCTGGCGCGGCGAGGGAGGCCGACGACGACGGCGAGCCGGACGCCGTCGGGGTGGCACCCGCGGAGGGTGAGGCTGCGCCGGGGTTCAGGACGAGTTGCGGCGACACCGGCGCGCCATGTGCCACCGAACCGGCCATGATAGCTGCGGCGAGGGGAGAGAGCAGCACTTTGCCCTGGCCGATCATCGAAGCTGCGTGCTCGGTGCCGTCGGCGTTTCCCGGGACGGATCCCAGGAAGGCATCGGCCCCCAGCTTCGGGGCTTGGACTGCCACTCCCAATGAAGTTGCCGCCGACTCGAGCTGCGCTTGGCTGACCTTGTCCCTGGAACTGATGAAGGCCGTGTTGCACGAATGCGCGAAAGCGTCACGCAAAGCAACAGAACCAAGAGACGACGCCGGATAGCCTTCGGCGTTCTTGAAGGTCCGGCCGTCCACCGTAATTGTCGGCGTGCATTCCACCTTGGAATCCGGCGTCATTCCATTGCGGATCAAGGCGAGGGAATCGACGATCTTGAAGGTGGAACCCGGAGCGTATTGGCCCAGCATTGCCGTGTTGTAGCCGTTGCTTCCGGGCCCGGAGGCCGCTGCCAGGACGGCGCCGGTGGAGGGGCGGAGCGCCACAATTGCCGACGCCGGGCCAACCCCGGCCAAGGTGTCTTCGGCGAGCTGTTGCAAGCGCGGATCTAGGGTGGTCCTCAGCGGATCGCCGGCCTTGGCGTCGGCGGCAAAAAGCACCCGGCGGGGGTCGGGCTTCGCGGCCTTGATCTGGTCGTCGGTCATGCCTTGCGGCCGGGCCTTGATGGAGACCCCATCCTGGCCACGGAGCTGGCTGTCGTATTGTTCCTCCAGGCCGCCGGTCCCGACGACATCTCCCGCCTTGAGGGCACCCCCGGCTTTTTGGATCTGTTCGGCGCTTGCCTCAGCGACGCTACCCAACACGGCGCGGGCGAAGGTACGCGTCGGTGCCAAAGGCAGGGAATCAGGAATGCCACGGGCCCCCGGAATCGCAGCAATCTGCTGGTCAGTGATCGTGCGGCCCTCTTGACGCAGGGTGATGGCACTGACGAATGCCTGTGGGCCGGACGCCTGGACCTGCTTCACATACGCGGCTTCGTCCACGCCGACCAGTTGCGCGAGCTTCGCCGCCGAAGCCGCGGGATCCGCCGATCCAATCGCGGTCTTGTCGATGCCCACCTGAACCACTGGACGGTAGCTGATCAATTTCGCGTCCCCTGCGCCAAGGATCTCGGCCCTGGATGGCGCAGTGACGGTCTTGTCCAGTACCTCGCCGTCCTTAAGATCCGGCTCCAAGAGTGCCGAATTCCATTGGACGGCCCATTTGTCGCCCGATTTCTTCAGGGCGGCCTGGGAGGTGTACTTCCACTCCGCAGTTCCGATCTTCCACGTGAAGTTGAGCGGAACCGAGGCTTTGTCGCCGTCGAGCTTTACCGCGCCGCTTTCAACCGAAGGCTTGGCCGGATCGAGGGCCGCGAACACCGCCTTGAGCTGTTCATTCGCCGCTGCGGCATCCTTGCCGTCGACGGCGAGCGATCCGACGTCGAGCGCCGCGAGGGACGACGCGAGCTGCTTGGCAGCGCCCTCCGCCCCAGAGCGGCCGTCATCACATGCGGCCAGCGAGCCGGCGATCATCAGGGCGGCAAGCCCCAGGACAAGATTCTTGGTTTTCCCCATTTGCGCCATTATGCCTTCTCGGGCCGACAGGAATGATACAAATCACAGCACGTTGCGCTTTTGTGATGGTTGAGGCGCTCAAGAACCAGGCCTCGCCCAACTAACTCGCAGTAAGTGTCGTTTTCGGGTGTCAAAACGACACTTACTGCTAGTCAGTTGGGTCCGACAGGCACCCAGGCTGCGCGCCAACCCTACTGACTCCGGATGATCCTGCGCTGGGTTGCCGCCGCGATGGCCGCGGTCCGGTTGTCGACACCCAGCTTGCCGTAAATGTGCACCAAATGGGTCTTGACCGTGGCCTCGGAAATGAAGAGTTGCTTCGCCATCGCACGGTTGCTCATTCCGGTGGCGAGGAGTTCCACGAGTTGGACTTCACGCGCGCTCAGGGCGTGCACCGGATTGCGGATCCTGCCCATGAGCCGCGCGGCAACCTCGGGCGCAAGGGCCGTCTGACCCGCGGCCGCAGCCACCACGGCCTGCCGGATTTGCTCAGGTGGAGCGTCTTTAAGCATGTATCCGCTCGCTCCGGCTTCCACTGCGGCGAGGATGTCGGCGTCGTTGTCATACGTGGTCAGGATCAGGACCGGCGGCGGGGGAGTCCCCGCCTCACCGGCTTTGATCTTGCCGGTGGCGGTGACGCCGTCCATCCCCGAGCCCATTTGCAAGTCCATGAGGACTACGTCCACAGGTTCGCCGAGGGCGTGGAGCTTCGAGAGTTCCGCCAATGCGGCTCCGCCGTCGGCCGCTTCCGCCACGACCTGGACTCCTTCGAAGTCGGCAAGCATGGCCCGGAGCCCCGCCCGCACCACGGGATGATCGTCAACCAGCAAAACCCTGATGTTGTTGGTCATGGGGACGCCTCAAGGGCTGCGTTGCTAGTGCCCAGCGGCAGCCGGATTGCCACCACGGTCCCCTCGCCGGGAGCCGACTCGACGTCGAGCGTTCCATTCAGGGCCGCTAGCCGCTCGCGCAGGCTTTTGAGCCCGACGCCGGTTCCGTCGCCACGGGTTGCCGCGGCAGCGGCCGCTGCGGGATCGAAGCCCGCACCGTCGTCGAACACGTCCATGGTTACCTCGGCATCCAGGAAGGACAGGGTGACGACGGCGGTCCTCGCCTGGGCATGCGCCCACACGTTCGCCAGGGAAGACTGAGCCGCGCGCAACAAGGTGGTCTGGTAAGGGTTGGGCAGCGCCACTGGCGTGCCCTGGAGCTCGAAACGGCAGCGCAACGTAGCTCCGCGTGCGGCCGCCTCGGCCTCGGTCTTGGTGCAGAGGCGCCGCAGCGTGTCTGCGAGCGAGGACTCGACCAGCTCCGGGGACCCCAGTCCCCGGACAAAATTGCGGGCTTCCGCCAGGTTGCTGGCCGCTGTCTCGCGGACAGTCCTGAGCCGATCGCGGGCCGCGGCGTTGTCACCGGCGTCGAGGGCTTTCTCCGCCGAGCGCCCCATCAAGACGATGCTCGAGAATCCCTGTGCCAAGGTGTCGTGTATTTCACGTGCGAGCCTTTCGCGCTCGGCCAGCGCACCGGCGTCGTGCTGGCTTTGTGCCAGCTCGGCCCGGGTCCGGCGCAATTCCTCAGCGGCGAGTCGCTGGTTCTCCGCCTCGACGTACAGCGCCCGATACGCCAGGCCGGTGACAACCGCGAAGGCGGCCCCGAAAAGAGGCCCGAGGACCATGGCAAGTTGCAGGGCATCCGCCCCGGCACCACGGTTGTGGAACCACATCGCCGCGATCAGGAGTGCGGTGCTGACAGCAATCGCGGGGAGGGCGATGCGCCGCGGCAGGATATGCAGTTGCAGGAAGAACAACGGGAAAGCTATCCAAGCGAAATCCGGACTGATGAGCATGAGCAGCAGCCACAGGAAACCAACGACGGCGAGCCACCACCGCGCGTAAGGCTTCGGATCGAAGCGCTCAGGATGGCCGGCGTGCCTCTTTTCAAGGACCGTCCCCAAGAGGTAGACGGCAGCGAGCAGCAGGGCAAGGCCGAGGCCTGCCCAAGTGGCGAAGGGCGAAAGGCCCGCGATCGCAAGCCTGACGACTGCCACGAAGAGAAGCACCGCAAAACCAACGTGCAGGCTGACGCGCAGGACGCGCAAAATCATGGCCGAGCCACTTGGCTGCTGATGTGGCGCTGGCTGCGGCTGCGCCGTGGCTTGGGGCGAATCGTCTCCCTGCATGCCTTCCAGCGTAGCCTCGCCCGCCGACAGTTTTACCCGGATTCGGCGGTATGCGGGCCCAATCAACCGAATGGTTGATCCGCGGGTCAATCAAGGCGACTGGAGGAGTCCATCCACTTCCCGATGTTTCACGCGCCCCCTGCCCGGAGAGTTGAAACAGGACCAGAAGATCGCCTCCGACCAAAGGAAACCCATGTTTCTCGCCATACGCGACATCCGCTTCGCCAAGGGCCGCTTCGCCCTCATGGGGAGTGTCGTCGCCCTCATCACACTCCTCCTCGTCATGCTCTCCGGGCTTACAGCGGGCCTAGGCAACCAGTCGACGTCGGCCATTGCCGCACTTCCGGCGCAGCAAATCGCCTTCGGCGCGCCAGCAGGAGGCGAGGCCAAGGCCTCCTATACGGAATCGGAGGTCTCCAACAAGCAGCTCGAAGCTTGGCGGAACCGGCCGGGTGTTGCCTCTGCCGAAGCCATTGGTATTAGCCAGACGCGGTTCCAGTCCCTCGATTCCGCCAATAATGCTGCCGGCACTGCGAACGTGGCGGTCTTCGGGGCCGACGGCGGCATCTCACCTGTGGCGGTGAAGGAAGGCGAAGTGGTGGTCGGGGAGTCCTTGGCGAAGGAACTCTTGCTGAGTACCGGGAGCAGGGTGACGGTAGGCGGTACGGGTCTGACGGTTTCCGCCATCACCCAGGACGAGTGGTATTCACACACCGGAGTCGTCTGGACCTCCCGGGCTACGTGGCAGAAGCTCGCACATATTCCTGCCGGGGAATCGATTGGGACAGTCCTTGCCGTGGAGTACGGCGCCGGAGCCACCGTGGATCTTGACGCCGCCAATGCGGTGGCCGGCACTGTCAGCGCCACCCCGAGCGGCTCGTTCCAGGCCCTCGGCTCCTACAAGAGCGAAAACGGCTCCCTCATGCTCATGCAGGCCTTCCTCTATGGCATCTCCGCGCTTGTCATCGTTGCATTCCTGACCGTCTGGACTGTCCAGCGCACGCGCGACATCGCGGTGCTCAAGGCCATGGGCGCTTCGTCCGGCTACGTGGTGCGGGACGCGCTGGTCCAAGCTGGAATCGTCTTGCTCGCCGGCGCGGGATTGGGTGGCGGCCTTGGCGTTCTGGGCGGCTTCTTTGCTGCCAAGGCGGCCCCGTTCCTCGTGACCCCGCTAACTACCCTCGTCCCGATCGCCGGGATCGTGCTCCTTGGGCTTGGCGGTGCGGCGCTGGCAGTACGCAGCATCACCAGAGTGGATCCGCTCATTGCCCTCGGCGGCAACTAGGCCAGCGTCGAAACTTAATATTCTACGAAAGGCATATCAATGAACCCCGTACTCAACCTCGTCAACGTCACCTTGGAGTATCCGGACGGCGATTCCACCCTCAAGGCCCTGGATGCCGTGGACCTCAGCGTGGACGCCGGCGAATTCTTTTCCCTCGTGGGCCCATCCGGCTCCGGGAAGTCCTCGCTTCTCGCTGTGGCGGCAACTTTGGTCCGGCCGGGTTCCGGGCTCGTTATCGTCGACGGCACGGTTGCCACGGAACTCAAGGACACCGAACTCACTGCCCTGCGCCGGGAAAAGGTGGGCATCATTTTCCAGCAACCCAACCTCCTGCCTTCGCTGACCGCCGTCGAGCAGTTGATCCTCGGCGACCATTTCCGGGGGAAGCCGGCCAAAGCGGCCCGCAAGCGCGCTACGGAACTGCTCGACGTCGTCGGGCTCGGGCCTTCTCTCAATAAGCGGCCGCACCAGCTCTCGGGAGGCCAGCGGCAGCGCGTGAATATCGCGAGGGCGCTCATGGGCCAACCCAGGGTGCTGCTCGTCGACGAGCCGACCGCGGCCTTGGATCACGAGCGTAGTGAATCGATCGTGCGGCTGCTGCGCGAGGTCACGGACGAGTTCGCGACGGCGACCGTCATGGTCACGCACGACACCGAGTTCCTGCCGCTCACCGATTCGGTCGCGACCATGCGGGACGGGCGCCTCGGTGCGGGCGTCCCCGTCGGGACACCCAACTGACTCGCATTAGATGTCGTTCTGAGCCCTCAAAACGCCAACAAATGCAAGTCAGTTGGGCGAAAGCGCGAACGGTCAGCCCCCGATGACAGCCTCGTCCTGGGCATCGTCATAGGCATCGCGGGCCTTGAGAATGCTGGGCACGTGGTCCTCCGCCCAGAGGCGCAAAAGGGTCAATGGTTCCAGCAGGGATGCTCCAAGCTCGGTCAGTTCATAGTCGACGCGCGGAGGCACCTGAGCGTGGACGGTCCGGGTGATGAGACCGTCGCGCTCAAGGGTTCGAAGGGTCTGGGTCAGCACCTTCGGCGTCACGACGTGGACCATCTTGCGAAGCTCGGAGAAGCGGATGGGACCGTCCGCGAGGACCTGGACTACCAACGAAGCCCATTTGTCACCGATGCGCTGAAAGATCACCCGGGACGGGCAATCAGGGTCGAGGACGTTTGCCGGCAGGTCGTTGGTATCCATGAGGTAACTAAGTTCCTTTGAAGCTATCAGTATCAATTAGATACTGTTTTGATATTGCAAGGATAGCAACCCAAGGAGAGTCATGAAAATCGCAGTTTACGGCGCAACAGGCATGGTCGGAAGCCAGATCGTCAACGAATCGCTCACCCGCGGCCACGAAGTCACCGCTATTTCCCGCAAGGGCTCGGAGGTTGCCGGAGCGAAGGCCCTCGCTGCCGATCTCGCTGATGGCCATAGTTTCGCGGAGATCGCCAAAGAGCACGACGCCGTCATCCTCGCCACCGGCCCGAGCCGCACCGGAGGCGACCACGGAGAGTGGCTTGCGGCAATGGACACCGCCTACAGCAACGCAGAAGGCACCCGCCTCATGATCGTCGGCGGAGCAGGCACGCTGGAGATCGACGGCGTTCGCCTCCTCGATTCGCCCGACTTCCCTGAGGCCTATAAGGCCGAAGCAACCACGGCGGCCGCAGCATTCGCCGCCGTCAAGGAAACTCCAGAGAGCCTGGACTGGACAGTGCTCGCACCCGCGCCTGTCATCCAGCCAGGTGAGCGCACGGGAAAGTACTCCACTGCCAAGGATTCCCCAGCAGGCAACACCATCTCCACCCAGGACTACGCCGTAGCCATGCTGGACGAAATCGAAACTCCTGCCCACCGCCGGGCCCGCTTCACGGCAGCCAACTAACCCAACGCTCGCTCACGTATAACAGCCCATTTGCCAACGCTCGCTCACATTTGAGGGAAAAGCACCGATCGCTCCTGCAGATCATCTGCAGGAGCGATCCGCCGGTCGGCCTCATAGGTGAGCGAGCGTTTCGGATTTCGACGGCATAGGTGAGCGAGCGTCGAGGAAAAAGGGCAGATACGTGAGCGAGCGTCGAGGGGTTACGCGCCCAAACCCAGCCCGGGTACCTGCTGTCCAAACATGTCCTTCAAGGCATATTTAGCAGCGTGATACCCCGGCATTCCTGTTACTCCGGGTCCTGGGGGTGTGGACGAGGAGCACAAATACACCCCCGGCAAAGGGGTCCGCCACGGTACCGGAGAGAGCACGGGACGCTGCACGAGCCCTCGAATGTCCATAACGCCCGCGCTGAAATCGCCGCCTAGATAGTTCGCGTTGTAGTCGGCCAAGCCTGCCGCCGTCGTCGTCTTCCAGCCAACCACCACGTCGCGGAAGCCCGGCGCGAATTCCTCGATCCGGGACATGACCGCCTCGGCCATGTCCGTGGTCGAACCCTTGGGTACGTGGCAGTAGGACCAGAGAATGTGCCGCCCAACGGGAGCCCGCCCGGGATCCACGATGGAGGGCTGGGCCACCAAGACGTAAGGCTTCTTGGGATGTCGGCCGGCCGCTACCAAGTTCTCGGCCTCGGCCATGGCGGCGCGCGTGCCACCCACGTGCACTGTCCCGGCGGCTGCCAGCCCCGGAGCTGCCCAAGGCACCGGCCCGGACAGGATGAAATCGACCTTGCACGCTGCATTCCCGAAACGGAATGTTTCAAGCGACCGCCGGTAGCGATCGGGAAGCGCCGCACCCGCCATGCGCAGCAGTCCTGGGGGCGCAACGTCCAGCAGGATCGCCTTCGCGGGACGCAACTCTTGCAGTGCGTCTATTTGCACCCCGGTTTCAATCACTCCGCCGTGGGCCTCGATGTCCCGGACCATGGCCTCCGCAATAGCAACGGAGCCACCAACGGGAATGGGCCACCCGCCGGCATGAGCCAACCCACCCAGAAGGAGTCCCGCCCCCGCGGCAGCGAGCGAAGGCAGGGGAGCGACGGCGTGCGCCGCGACCCCGGTCAGGAGTGCGGGAGCCGCATCCCCGGCGAAGCGCCGGTTCCACCACGGCGAACCCTGCTCCAAGGTTGCAAGGCCGAGTCGCAACGCCGCCACCGGATCGGCAGGCATCCGCAGCAATTGGTTCTGCGTCACGTCCAGCACCCCGCCGAGCCGCTCCACCAGCGGTCCCATCAGGCGGGTAAACGCAGCTCCGTCGGCCCCGAGTTCAGAAGCGGTCCGCTCCAGTGAGCGATACGCGAGGGCTGCCCTGCCGCCGTCGAGCGGAGTTCCGTATTGGACCTCAGGCAAACGCAGCGCCACGCGCCGCTCGAGTTCGAATTCCCGGAAGAAACGCGAAGCCAGCGCCATCGGATGGACCGCGGAACAGACGTCGTAGACGTGCCCCGGTTCCAGCAGTTCTGCCGTCCGCGTGCCCCCACCGATCGTCTCGGCGGCCTCGTAGACCCGTACAGCCAGTCCCGCGCGGGCCATGACTACCGCTGCGGCCAAGCCGTTCGGTCCGGAGCCGACGACGGCGACCTCAGCCATCGCGTTCGGCCTCGCCGTGCGTAGACGGCACTGAGTCGTGCCCGGGCGGCGCGGCGTGGTCAGTCGCCCGGGACGCACCCGAGAGCACAGTCGCCCTCCGCCAAGGCAGCACTGATGCCGCCGGACTCTTGAGGTCTATCCGGAACCAATCCTGGGCCCCGTTGAACACACCACCGTGAGGATCATCCACCCCCTGGACTCGGAGGGGATCCAGATGGGGTTCCCAGATGTCCCACGCAACCCGCAGCATCAAATATGCCGTCGCGGCCATGTGTAGCATCACGGCCATGACGTAATACGGCATATCGATATTGTTCTGCGCGGCCCCGCCGCTGCTCGTCTGGCCCAGATACATCCATGTGGCGGTCCAATGCAACGCCTCGGCGGCCTGCCAGATCAGGAAATCGCGCCAGTTGGGTCTCGCCAAAGCCAGCAATGGCACTAGCCAGAGCACATATTGCGGCGAATAGACCTTATTGCTCAGGATGAAGGCCGCCACTATCAGGAACGTCAACTGGGCTAGCCGCGGGCGCCGTGGCGCTGTCAGCGCCAATCCAGCAATCAAAACGCAGGCAATGAGGAACATGTCCATCGCCAGGGCATTGATGGCTTCCGGGCCAAGCTGCACCAGTTGAAGTCGCTCCGCAACGAGGTTGTAGGCGAACCAGGGCGAGCTGTAGCCCGCGGGGCGATCACGGGTGTAGTCGAAAAAGTAGCGCCAGCCGGCCGGATTGACCGCCGCGACCGGCACATTGACTGCCAACCAAGCCACCGTCGCGGACAGGGTGGTCACAAACAGGACCCGCAGCCGGCCGGTGCGTAGCGCGAGTAGGAAAACTGCGCCGAGTATGAGCAGCGGATAGAGCTTGGTTGCCGTCCCCAAACCGATGAACAGACCGGCCAGGACGGGACGTTCCTTAGCGAAGAAGTACATCCCCACCGCAAGCATGGCCACCGCCCACATGTCCCAATTGATGACTCCGGCCAGCACAATCCCGGGCGCCAAGGCCACCATGGCCGCGTCCCACGGCCGGCGCCGGTTGATGCGTGCGGTGGCCAGGACAACCACGATCCACATGGCCGCAATCAGCGTGGCATTCACATCGAAATAGCCAAGGATCCGGTCCGGGCTGGCACCGCGCCCTGGCACGAGCCATGCAGTGATACCCGCTATCAGCCCCGTGATCACGGGATATTCGAAGAGGGCCTTCTGGTCGAAGAGCGGAAACACGCCATCTGCAAGGCCCCGGCTGCTGAAAAGTTCGGGGAAATCCGAGTAGCAGGTGGCGTAGAACTGCTGCGGAGTGTGCCAGCCGTTAACGCGGCAATAGCCCTTGATCAGTATCGACAGGAGTGCCGCAACGATCGTGAGGATAATCAGGACCCGTTCAACCGTGAAGAATCCCGGGGAGACCGCTCCAGGCGAGGACCGCTGCCCGAGGGGTCCTCCGATCAACTCGGTGAAGTTCCTGAGCAAGGAATCACTACGGCTGGGAACCACAAAGCGAGCACGTTTTTCCGGGCTGTGCGGCTTCGTCTCCTGCATGGAATCGAGCTTAGCGCAGGCGCGGGGGACGGGATCCGGCCAGGCGCGGGGGACGGGATCCGGCCGAGGACAGCCCTTCCCAACTCGGGCCATTAAAAGGCGGAAGCCCACGCATAGCCGCGTGGGCTTCCGAGGCGAACGGTCCGATGTGTGCCATCAGTCCCTCCTGAAGTGCAATGGTGGGGGGACACTTAGCGGATGATGCCCATTTGGTGCAGGACGACGTAGACATCTTCGCGGCGTTGATCCAGCAGTTGTCCGTTGAAGAGGGTCTTGTCTTTGACGACGGGCTTGCCGTTGAAGACCATCAGGTACTTGAGGCGCTTGGCCAAGGTTCACCTCCTTTCGTAGTGAAGAGAATTGCCGGAATTCGGGCATGACAATTAAGCCCCCCTGAATTCGAAGAAAACAAAGGCGGAATTAGGCATGTGAATGCCGGCGATGGTGGGTGGATTAAGCGGATCTATCGAATGACCGTAAACAGTACCGAAGCGTGGAGTTCCGGTACCTGGTATCCAGGGGCAGCCGTCCCCAACAAGAAGCTGGTTCCGAACTATGAGGAAACTGCGCACCACGTCGATCGCGTGATACCGCTCAATGGCAGGCCCGACTCGAAGCCTGATTGCACTGTGAACCGCCCCGAGGAATCAGGGGAGGAAGTACATCAGGGGGAGTTAGGCCGCAAAACGGCGTCGAGCAGCAAAGGCCGGGGTGCCAGCAACGGTCATCTTCCATCCGCTAGTCAAAGTAATCATTTTCCCAACCTCCTTTTCTGCTTTGGCACTACCGCAGTTGACTGACTGGATAGTGCACGCCTCAATCCCGGCGAATCGCTCTGGGATCAAAAATAAAGTTACACCATGAATCGCACTGTTGACCAGCCAATTACAAAGAATTTAGAAATTAATTCTTCCTACAGTCCCCAGCGAAGAATAGCAGGCGTCCGCTTGTCCCATCCCAAGGTACAAACTTTGGCTGTTCCCAGGACAAAATGGCGTCCTTCCCGGGCATCCAATTCAAGCCAGCGGGCCGTGAGGATGCGGGAGAAATGGCCGTGGGCCACAATCAGGACGTTGTCCATTCCGGACTCGAGGACGCGGGCAATGATCTTGTCGGCACGGGCCGCCACGGAGTCGAGAGTCTCGCCGTTGGGAACGCCGTCGAACCAGATGAGGTAGTCAGGGTTGTCTTTGCGGATGAGGTCCGAGCTGATGCCTTCGTAGTCGCCGTAGTTCCACTCCACAGCGAGCGGTTCATGAACGGCGTCGGGGAAGCCCGCCAACTCCGCGGTACGCCGGGCTCGGCGCAGCGGCGACGTCAGGACCAGGTCGAAGTCGATGCCTTCCAGGATCTTGCGGGCTTCCACCGCCTGCTGTTCGCCTTCCACCGTCAAGGGAAGGTCCGTCAAACCGGTGTATTGGCCACTCTTGGACCATTCGGTCTCGCCGTGACGCATGATCCAGAGCTGTGGCCGGGAAGGCTTGGCTGCAGGGTTCACTTAGGACTCCTCTGGTTCGGCGGTGCCTGCTTTGGCATCGACGGCTGGTTCCGATGAAAGTTCGACGGCGGACTCGGGTTGCCCGGCCCACCACGCCAGGAGCTTGGACTCGGCATCCTCCTGGGACAGCGGACCGTTTTCCATGCGCTCCTCCAGCAGGAACTTGTAGGCGCGGCCAACCACGGGCCCGGGTTTGAGTCCCAGCAAAGCCATGATCTGCGCTCCGTCCAAGTCAGGCCGGATGGCATTGAGCGATTCCTGTTCGGCCAGGACCTCAATCCGTTGCTCAAGGTCATCGTAGGCAAAAGAGAGCCGCTCCGCCTTGCGCTGGTTACGCGTGGTGACGTCGGACCGGGTGAGTCGGTGCAGGCGCTCCAACAAGGGGCCGGCGTCGGCGACGTAACGGCGGACCGCGGAATCGGTCCAGCCCGCGTCTCCGTAGCCGTAGAAACGCATGTGAAGCTCCACAAGCCGGGCCACGGCCTTGATGGTGTCATTGTCGAAGCGCAGGGCCTTCATGCGTTTTGCGGTCAGCTTGGAGCCCACCATGTCGTGGTGGCGGAAGCTCACCGCGCCGCCCGGTTCGAAACGGCGCGTCGCCGGCTTGCCGACGTCGTGCATCAACGCGGCGAAGCGCAACACAAAGTCCGGACCAGGCACCGGGCCGTCCGGGCCCGTCTCGAGCGACGCGGCTTGCTCCAGGACCTGCAGGGAGTGTTGGTAGACATCCTTGTGGCGGTGATGCTCATCGGCTTCAAGGCGCAGCGCGGAAACCTCGGGGAGGACGAATTCGGCCAGTCCGGTCTCCACGAGGAGGTCGATGCCCGCACGCGGGTGCGCACCGTTGACGAGCTTGACGAGTTCCTCGCGCACGCGTTCGGCGGAAATGATCTTGATCCGCTCGGCCATGCCGGACATGGCGAGGCGGACGTCGTCGTGCACTGCGACGCCGAGCTGTGCGGCAAAGCGGGCAGCACGCATCATGCGCAGGGGATCGTCGGAGAATGACGATTCGGGAGAGCCAGGGGTAGCAAGCACCGAGGCGTGGAGGTCGCGGACCCCACCGAATGGATCCACGAGTTCCAAGGAGGGCAGCCGGAGCGCCATGGCGTTGATGGTGAAGTCGCGGCGTAGGAGGTCGTCCAGGAGCGAGGAGCCGAAGGCCACCGCGGGCTTGCGGGAATCGGCGTCGTAGGCCTCGGCGCGGTAGGTGGTGATCTCGATCTGGAAGCCGGACTTCTTCATCCCGATCGTTCCAAAAGCGCGGCCGATCTCCCAGAAATTGTCGGCCCACCTCTTGATGATGGAAAGGGTCTGGTCCGGCGTGGCGTCGGTGGTGAAATCCAGGTCCGGCGAAACACGGCCCAGGAAGAGGTCACGCACGGGCCCGCCAACCAGCGACAGTTCGAAGCCAGCGTCCACAAACCGCTGGCCGAGGTCCAGGACCACTGGATCCATCTGGAAATTAACTGAAGAACTGTCCAATACTTGCGCCATAGTTCCTTAAGCTTGTCAGATTTCGCCGCACCATCACACCGGATCCTTGTCATTGCGCTGTGATTGCGTGGCGACTGCACCGGGATCACGGCCGAACGCCATCCGCACGTCACCGTGAGTCCATGTCCCGGTCATCACCAACGGGCAAGAGTCGTTAGAGTGGACTTCATGGCCAACCCGATCCCGAGTGCTCCTGGCAGGAGGACGAACGCACCATTGCCGTCGGCAATTGGTGCCCACGTCGCGCCCGCTCCGCACCCGGCACAGGCCGCCCTTCCGACCGTGGAAGAAGTCTCCGCCGGCGGCGTCGTAGTGGACACGTCCGACGGCGAACTGAGGGTTGCGATCATCGCCCGCCTTAATAGGGGTGGCCGGCTCGAGTGGTGCTTGCCGAAGGGGCATCCGGAGGGCAAGGAAAACAACGAAGAAGCAGCCGTGCGCGAGATTGCCGAGGAGACCGGGATCGAAGGCAACGTCCTCGCTCCGCTCGGCAGCATCGACTACTGGTTCACCGTAAGCGGGCACCGCGTGCACAAAACGGTGCACCATTTCCTCCTGCGTGCGACGGGCGGAGAGCTGACCATCGAGAACGATCCCGACCAAGAGGCGATCGATGCCGCTTGGGTTCCGCTCCAGGAATTGGCCCGCAAGTTGTCCTTTCCCAATGAGCGGCGCATCGCCGATCTTGCCCGGGAAGTCCTGCCCGAACACCTCTAACGCGGCCTTTTGTATGGTCTTGACGCATCAGGCAGCCCGGCTCATGGGACGATAATGACAATGTCTGCCGCCAAAACAACCCAGTCAACCCAGTCCGGAGAAACCCGTTCCAGCGCCGTCATGGCCGCAGGGACGCTCGTTTCACGGTTCCTCGGCTTCGCCAAAACCTGGATGCTTGGCGCCGCGCTGGGCCTGGGATCGACGGTTAACGACACGTTCATCAACGCCAACAACCTGCCCAACCTGATCTTCCTCCTGGTGGCGGGCGGTGTGTTCAACGCCGTGCTTGTCCCGCAAATCATCAAAGCCAGCAAGGGCCCGGACCGCGGCGCGGACTACATCAGCCGGCTGCTGACGCTGGCGGTGCTGGTTCTCTTGGCGCTGACGGCGCTGGTCACACTGGCCGCGCCGATGGTTATCGACCTCACGACCCAGGGCTATTCACCCCAGCAGAAATCGCTGGCCGTAACCTTCGCGTTCTATTGCCTGCCGCAGATCTTCTTCTACGGTTTGTATGCGCTCCTGACCCAGGTCCTCAACGCCAACGGCGCCTTCGGGCCCGCCATGTGGGCGCCGATCCTGAACAATGTGGTGGCCATCGCTGGACTGGGCATGTTCATCTGGATCCTCGGCGCCAACATCACCAACCCCCACACTTTGGACAATTGGGGACCTTTCCAGACCTTCCTGATCGCGGGATTCTCGACCGTCGGCGTGATCGCGCAGACCGCCATACTCCTCGTCCCGGTGATCCGCCTGAGGCTCGGGCTCCGGCCGCGTTTCGGCTGGCGGGGCGTGGGACTGGGCCAGGCAGCAAAACTGAGCGTCTGGACGCTCCTGACTGCCGCCGTCGGGCAGCTCGCTTTCCTTTACGTCATGAGGATTGCCACGATTCCCGGCTCCGAGCGGCTCCGCCTGGCACACGAAGGGGACCCTGCTGCCGCCACCCTCCCCGGTAACGCGGTCCTGGAAGTCGCCAGCCAGCTGTACTTGCTCCCGCACTCGATCATCGCGTTGTCGCTCGCCACGGTGCTGTTCAACCGGATGGCCCACGCCTCCCAGGCAGGCAACAAAGCAGAGCTCCGCGAAGCACTTTCGCACGGACTGCGGACCATGGCCGTCGCCACTGTCTTCGGGGCACTGGCCCTGTTCGCCCTCGCCGGACCGCTGGGCATGTTCTTCTCCGGCGGGAACCCCCAGGACGGCGTCATGCTCGCCCAGACGCTGACGATCCTCGCGCTGAGCACGCCGTTCATGAGCGCCAACTTCATGATGTCCCGGGTCTTCTACGCCAACGAAGACGCCCGGACGCCCTTCTACATCCAGCTCATGCTGGCCCTGCTCAACGTTGTGGGTGCGTTCATCATCCAATTCCTGCCGGTGGGCCGGATCATCTTCGCGATCGCCGTCCTGTATACGCTCGGCAATATCCTTTCCGTGGTCATCAGCGTCTGGTTCCTGCGTCGCCTCCTCGGCCACGTGGACGGCCCCCGGATCGCAAACTCGTACATTCGCATGGGCTACGCCGCTCTGGGATCGGCGATCGCCGGCGCCTTGGCCCTATGGCTCCTGGGCAGCTATCACGCTGACGGCTTCGCCTGGAGCAGCAGGCTCGCCGCTTTGGTGACGGTGGTCGTCGTCGGACCCGTCATGCTCGTTGCGTATCTGTTCCTCCTGCGCGTCTTCCACGTCAGTGAGCTGCGCGATTTGCTCCGCCCGGTGCTCGGCCGGCTCGGCCGGGGAGTTCCGGTCGCCAAGGCACCGTCCGCGGGCGGAAAGCAGCCCACGACGGCGGTCCGCGCCACAGTTTCGGACGACACCGGGCTCATTCCGCGCATCTCGGGCGAGTTCGACGCCGCATCCTTCCGCGCCGGACCCGCCTTGCAGACCATCCCTTCCAAGGACGGGTGGGATGACGTCCGCGATGGAGCTACTGCCGAAGGGAAAGATAAGGTGGACGCTTGGTCCGACGTCGAGAAGGCATACCTGCCGGATGAAGACATCCCCAGCACCGCGCAGGGGGCCGCAGGCCGCCCAGGCATCCCGTTGCCCGGCCGCCGCACCTATCAGGGGACGCTGGGAAACAACCCCTATTTCCGCGGTGGACCCCGCCGCAAAAGGTGACGCATCCTCGCAAACCGGGAGCCAGAACGGCCCAATCAGCTAGGATCAGAAACTAATACAGGTAGTTGCAGACCACGGGTCACCCGGCTGGCCGGATCCCGTATTCAGGACCCGCAGCTTCCGGACAGTCATAGGAGGAACCCGTGTCCCACCCGATCGATGTCGGATCAGTGCTTGGCGGCCGCTACAAAGTCACAGCCACCGTGTTGACTTCGCACGACCAAGATCTGGTGCTCGACGGCGTGGACCAGGTCCTCAACAGACCCGTCAGCATCCTCGTGGCGGGCCCCGGAAACGCCGATCAGGTTGCCAAGAGCGCCCGCGAGGTAGCCACTGGCGAACGGCCCGGGCATGTCCAGATCCTCGATCTCGGCGTCAGCGACAGCACCACGTACCTCATCACCAACCACAGCAGCGCTCCTGACCTGCTGGACCTCGTGGTGGCTACCAACCCGCCTTACGTCGAACCGTTCTTCACGGACACCCTCGGCAGCGAGATCTTCGGCCAGGCCCGGTCCCACGAGCCCGAGACCTACGACGGACTGTACGACGACGAAGAGCACGACGCCGAGTACATCAGTTACGACGAGGTCGAGCCGAATCCGGCCGGCGAACCACTACCAGGCGCCGCGTCACCCGCGGACCCGCGCCGCCCGGTGGTTCCTCCCATGCCCGCCAGCCGGCCGGCGTCGGCCCCGGGAGGCATCGGTTCCCGGATCGCCGCTGCGGCAGCCGGAGCAGGGGCGGCTGCCGCTGCGGCCGCGGCCGCCGTTAAGGGCACCGGCAAGTCAAACAGCGACGACGGCGAAGCCGCACCTTCGGCTGCCGCCCCATCGAACCGGGCCGATGAGTCTAACCGGACCGCTCCCCAGCAAATCCAGGCGCCCCCTGCCACGCAGGCTGTTCAAGCGTCCACCCCTCCCGCGCCTACCTCCGCGAACCCCGCCCAGGAATCCAAGGTCTCCCTCTGGTCCGAAGACGACTACGGCTTCGTTAACGACGACGCCCGCTCCCGCGGCGCAGGCGCTTCCCGCGACGCGGCTGCCGCTACCGGCGGATACAGCCGAGGAGCATCGAGCTTCCCGTCGACTGCGCGTGAGCAGGCAGAGCCGCTCGACGAGGACGAATACTACGACGAGGAACCAGTACGCGAGCCCCGTTCCTTCCGTTGGCTCGTGGGCGGGGTCCTTGCCGCCGTCTTGATCGTGGGTTTGATCCTGGCTGTCACCAACCTCGGCAACCTGATCCCCGGCGGGTCGCCTGCTGCCAAGCAATCCTCCACAGCGTCCCAAACGGTGACCGGCCAGCCGAGCAGCAGCGCATCAGCACCTCCGGTCGCAGCGCCTCCGGCCATTGATGGAGTCACTCGCATGGGCGATTTCGAGTTCGCTGCGACCTACGACAAAGACCTGGTCAAGGCTTACGACGGCAATGCCGCGAGTTACTGGTCGGACATGGAGTTCGCGACTGCCGACTGGGGTGGACTCGCTCCTGATGGAGTTTCGCTGCTCGTCAAGCTCAAGGCACCCTCGCAAGTGACATCCGTCACGTTGAGCCAATTGGGTGCTTCCGGTGGAAACATCAACGTTTACACCAATGACCGTCCGGCTATGGACGGCGCCAAATTGGTTGGCACCAACAGCTTCACCTCACCGGAGCTCACCATGCCGCTCAGTTCCCCTGTAACGGCCCAATACGTCATCATCTCCATTAAGTCCCTGCCCAAGCTGACCGCGCCGAAGACGCGCTACGGTTTCGGCCTGCGCCTTGCGGAGATCAAGGTCCAGTAGCCGACGGCGGGAGGACCCTTCGGCCGCTTGTCACCGCTCTGGCGTTTGCTTCCGATGGGAGCTTGGGGCGCGTGCGTCCCGGGCGGCCGTCAACTCCGGTAACGGAGCCTTGCTCCTTCGATGCCTTGTGCTCCCGGAAGGTACCCTGAATGGTGGCGGATATTAGGGTCCCCGGGAACATCGGAATATTCCGCGCCGACATAGGGTTGTGCCATGTGGCCGGCCGCAAGGATCCGGTGCATCGACTAAGGAAGAGGTTCACCCACCAGTGAGCAACGCAGAAAACACCGCGTCCAACGTACGTGATGTCATCATCGTAGGCTCAGGGCCTGCCGGTTACACGGCGGCCGTCTACACGGCACGCGCCAACATGAACCCGCTGCTCATCGCCGGTTCCGTGACTGCAGGTGGCGAACTGATGAACACAACAGACGTCGAGAACTACCCCGGTTTCCCCGAGGGCGTCATGGGACCTGATCTCATGGAGAGCTTCGAAAAGCAGGCGGCACGCTTTGGGACTGAAATCCAGTTCGAGGACGTCACCGAACTGGACCTCGACGGCGACATCAAGTCCGTGACCATCGCCACGGGGAAGACCTTCAAGGCACGTGCCATCATCCTCTCCACGGGTTCCGCATACCGTGAGCTCGGCCTCGAGAATGAAAAGCGTCTTTCCGGGCACGGCGTGAGCTGGTGTGCAACCTGTGACGGTTTCTTCTTCAAGGACCAGGACATCGCAGTGATCGGCGGTGGCGACTCTGCCATGGAGGAAGCGCTCTTCCTCACCAAGTTCGCCAAGTCCGTCACGGTGGTGCACCGCCGCGACACCCTCAAGGCTTCCAAGATCATGGGTGACCGCGCCCAGGCCCACGAGAAGATCAACTTCGTGTGGAACACCGCCGTCGAGGACGTCATCGGTGGGGACAAGGTGACCGGCTTGAAGCTGAGGAACCTCGTCGACGGCACCGAGTCCGAACTCGCCGTCACAGGCGTTTTCGTGGCCATCGGCAACGATCCCCGCACGGAGCTCGTCAAGGGAAAGCTGGAGCTCGCTCCTGAAGGCACCATCGCCGTCGACGGCCGCAGCTCCAAGACCAGCATCAAGGGCGTCTTCGCCGCCGGCGACGTAGTGGACCCCACTTACCGGCAGGCCATCACAGCCGCTGGTTCCGGTTGTGTCGCGGCCCTGGACGTCGAGCACTATCTTGCAGACCTGCACGCCTAATCGGCACAGCAGCCATCCATTCGAAGGGAAAGAATTATGAGCAACGCTAAAAACGTTACCGACGCCAGTTTCAGCACCGACGTCCTGGCCGCTGAAAAGCCGGTCATTGTGGACTTCTGGGCAGAGTGGTGCGGCCCGTGCCGCAAGCTGGGTCCCATCCTCGACGAGATCTCTGTCCAGTACGGAGACAAGGTCGATGTCGTCAAACTGAATGTCGACGACAACCCAGCCATCGCCGCTGAATACGGCATCACGTCTATTCCGGCGGTTTACCTCTTCAGTGGGGGAGAAGTGAAGAGCACGGTGATCGGCGCCAAGCCGAAGCAGTTCTTCGAAAAGGAATTTGAATCCGTCCTGTCCTAGGACGTCTGGCGTCCCTTAGCGGGCGCCTCTGATTCGGCCGGTGGTTTTCGCTCTTGAGCGAAGGCCACCGGCTTTTTCGTGCCTTCTGGCACACGGTCCTGGGTCCAAAGCCTCGCCGCCGGTGGTGATTGCTGGGGTATTGGTGGTCACTGGTACGCGCGCCGGCTGTCTTAAGTTTGGCTCCGCCATTTGCGACCTATTTCAATTTCAAAACAGGCAGTTCTTTTGGGAGACGGCATAGATAGTCGTGAGTTCCGTTGCTGAGCTGGAACCGGGCAGTGGTGGGGCAATTGCCTGGAAAGTACGGCCCAGGCCAAGAGCAAAGGGGACAGGGGGACTACTGTCGAGTCTCCTAAGGCAGGACCGATGCCGAGGGGTCCACACGCCTGCGTGGCCCGCGGGATCGGTCAACGACGAAGTCCTCTATTCCACTGTTTCACGTGAAACCGCGTTGTCCACTCATACGATCTAGGAAAGCTCCCAAATTGAACCAATTCCAGACAGGTACTTTTTGCACTCGGTACACGCACCGTTTCACGTGAAACGTAGCTACGGACTCTTGTCCTCGAACTGCACGTCGGTTTCCAATTCCGAGTGGCCAGAAATGCATGAAAGTAGAAACTGACGCGGTTTCACGTGAAACGTAATAGCTGATCGATTCGAGAGCTGCGGGCACGTTCGGGGCTGGCGGGCTCCAGCGCTGCCGCACTCAAGTTGGGCTAGGTTCCCGTTTTCTCGGAACCACTGAACGCCGCTTCCTGCTCGCCACTTGGAATCACCACTTGGTGAGTGCACGTGCACGCTCCGGGCCATTCGACACCGGTACATATGCGTATCGCCAGCGCGCCCTTCCGTGCTTCATGTTTCACGTGAAACGGCGATCTGTCCGGAGAGCATCCCGCACATCATTCGGGCTGACTGGGTGCGGGCTGACGGACGATTCGCGCGTAAGGTCCCGCCGCGACATGCGTCAACACGGCGACTCACGCATGGCCGAGGGAAGCTTCAGTTCCCAATCGCGGGATGACTGGTCCTTGGTAGTCTCCGCTTCATCTTGCGGATGCCAAGGCAATTAGCCTGGGTCTTGGGTTCGTCGCACGCACTGCCCGGCGTATCCAGACGGCGCCCTCGGTGACGCGATGATGCATCGAGGCGCCTAGTTCCTGCGGGAACCGGTTTTATACAACCTTCGATCATTCAATTTAGGGTGTCTGTCTGCATATATGCGGGCTTGCGCGCCCAAGGACTCAGTCCCTTCCTGTGCAGCGTCCGCAGTAGCTTTCCGATCGGAGACTTAAAAGAAGGCTGCTGACAAGGGACTGAGCGAAGATGATCCACCGGTGCACTTGGGCTGGATACTGGGCCCGGAATTGCCCATTGGCACCGTGAGGCGTGCGGGAAGGCATTGTGCAGAGACATCCCTCTCAGTGGCGCCAGGACTGATGTTTGGCATCTTGCAGCGTGACGTTGGCTTCTTGGCGCGTGAGAGTGGTTCAGATTCGCGCGCGGCCCTGTCGCCGGCCGCGCGCCTGCCTTCGAGGGCAGCTTGCATGGTGAACCCACAAGGGCGACATTGAAGCTTACGCCTTCAGGCCAGCCGCCCGGATCTTCTCCAGCAGCCATCATTCGCACAGGGCAAGAACAACAGCATTGCATCCACCTCCTGCGGGGGCGGCGGCCGGGAAAACAGCACGCCCTAACAGACGTCCATTTGCCCCCGGCACGTCATTCGGGGGGTTGAATCGTGACCAGGCGACCGAACCATGCCCGAGCGTGGCGGTCTGCCTCTCGAAGGCCAGGCACGATAGACAGATCGTGTTTCCAATTGGCATGGGGTCCGGAATGGCTGAAGCCACGCCCCCGCTCACTAAGCTCGGCCGGCAGTTTCCACGCGCAATTCCAACGTAGGACAGTCGTCCGAGACAACTCAGTACCGCGCCGTAGGCAACTCTGCATCGATCCGGGAACAGTGGTGCTTGTTCATAAACCCCAAGCCCAGAACCGACGACGCACCTCCGCTGGGCGAACTATTGCCTGGACTTCGGCTGAATTTGCCCCTCCTTCCGACCTGGCAGCCTCACGGCGCGGAGGCACTCAGACACCAACTGCTGGCTCGTGGGGGTGATCATCCAGACACGCAGCAACCGCGGACACCGCATAGGGACAGGACATACCGCCCTGACACCGCTTCCATGAGCTTAACCACCCGGCACAGACAGGAGTGGGAACGCGCCGATTCGACCGCACGGAGCGCGGAACGTGGGGGCGATGAAGGGCATTCGGTACTTTCAGGGTGCGAAACGTCTAGCGTGTATTGAATGACCAGTGCACATCCTGGAGCGAAAGGTGCGCCCGGTTGTACAGGCTGAAGATCGGACCACAGATCCCATAGCTGAGGATTTGCTCGTCGCGCGTACATGGCGATCGTCCACCGAGCTTTCTACCGTGAAAGTCGGACTCAAGTTGGACCCAGGACAAGCGACCGTGACCTCGATATATCTCGAAGGCTGGCGCGACTACTCGCTGGTCCCGTGGACGGAAACTGATTCGGCGAACCAGGCTTCCGTCCAAGACCCATGTTGATGTACTCCCAGACCTGCATCCGAGACGTTTCGGTACCGCCTTGAGGGTCGAGAATTTCTACGTCGGCTGACGTCGTTTCACGTGAAACATGACTACGTCCGGCCGCTCAAAACGCCGGTCACGTTAGGCTTGGGAGCCCGTGGGGTCCCGTCGATCGGCGATCAAAGTGGCGATACTAGTCCCCAACATTGGAGAGCGTTCCACAGCGGCTGCATCGAGGCTGCGCCGGATATCCACCGTTCAGTCAGAAGTTATGCACAAAGTTATCCACAGTGATATCCACCGCATGAATGGGTCGGTTCGAACAACTCCTCCTACCCGGGTATTGGGCGCGATCAGTGCGAATCAAGGCGACATCCAGCTCCGCACGTCAAATCAGATAGAGCGCGGGCCTGAAATGCTCGCAAAGAGCGATCAACCGCCCAAAATCAGGCCCAATTCGGGTGAAAATGGCCAGCTTCAAGACCATGGCTCTGTTTCACGTGAAACAGAGCCATCGAAGAACACGAGCTTGAAAGGACTATGACCGCTAGCCAGATACAGACCCAGACGCTGCTCGCTGTCTACACTTCAACCTGGCAGACTTATCAACAAAGTTATCCACAGAGATATCCACCGCTGCCCTCAGACTTTTCAACAGCGGCTTCTCGTGGTGCAGGACGTGTACACATCCTGCGGGCGGAGCAAATTTTCACTTTCGTACACGGAGCCAGCTCCACACGACGCCTCCATCTTGCGTCATCGTCAGCCCTTAGGACCGTCAATATCTCCAGCCGATCTTCCGAATGAAGTGGCCGGGGCAGACTCAGTGTTCCTACGATGACGCGCTGAGAGACCGGTCCGCGTACTACCCCAGAATTCGGATGGTCAGGTGAAGCAGCGGACACAAACACTGCGCATCACCAACCAGTGCTCAGAGCCACACCCACCTGATTCGCGCGGGCACGAGGATGCCTTGTCGGGTCCAGGTTCACACGCGCCACCGCTTCCAGGGCTTTCAACAACATACTTGTTCATCCGCACGGGTTGCCGGCCATCCACCTTGCCTCGCGTCACTCACACAACGCGAACGCGTGAGCCAACGAAAGAACGGTCACAGCGAAAGCGCAGCGACGCAAGAGTTGGGCCCGGAGCCAGTAAGACCACATTCAAGGCACGAGGGCACACTCTGGTTACGAGCCTTGGGGGAGCAAACGCTCCTTCAACTCCTTCCCGGCGATCACGCGACTAGTACAAGGCCACGAATCACCCGTCCGACTCCCGGCGTGGAAGCTGGTCTCAGCTCCAACGAGAACACTCCTACACACGAAGCCGGCGAGTTCAGGCGTACAGAGGGAATGCGGTGAGGCTACGTCTGGATCCGCTGACCCTACCGGTCCTTGAGTCACGGCCCGAGCCGGCGGCACAAATTGGACGACTTCCATCCCACGGGCCGGGACGTTTGTGAGCAGTCTTGCCTGCTTACCTGCATCGGGCATGGAACAACGTTGATGTCTACCCAGACCGGACCGGCCTATTGTTCCGGAGCGAGATGCAGTATACCCAGAGGGCACTTTGCTTGTATCGATCTCACCTTCTATCCAAACAGGGAAGCGGTATCCGAGCGCCGACCTCGACCGCGCGTCGCATGTATCGGAGTTCACGAGGGTTCAGCATGGGCTCGATCCGCACCGCACGCTTGCCGTCATCGGTCGTCGACGCTTGCGACAGACACCTCCGGCAAGAGAACGACAACCCCTCACGTGACGCTGCGCTGTCGGAGGTAACTCCGCCGCGACCTTCCCACACACCGTGACCGGCCCCTGATCCTTCGGCGTTCAAGACTCGCTGGGCACCTTCCTGCATTGCACCTATTGGTGCCCGACCGCCACAGTGAGCCGCGCACCCGCCTGCACCTGACGCGATCAGAGCGCTATTGAAGCCCACCTCACGCTGGAGGGGAATTGGAGGAGGAAGATAAACGGACGCGCGATTGCCGGCATCAAGCGCCTAACAGAACTACTCCTTTGCCTTCCGCGCGCAGCCAACTGGCCTGGCGCTGAGTGTGATCGTAGTCCACCACAAGGGGAGGCAAGCGCCGAGAGGAGTCAGTTCGGCGCTCGAGAATGGCGGATGCGAAGGCATCATCGGGCCAGCGCCACCATCTGGGGGTTTCACTCAGCGGCTTTAGGCCAGGGCGCCAGCTCCTTTACAGGCCAGATGGCGGCGCCAAAATGCCGAAGCATCCCCTTATAGACGGTGAATTGAAAGAACCAAAGCGGAAAACCACCAGCCGCTGAGACACGCTACGAAGCCGCGTCTTGAGGATTCACGTCGTTCTGCGAGTCAACTACCAATTACCTTGGGTGTCTGGCCCTGAACCCCACAGCCCAGACTGCGCCGCTTCGTTTCACGTGAAACAGAGCAAGTCGCTATCCACTACAGAAGCACTGACTACAGGCCCACTGACAGACTAGTGTCCTAACCAACCGAGCTCACGGGGACTAGCCGAACGCCAGCTATGCGAGGCCCCGTCTGGTGCTCTTCCTGTTCCACGTGAAACAGTGGCCACTGCTGTGCGGGGAAGGAGTCCCTAACTGGCTGCTCCCGCATTCTGAACCATCCCTAAATACCGGGTGCCGTTGATCGGCATGGTCGCGATCTCTGCGCGCACGACATGGCAGCTGGACGTTGTTCAGCTCTTGTCCACAAGTCCGCCTCGCGCGGGTACAACACGAGAGAAGGGGACGAAGCTGAACCGAACGCCAGAGAACAAATCGATCCAGGACAGCAGATACCTGAGTCCGCAGCGAAGTGTTGGCGAAGCCCCTGCGCTCTAGCCGAGGGAGATCCGGGTGACGGTCAATTTGACGGCCGGCAAGCTGTGTTGTTTCACGTGAAACGCCGGGGTATGGGCCCATAGGGAACCTGGCGGCTAGGCATGAAGGAGCATATCTCGAACACGCCAGGAGCGGAGGCGAACTCTCAATCAGTGCGAAAGGGATGCAGGGAAGAAGGCACCCAAGTATTCAATCGCCTACTAGAGACTCGAACTGCAGCTCATCCGGTCAACGATAAGCGGACTCTTGCCCTCCTGTGCACTAAAGTCTGTTCGTTTCGCGTGAAACACCCGACTAGATCCGCAGCAGCCCCGATCGTTCCAAACGGGAAGATCGCTTGCCGCCGACCCCGCGTGCGCGAAGGCGCGCCACGTACGAGGGATAAGACGCAGCGGAAAGTCTTACAGCGAAGCATCGTTGAGAAGCGCGGGTGGCGGCCTGCTCCATTCCAGCCAAGGGCGGCCGTCACCTGACCCCGTTTGCAGAAAGGCAAACGGATCCCAGTTTGCTGCAAAAGCCATCCACAGCCCCCGGATGCACATCGAGGGCATCCGGGGAGCGAATCGTCGCCAGTCAGGACGACAAACGTGGCCGGATATCCTCCGAATGTCGATTCCCGCCTCGATCGACCGTTAAACGAAAAAGGGGGCTTGCCTCTTTAGAAGCAAACCCCAATTCCGTAGAGATCCAGCGACTAGCCTTCGTCCCCGGGCGACAATACATCCATGATGCGGTTCAGATCTTCAACGCTCGCGAACTCAATACTGACCCGCCCCTTACGCGCACCCAAGGTGATCTTGACGTTAGTGTCGAGTCGATCCGAAAGAGAGGAAGCAAGGTAGTCGAGACGCTCATGGCGTGCATTGGGGCGAGGGATGCTGTTCTTGGGCGGCACCGTAGGATCCTGGTACAACGCCACTGCTTCCTCGGTAGCCCGTACCGACATACCCTCGGAGACAATCTTCTGCGCGAGACGCTCCATCGCGGCTGCGTCCGGGAGAGCGAGCAGCGCACGAGCGTGGCCGGCCGAGAGCACGCTGGCTGCAACGCGCCGTTGCACCAAGGGAGGAAGCTTGAGGAGACGGAGCGTGTTGGACACCTGGGGACGCGAACGTCCGATTCGATCAGCCAGCTGCTCGTGTGTGGTGCCGAAGTCTTCCAGGAGCTGCTGGTAAGCAGCTGCTTCTTCCAAGGGGTTCAGTTGGCTCCGGTGGAGGTTCTCCAGCAAAGCATCACGGAGGAGATCGTCATCGTTGGTATCGCGGACAATCGCCGGGATAGTTTCGAGCCCGGCAGCCTGTACAGCCCTCCATCGACGCTCACCCATCACCAACTCATACGGTTCTCCACCCTTTTCGGTTGAAGTACGTACAACAATTGGCTGGAGAACGCCTATTTCCTTGACGGAGTGAACCAGCTCCGCCATGTCGTCCTCATCGAAGACGCTGCGGGGCTGCTTGCGGTTGGGATGAATGTCCCCGACCGGGATTTCGGCAAAGCGCGCGCCGGGAACCTCGACCAGCTGGACCTCGGACGCTTCTGTCGGAGCGAATTCAGAAACTGCTTTCCCAGCAGCAGCGGCAGGAGCCTCGGACGGTTCGGACGCGGACGGGTCTTCACCAGTGGTGACCTTCGCGGATGGCGACTTCGCAGCAGGCGTCTTTGCCGCCGTCGTACTCTTGGGCGAAGAGCCTCGCGAAGGCGAACTCTTCGCTACTTCGGTTTCAGGCACCTCAGGCGTATCCACCGCCTCCGGGGCTTTGCGCGCCTCAGGGAAGAAGAGGTCTACGGGGCGGGACGCCGGAACGCCATTGCCCGATGCACCGGCCGAAGCGGAGCTGGGAATGAGAGCCCCAAGACCCCTACCCAGGCCTCGTCGCTTTTCGCTCATTAGTATGTCCCTCCGGTGGAATGGCAAGAATAGAGCCCGCCAAGGATATTGCAGTGATTAAGGAAGTCTAGCGCTCGGCGATTTCCGCGGCGGCTTCCATGTAGGACAACGCGCCGCTGGAAGACGGATCGTAGGTCATTACCGTCTGTTGGTAGCTCGGAGCCTCCGAGATACGCACGGAGCGGGGAACTACTGCGCCAAGAACCTGGTTCGGGAAATGTTGACGGACTTCGGAAGCCACCTGCGCGGCCAGATTGGTGCGGCCGTCGTACATGGTGAGGAGAATGGTGGAAACGACCAGATCAGCATTGAGGTGCTTCTGGATCATTTCGATGTTCTTGAGGAGCTGGCTCAGGCCCTCCAAGGCGTAGTACTCACACTGGATCGGGATGAGTACCTCGCTGGCCGCGCAGAAGGCGTTGACGGTCAGCAGGCCCAGGCTGGGCGGGCAGTCGATGAAGATGAAGTCCAGGCGACCTTCACCGTTCTTCGCGCGCTCCTTCGAATAGACATCGATTGCCCGGCGCAGGCGCTGCTCGCGTGCCACGAGGGAGACCAGTTCGATTTCGGCGCCCGCCAAGTGAATGGTCGCCGGCGCACAGATGAGATTCGGAATATCAGGGCAAGGAGCCACAACGTCACGCAGCGGAAGGTCGTTGATCAGCACATCATAAATGCTGTCGACGTCGGCGTGGTGTTCAATACCCAGCGCGGTGGACGCATTTCCCTGAGGATCGATGTCGATCACCAGGACGTTGAGCCCAGCGGAAGCGAGGGCAGCCGCAATATTGACCGTCGTCGTGGTCTTTCCGACGCCGCCTTTTTGATTGGAGACGGTGAAAATACGGGTCTTCTCCGGCTTGGGAAGCTCGCGTCCCACCAGGCGCTCGCGCCGTCGGGTCTCGTTGGCGAGCTGCCGCGCGATAGGGCTGGAGTCGTCGATGGAGTCCATGACGTTGTCGTGTCCGACGATCAGCGTTTCACGTGAAACAGCGGCGTTCGCAACCGAATTCGTACGCATCAGCGCAGATTCAAAAGACGCCGAGGGTGCAGCCATGGCCCGAGCCGACCCCAAGGAAATAAATGGCGGGATCCGCTGGGTGGAGGTTTCGCTACTGCCCACTGTGACACTCTCACTCTCATTCGGCTCTAGCTGCCGTTCTCTAGCTTAACCGCTCAGTTGCGGACACGCGGGACACAGCGCCGAAGCTAAGCGATCTTCCGCTGTTTGTTAACGACGATCCTCACCACTGTGGTGGGTTCTTCCAGGAGCTCCTGCCCACAAACCACAACGGACGTTTCCACGCCGCCGAGCCTGCGGATCACTTTTGCTGCTTGCTCAATCTCCTCGGCAGCACTGCGGCCCTTGATCGCAACCACTTCACCCTTGCCGTTAAGCAAAGGAATGGTCAAGCCGGCAAGCTTGGACAGGGCAGAGACAGCCCTCGCCGTGACAACGTCCGCGTCTACCATGCCCACTGCGAGCTCGGCGCGGGTGCGCATGACCGTGACGTTGCCCAGCCCGAGGTCGTCCACCACTTCCTGAAGCCAAATGACGCGCCGCTCCAGCGGCTCGATCAGCGTGAGTTCAAGATCGGGACGTGCAATCGCCAAGCACAAGCCGGGAAGCCCCGCACCGGAACCGACGTCCGCAACATGGCTTCCGTGGGCAATCGCGGACTCGATGACGGCGCAATTGAGAACGTGCCGGCTCCATAGGCGGGGAACCTCGCGCGGGCCAATCAGCCCGCGCTCGGTTCCCGATGTGGCCAAATGTTCTACGTACCGCTGGGCGAGGCCAAGCCGGTCACCGAAAATCTTCTCTGCCGCCTGCAGTTCGGCTGCCGTGATTTCAACCATGATCCGTTAGTCGGCCGAAACCACGATGTGGCGGCCGGCGCCTTCGCCCTCGGACTCGGAGACGAAACCGAGGTCCGCAACAGCGTCGTGCACAATCTTGCGTTCGTAGGCGCTCATGGGTTCGAGTGCCACAGGGGCGCCGGTTTCCTTGACCTTCGCCACGGCGTCTTCGGCAATCTGCTGCAGATCGCCGGCGCGCTCCTTGCGGTAGCCATTGATGTCGAGCACCAGGCGGGAGCGGTTTTCGGTCGCGGACAGCACGGACAAGCGCGCGAGTTCCTGAAGGGCTTCGAGCACTTCACCGTCGCGTCCTACCAGGCTCTCAAGGCCCTCGGAGTCGTCTTCGGCTGCGATCGAGATGTAGGTGCGGCCATTGCGGATCTCAATGTCGATGTCGCCGTCGATGTCGGCAATGTCGAGAAGTTCCTCAAGGTAGTCTGCGGCGACGTCGCCCTCTTCCTCGAGGCGGCTCACGGAAGTGCCCTTACCGGCAACAGCGCCCTCTTCGGAAGTTTCTTCTGTGGCTTCTGCCAATTCCTCGGCGGCAGCGGCCGTTGCCTCTTCGGTGCTTTCAACAGACATTACTTCTTCTTCCTGTTCTTACGTTGTGGCTGGATGCGCTGCTGTGCCTTGACCTCGACGGCGGCCACCTCGGCAGCGACGTCTGCGTCCTTCTTGCCGCCCAGGAGCGGGATGGACGGCAGGCCCTTGGCGGCGCGACGCTCAGCGAGTGCCTTGGCTGCGGGGGATCCCGGCGTCGGCATGCGGCGGATGACAAAGAACTGCTGGCCCATGGTCCACAGGTTGGTAGTGGTCCAGTAGATGAGCACACCGATCGGGAAGTTGATGCCACCGACGCCGAAGACGAGCGGCAGGATGTATAGCATCATCTTCTGCTGGCGCATGAACGGGCTGGCCATGGCCTCTTCGGACATGTTCTTGGCCATGATCTGCTTCTGCGTGATGAACTGCGACGCCGTCATGGCCAGGATCATCACGATGGAGAGTATCCACACAACCGTCTGGTCGGTACCCGCAGGGCCGCCGTGAAGCAGGGACGCGGACAGGGGAGCGCCGAAGATGCTGGATTCGTCGAACTGCACCACCTGCTCATGGCTCAAGGCTCCAATACCCTGGCCGGCCTGGCGGGCCTGGGTAATACCGGAAAGCACCTGGAACAGCGCGAAGAAGAACGGCATCTGGATCAGCATGGGCAGACAAGCGGAGAACGGGTTGGTGCCGTGCTTCTTGTACAGCGCCATCTGTTCCTGCGCCATCGCCTGGCGGGAGAGCTGGTCCGTCTTCCCCTTGTACTTCGCCTGCATCTTCTTCAGATCGGGCTGAAGCAGCTGCATACCGCGCTGTGCCTTGATTTGCTTGACGAAGACAGGGATCAGGGCGGCACGGATCACCAGCACCAGGCCGATGATGGACAGTGTCCAGGTCCAGCCGTTTTCCGGCGGCAGGCCGATGAAACTCAGCCCGTCGTGGAACCCCAGCATGATCGCGGACACTAGCCACTTGAACGGGGCCAGAATTGTTCCAAAGATGTCCATACGTTTTCCCTATTTCCTCAGGCCGCTGTGCGGCGACCGTCTTCATCAGACCACACAGCCAGGAACTGGTCCGGGTTGTTCAGTACAACAATTGTGGGCGTCTGGCCTTCGGGCCAGTGACGATGTCCGGCGGGGACGTGGTCCACGCCGCCGGCGTTCCAGGGGTGGCACCGCGCAAGGCGCCGCATTGCGAGCCAACTTCCCTTGACGGCACCATGTACCGTCACCGCTTCGAGGGCATATGCCGAGCAGGATGGGAAGAACCGGCATACCTGGCCGTATAAGGGAGAGATGATCTTGCGGTACGTCTTCAACAAGATGATGAGGACGTTGCGCGGCAGCTCCCACAGAAATGTTCCGAGGATCCTCGGAGCGACTCTAAAGAAGCGGACGACGGCGGAGCTCAGCTCATGCACGCGGTGTCCCTTCCGTTGTGGTGCCCTGGGTGGGCGAAACAACCCGCGGAGAGGATCCGCCGAGCCGTTTCGTGGTTGCCGCCAAGGCGGCGTTGTAATCCGTCAACAGCTGGTCCCAGCTCGCCGTCGCAGCCGCCGGCAACGCCCGGACCACAACAGCAAGACCCGTGCCATGCCTTTTCAAGGACAAAGCACCTGCTTCTCTCAGTCTCCTCTTAACGAGGTTCCTGGTCACAGCGTTCCCGACAGCTTTGGAAACGATGAAGCCGATGCGGCTCGGTTCTCCGGCACCGATAGGTGCCGTATATAACACTAAGTTCCGGCGTCCATTGCGGACGCCGGAACGTACAGTTGTTGAAAAGTCGGTAGAAGTCCGCAGACGGTTACGGGTGGCTAGCACCTATTGACTCGCTTGGAAGGCTGACCGACGAGTCAGTTATTTAGGCCGACAGTTCGACGCGGCCCTTGCCACGACGGGCGGCCAGGATGGCGCGGCCGGCACGGGTGCGCATACGAAGGCGGAAGCCATGCTTCTTGGCCCGACGGCGGTTATTCGGCTGAAAAGTCCGCTTGCTCACGTTAGTTACTCCAGTGGATCAAAGGTGCGCCCACCCGATCAAAAGGGGAAGAACTGGCCGACGCTAAGTTTATTGAGTATCCGCCGCCGCCCAACGCCGGATTTACCGGAAGTGCGGGTGGTCAAAAAGCGGACACATAGGACTTCACAACGTTAGGGCAAAAAGACCCCCAAGGTCAAACTGGGAACCTCGGTGCCCGCTATCCCCAGCTGTGGCTAAGTACACCCCCAGCCTGTGGATGAAGCCGGTCACAGACCCCGTTTCAGAACCACAACGGTGTAATTATCCACAAGCCTCTTCCCAGCTATCTTCTGGAGTTTCCATCCCCTAGAGTGTCTCAGTAGCCGATTATCCACGGACTGTGCATAACCCTGTGGATTCGGTTCGGAATCCACTCATGGTTTGGACCTTCGGCTGCCGCAATCCAGGCAAGCAAGCACTCGAGGGAACCAATTGATGACGGTAGACGAAGCCAACCACGCCAACACGGTCGGAAGTTCCTGGCGGCGGGTGCTGAGCCTGCTGGAACAAGACGATCGCGTCACACCCCGGCAGCGTGGTTTCGTTATCCTTGCCCAGGCACAGGGCCTGATCGGCTCCACGCTCCTGGTGGCCGTACCCAACGAGTTGACCCGCGAGGTTCTCCAGACGCAAGTCAAGGACGCCCTCGATGACGCCCTCCGCAGCGTCTTTTCCGACGACATCCGGTGCGCGATCGACGTCGACACGGATCTAGTGCCCATCCACGAAGAGCCGGCCCCCGCCGTCGAACTCTCCTCCGTGAACGACCTGGCCGTGGAATCCAAGCCACAGCCCACCCCGCCGAGTACTTCGCACGAATTCGGCCGGCTGAACCCGAAGTACGTCTTTGACACCTTCGTCATAGGCTCTTCCAACCGCTTCGCCCATGCTGCCGCCGTCGCGGTCGCGGAAGCACCGGCAAAGGCCTACAACCCGCTTTTCATCTACGGTGACTCCGGACTCGGCAAGACGCACTTGCTGCACGCGATCGGCCACTACGCCCGCCGGCTCTACAGCGGCATCCGGGTGCGCTACGTGAATTCCGAAGAGTTCACCAACGACTTCATCAACTCCATCCGGGACGACGAAGGCGCCAGCTTCAAGACCACGTACCGCAACGTCGACGTGCTCCTGATCGATGACATCCAGTTCCTGGCTGGCAAGGACCGGACGCTCGAAGAGTTCTTCCACACCTTCAACGCACTGCACAACAACAACAAGCAAGTGGTCATCACCTCGGACCTCCCGCCCAAGCAGCTTGCCGGCTTCGAGGACCGCATGAAGTCCCGCTTCGAGTGGGGCCTGCTGACCGATATCCAGCCGCCGGAACTCGAAACCCGTATTGCGATCCTCCGCAAGAAGGCCCAGAGCGAGGGACTGTCCGCACCTGACGACGCCTTGGAGTACATCGCTTCCAAGATCTCCAGCAACATCCGCGAGCTCGAAGGCGCGCTGATCCGCGTCACTGCCTTCGCCAGCCTCAACCGCCAGCCCGTGGATGTGGCCCTCGCCGAAATGGTGCTGAAGGACCTGATCACCGACGACGGCGCCCAGGAGATCACGGCCGACCAGATCCTGAAGCAGACGGCCGAGTACTTCAAGCTCAGCATGGAAGAGCTTTGCAGCAAGTCCCGGACGCGCACCTTGGTGACCGCACGGCAGATCGCCATGTACTTGTGCCGCGAGCTCACCGACATGTCCCTGCCGAAGATCGGCCAGGAGCTTGGCGGCCGCGACCACACCACAGTGATCCACGCAGATCGCAAGATTCGCGAACTGATGGCCGAGCGCCGTGTGATCTACAACCAGGTGACTGAGCTGACCAACCGCATCAAGCAGCAGCAACGCGATTCCTGAGCCGGCTCGCTCGAGGTACTACATACCTTATTAACAGGCGCATGTGGATAAGCCTGTGGATACTTAAGGGGACAAGCGCGGTTAATGGGCTTAAAACCCTTAAGCCGTCTGTGGATCGTTAAAAACGGCCCTGGGGGTTATCCACGTCCACACCCTGTTTAAAACCCCTGTCACCCACATATCGTGAACAGGCCTTAACCGCGGAACTGCGGGTCCAGGGACGGTTATCCACAGTTTCCACAGGGGTTATTAACACTACTAATCCCAAAAAAATGAATTCCCTCAAATAACAATCTCCTTCCGCCCACCCACCGACGCAGCCCGTGGCTGCTTCGAACCACAAGCCAGCAGGCCGGGGATGGGTTAATGCCCGAAGTTCCGGCTAAGCTGTCTGCATCGCGTCCATCCTTGGCGCTGCTTTGTAGTTCGCTCAGTGCGGACCATGCAGCGTTCGGGTTCCGGGCGCTGGTTTTCGGGGCTCCTGGGGGAGTTTCCGGTGGAACACTGGCAGCAGCAATGAAAGGCGGCACCCTTCCGTGAAGTTCAGAGTCGAGCGGGATGTCCTGGCAGAAGCCGTCACATGGACAGCCCGGTCCTTGTCTCCGCGGCCGCCCGTCCCGGTACTCTCAGGTCTCCTGCTCAAGGCGGAAGCCGGAACAGTGAGCCTCTCGAGCTTCGATTACGAGACCTCCGCCCGTCTCGAGATTCCAGCTGACATCACCACCGAAGGAACCATCCTGGTTTCCGGACGGCTCCTGGCCGATATCTGCCGCAGCCTGCCCTCGGCTCCCGTCGACATCGAAACCGATGGCAGCAAGGTCACCCTCACATGCCGCCGAAGCAGCTTCCATCTCGCCACGATGCCGGAATCCGAATATCCGCCGCTTCCGGCGCTTCCCGCCATCAGCGGAACCCTGCCCGGCGACGCCTTCGCCCAGGCCGTTTCGCAGGTCATCATCGCCGCCAGCAGGGATGACACCCTGCCGATCCTCACCGGTGTCCGGATGGAGATCGAGGATGACATGATCACCCTCCTCGCCACGGACCGGTACCGCCTCGCCATGAGGGAAGTACCGTGGAAGCCCGTCACCCCGGGAATTTCCACGAGTGCCTTGGTGAAATCCAAGACCCTCAACGAGGTAGCCAAGACTCTCGGCGGCAGCGGCGACATCCATCTCGCCCTCGCCGACGACGACAGCCGCCTGATTGGCTTCGAAAGCGGTGGGCGCACCACCACTTCATTGCTCGTTGACGGCGACTACCCCAAGATCCGGTCCTTGTTCCCGGATTCCACGCCGATCCACGCAACGGTCCAAACGCAGGAACTCGTTGAAGCCGTTCGCCGCGTGTCCTTGGTGGCCGAACGGAACACCCCGGTTCGCCTGGCGTTCACGCAGGGCCAGCTGAGTCTGGACGCCGGTACCGGCGAAGATGCGCAGGCCTCCGAGGAACTGGAAGCCCAGCTCAGCGGCGAAGACATCACGGTAGCGTTCAACCCGCACTACCTGGTGGAAGGCCTGAGCGTGATCGAGACCAAGTTCGTGCGCTTCTCCTTCACCACGGCACCGAAGCCGGCCATGATCACCGCCCAGGTTGACGCCGACGGCGATGACAAAGGCGACTACCGCTACCTCGTGATGCCTGTCCGCCTCCCCAACTAGCTCACATTAGTTGTCGTTCTGGGCGCCCAAAACGACAACAAATGCGAGTCAGTCGGGTCAAGACCAAAACCACCAACGCAGGAAAGAGTTCACCCCGTGCACATCGGACTGATCGGCCTTGGAAAAATGGGTTTCAACATGCGCGAACGCATGCGGAAGGGCGGAATCGAGGTCACTGGCTTCGACCGCAATCAGGACATCGCCGACGTCGCGTCCGTTGACGAACTGATCGCTGCCCTTCCGGCGCCGCGCCTGGTCTGGGTCATGGTTCCCTCCGGCGAGATCACCGATGCCGTGATCAGCGAACTCGGCGAGAAGCTTTCCGCCGGGGACATGGTGATCGACGGCGGCAACTCGCGCTTTACTGAAGACCAAAAACACGCCACTTTCCTGGCCTCCAAGGACATCCGCTTCGCCGATTGCGGTGTTTCAGGAGGGGTCTGGGGCTTGCAGAACGGCTACGGACTCATGGCAGGCGGCGCGGATGAAGACATCGAACTCGCCATGCCGGTGTTCGACGCACTCCGTCCCGAAGGCGATCGTGCCGACAGCTTCGTCCACGTCGGCGGCGTTGGAGCAGGCCACTACGCCAAGATGGTCCACAACGGGATCGAATACGGCCTGATGCAGGCCTACGCCGAGGGCTACGAACTGCTCGCCGCCAAGGACATCATCAAAGACCTTCCCGGCACCTTCCGTGCGTGGCAAAAAGGCACCGTTGTCCGTTCTTGGCTACTGGACCTCATGGTCAAAGCCTTGGACGAAGATCCGGGACTGGCCTCCATCGGAGACTACGTCGAGGACTCCGGTGAAGGCCGCTGGACCGTTGAAGAAGCCATTGCCAACGCGATCCCTGCGCCGGCAATCACCGCTGCGCTCTTCGCCCGTTTCTCCTCGCGTGAAGACAACTCCCCGGCCATGAAGATGGTGTCTGCGCTGCGCAACCAATTCGGCGGCCACGCCACCCGTCCGGCCAACTAGGCCCCGGCCCACCAGCAGTACGCGTGTACCTCGAACATCTTTCGCTGACCGATTTCCGCAGCTACGCGCAGGTTGACCTCAAGCTCGGTCCCGGTGTGACGGTCCTGGTGGGGTCCAACGGCATCGGCAAGACGAACCTCATGGAGGCCATCGGATACCTGGCCACCTTGAGTTCGCACCGCGTGAGTACGGATGCGCCCCTCCTGCGCTTCGGCACGGAGCGCGCCTTGATCCGGGCGAAGCTTGTTCGCGGTGAACAATCGACCGTGGTCGAACTCGAGATCAACGCCGGCCGTGCCAACCGCGGCCGGATCAACCGCGGAAATCCTGTGCGCGCCCGCGACATCCTGGGCATTTGCCAGACGGTGCTTTTCGCCCCGGAAGACCTTGCCTTGGTCAAGGGTGATCCGTCCAACCGCAGGCGCTTCATGGACGAACTGCTGGTCAGCCTCATGCCGGTGCACGCGGCCACCCGCAGCGACTACGACCGCGTGCTCAAACAGCGCAACGCTTTGTTGAAATCTGCCCGCACCGGGAAATTCACCTCAGGCCACGAAGCAACGCTCGATGTGTGGGACCAGCACATGGCGCGGGCCGGTGCCGAGCTCCTGCATGCACGGCTGGAACTCGTGGAACTGCTTCGACCCCACCTCAAGAGCGCATACGCCCAGCTGACCGACGGATCGAAGGAAGCGGGCGCGGTCTATCGATCTACCATCCAGGGCGTGTTGGACGACGACGGCGGTCCCGCCGAGGGTCTCGCGGAAGGTTCGGAAGGGGTTGAGGACCTCCGCACATTGTCCGTGGAACAACTCACCGAGCGCTATGTCCAGGCTTTCGCTGCCTCGCGCCGGAAGGAGTTGGAGCGCGGAATCTCCCTGGTCGGACCCCACCGCGACGAACTCGAGCTGGTTCTGGGCCAAGCCCCGGCCAAGGGCTATGCCTCCCATGGCGAAACATGGTCCATGTGCCTCTCCCTGCGCTTGGCCTCCTACTACGTCATGCTCGATGACACCCGAACCGGCGGTTCTGCTCCGATCCTCATCCTCGACGATGTGTTCGCTGAACTGGACGTGCAGCGCAGGCGTAAACTGGCTGCAATAGTGGCCGGTGCCGAACAGGTTCTGGTGACGGCCGCCGTCGACGCCGACATTCCCGAGGAACTGGCGGGGCGGCGCGTGAAGGTTGTGCCCGGAGGCATTGATGGAGAAGGATAGCCCCGGCGGACGCCAGCCGGACAGGGACCCTGACGAGATCGACGCTGCCCAATCAGCGTTGAACCGGATGCGCGAAGCGGCCGCAGCGCGTGGCGAAATCCGCCGCGCTGCCCCGCGGACGGGCGCCGCTCCCAAACGCAAGGGCGTCCGCGACACCCGTGGATTCAGCCAATTCCACGGTAGCGGCCGGGATCCGCTTGGCTTGGGGAAAGTCGTCGGGAGGCTCGTGGCTGAACGCGGCTGGACGTCTCCCGTGGCCGTCGGTTCCGTGATGGCCGAATGGGATGCCTTGGTAGGACCGGAGATCTCCGCGCATTGCACTCCGGAGAGCTTCACCGACACCACGCTCCATGTCCGCTGCGATTCCACGGCGTGGGCAACGCAGCTCAGGCTCCTGAGTACCAGCCTCCTGGACATGTTCCGAAAGGAACTCGGAGACGGAGTGGTGACCTCCATTCAGGTGCTCGCCCCCACTGCACCGAGTTGGCGGAAGGGCGGCCGAAGCGTCAATGGGCGGGGCCCTCGGGATACCTACGGGTAACTTCCCCGGCACCCGTATCGGCGCATTTGCTTGAACGGCGCACAGGGGCGAGAAACCTCCCCGGACCGTACAGCTCCCTAGAGGGTGCTCTTTTGGCGGCTTGCAGATGGGGCCAGCGGCCTCCCAGAGCTACTTTCCTGAGCATAAGGGCCGGGTTTTGCAAGGAACTGCGCCCAGTCACGATAGAATCGGCATAGACAACTGGGCGCCGGTGAACGTTGATTGGCTCTGCTGAACAGCACTTGTATAAGCGGATCCGCCATTGACGAAGTAGCCGGCGTTAGCAGTGACGTCCCTGTTGGCGGCTGCCGTATCCCTGTGGTGTGTCCTGACGGACGTGCTTCCTTGGTGCGGTGACGGCCGGCGACCATCGAACACGGAGGAGTCGAAAGCGCCTGTGGCTAACGACAATGCAGAGACCTTGGCAGTAGATCCCGCGAAGGAGAACGCCCATAAGCCTGACACACCCTCGGGGTCCAAGGAGTACGGTGCGAGCGACATTACCGTTCTTGAAGGTCTCGAAGCGGTGCGTAAGCGCCCGGGTATGTACATCGGATCCACAGGCCCGCGCGGCCTCCACCACTTGGTGTACGAAGTGGTGGACAACTCGGTGGACGAGGCCCTTGCCGGGTACTGCAGCCACATCGAGGTGACTCTGCAGGCCGATGGCGGCGTGAAGGTCGTGGACGATGGCCGCGGCATCCCGGTGGACATGCACCCCACGGAGAAGAAGCCAACCGTCGAAGTTGTCATGACCATCCTGCACGCGGGCGGCAAGTTCGGCGGCAGCGGCTATGCCGTATCCGGTGGCCTTCACGGCGTCGGTATTTCCGTCGTCAATGCGCTTTCGCGCAGGGTAGACACCGAGGTGCGTCGCCAGGGCCACGTTTGGCGGATGAGCTTCGCCGACGGCGGCAAGCCGCAGGGTGGACTCGTCCAGGGCGAAGCAACGGACCAGACCGGAACGTCCCAGACGTTCTACCCGGACGGCACCATCTTCGAGAGCACCGATTTCGATTTCGAAACCCTCCGCGCCCGGTTCCAGCAGATGGCCTTCCTCAACAAGGGCCTGCGCATCACCCTCACGGACGAGCGTCCCGTCGCAGGAGTAGGCGACGACGACCTGGATCTTGACGCAGTGGCGACTGAAGGCGAAGTGGCGGCCGAACACCGCACGGTCGTTTATCAATACGACGACGGCCTGCTCGACTACGTGAAGCATCTCAACTCGAACAAGAAGGTCGACGTCGTCCACGAGGACGTCATCGCCTTCGAAACCGAGGACACTGAGCGGCACATCGCCGTCGAGGTCGCGATGCAGTGGACCACGGCCTATTCCGAGAGCGTCCACACGTACGCCAACACCATCAACACCCACGAGGGCGGCACCCACGAAGAAGGTTTCCGTGCCGCGATGACCTCACTCATCAACCGCTACGCGCGCGAAAAGACCATCATCAAGGAAAAGGACGACAACCTGACCGGTGACGACATCAGGGAGGGCCTCACAGCCGTCATCTCCGTGAAATTGTCGGAACCGCAGTTCGAGGGCCAGACCAAGACCAAACTGGGCAACTCGGAGGTCAAGGGCTTCGTCCAACGGGTGGTCACCGACCAGCTTGGCGACTGGCTGGAACGAAACCCGGGCCCGGCGCGAGACGTCATCCGCAAAGCTGTCCAGGCGGCACAGGCCCGCATGGCCGCCCGCAAAGCCCGCGACAACGCACGTCGCAAGAGCCCGTTGGAATCCTTCGGTATGCCGGGCAAGCTGTCCGACTGCTCCTCAAAGGATCCCGCGCGCTGCGAGGTCTACCTCGTGGAGGGTGACTCCGCCGGCGGTTCGGCCAAGCGCGGACGCAACCCCGAGACCCAGGCCATCCTGCCGTTGCGCGGAAAGATCCTGAACGTCGAGCGCGCCCGCCTGGACAAGGCGCTCGGCAACAATGAAGTCCAGTCCATGATCACGGCCTTCGGCACGGGCATCGGCGAGGACTTCGACATCTCCAAGCTGCGGTACCACAAGATCGTCCTGATGGCCGATGCCGACGTGGACGGCCAGCACATCACGACGCTGCTGATGACGTTGCTGTTCCGCTACATGCGTCCGCTGATCGAGAACGGCTATGTCTATCTGGCCCAGCCGCCGCTGTACCGCATCAAATGGTCGAACGCCCCTCACGACTACGTCTACAGCGACCGTGAACGAGACGCCAAGCTGGTCTCCGGCCAGGCCGCCGGCCGCCGGATCCCGAAGGACAACGGCATCCAGCGCTACAAGGGCCTCGGCGAAATGGACTACACCGAACTCTGGGACACCACCATGGACCCGGACCACCGCACGCTCCTGCAAGTCACCATGGACGATGCCTTGGCGGCGGACCAGACCTTCTCCGTGCTGATGGGCGAGGACGTGGAGTCGCGCCGGAACTTCATTCAGCAGAACGCCAAGGACGTCAGGTTCCTGGATATCTAGAGACTTCAAAAGCCCTAGGAATATTCCAGTACTGACATATACCTGAAACGGAAATCATAAACCATGAGTGAAGAAACACCTGAGGTTCCCGCCGAGTCGGCCGGCATTCCGGAACCCGTACTTGAGGGCGACGTGCTGACTGACCGCGTGGACCAGGTGGACCTGCAGACGGAAATGCAGCGTTCCTACCTGGACTATGCCATGGCCGTGATCGTTGGCCGTGCGCTTCCGGACGTCCGCGACGGCCTGAAGCCTGTCCACCGCCGAGTGCTCTACGCGATGTTCGACGGCGGTTACCGCCCGGACCGCTCGTTCAACAAATGCGCCCGCGTGGTGGGCGAGGTCATGGGCCAATACCACCCGCACGGTGACACCGCGATCTACGATGCCTTGGTCCGCCTCATCCAGGACTGGACGATGCGCTATCCGCTCGCTCTTGGGCAGGGTAACTTCGGCTCCCCGGGCAACGACGGCGCCGCGGCTCCGCGTTACACCGAAACCAAGATGGCCCAGCTGGCCATGGAGATGGTGCGCGACATCGACGAAGAAACCGTCGACTTCCAGGACAACTACGACGGCAAGAACCAGGAACCCACCATCCTGCCGGCGCGTTTCCCGAACCTGCTGGTCAACGGTTCCTCCGGCATCGCCGTCGGCATGGCCACTAACATCCCGCCGCACAACCTCCGCGAAGTTGCCGATGGCGTGCAGTGGTACCTGGCCAACCCGACAGCCAGCCGCGAAGAGCTGCTCGAGGCGTTGCTTGTACGCATCAAGGGCCCGGACTTCCCGACCGGCGCCACTATCCTCGGTCACAAGGGCATCGAGGACGCGTACCGGACTGGCCGCGGCTCCATCACCATGCGCGCGGTGGTAAACGTCGAGGAACTCCAGGGCCGCACATGCCTCGTGGTCACCGAACTTCCGTACCAGGCAAACCCGGACAACCTGGCCATCAAGATCGCCGAACTGGTCAAGGACGGCAAGATCCAGGGCATCGCGGACCTCCGCGACGAGACGTCCGGCCGCACAGGCCAGCGGCTCGTAATCGTGCTCAAGCGCGACGCCGTGGCGAAGGTTGTGCTCAACAACCTCTACAAGCACACCCAGCTTCAGGACAATTTCGGCGCCAACATGCTGGCAATTGTCGACGGCGTACCCCGCACGCTGAGCCTGGACGCCTTCATCCGGCACTGGGTGGCCCACCAGATGAGCGTCATTGTCCGCCGGACCCGCTACCGCCTGCGCAAGGCCGAGGAAGAGGCGCACATCCTGCGCGCCCTGCTCAAGGCGCTGGACATGCTGGATGAGGTCATTGCACTCATCCGGGCCTCCAACACCACGGAGGCTGCCCGCGACGGCCTGATGGGTCTGCTGGAGATCGACGAGCTCCAGGCCCGCGCCATCCTCGACATGCAGCTCCGCCGGCTCGCCGCATTGGAACGGCAGAAGATCCAGGACAGGCACGCCGAGCTTGAAGCCATGATCACGGAATTCAACTCGATCCTGGCCTCCGAACAGCGCCAACGCGACATCATCAGCCAGGAACTGGCCGAGATCGTGGCGAAGCACGGTGATGACCGCCGGACCCACATCCTCATGGGCTTCGACGGCGACATGTCCATGGAAGACCTCATCCCCGAGGAAGAAGTGGTGGTCACCATCACCCGCGGCGGATACGTCAAGCGCACGCGCAGCGACAACTATCGTTCGCAGCAGCGGGGCGGCAAGGGGGTCAAGGGTGCTCAGCTTCGCGGCGACGACGTCGTGGAGCACTTCTTCGTCACAACGACGCACCACTGGTTGCTGTTCTTCACCAACCTAGGCCGCGTGTACCGGGCCAAGGCATACGAGCTTGCCGAGGCCGGCCGCGACGCCAAGGGACAGCACGTGGCAAACCTGTTGGCCTTCCAGCCGGACGAGCACATCGCCCAGGTCCTCGACTTGCGCGACTACGAGCAAGCCCCGTACCTGGTGCTCGCCACCAAGAACGGCCTTGTGAAGAAGACGCGCCTGGAAGACTACGACACCAACCGCACGGCCGGCGTCATCGCCATCAACCTTCGGGATGAGGACGAGCTTGTCTCGGCGCAGCTTGTGTCCGAAACGGACGATCTCCTCCTGGTATCCCGCAAGGGCCAGTCGATCCGCTTCACGGCCACCGACGAGGCATTGCGCCCCATGGGTCGCGCCACCTCGGGTGTGACCGGCATGAAGTTCCGCGAAGACGACGAACTCCTCGCGGCCGACGTGGTCCAGGACGGTTCGTTCGTGTTCGTGGTGACCGAAGGCGGGTACGCCAAGCGCACCGCCGTCGAGGAGTACCGGCTCCAGGGACGTGGCGGCCTGGGCATCAAGGTGGCCAAGCTTCAGGAAGAGCGAGGCGACCTTGTTGGTGCGTTGATCGTCAACGAAGAAGACGAAGTCCTGGTGGTCATGGAGGGTGGAAAGATTGTCCGCTCCGCCGTGGCCGGTGTGCCTGCCAAGGGCCGTGACACGATGGGCGTCATCTTCGCGAAGCCTGACAAGAACGACCGCATCATCGAGGTGGCCCGCAACAGCGAACGCGGCCTCGAGGACTCCGACGACGATCAGGGCGAGGGCACCGACGACGCCTCAAGCGTCAATAGCGTCGAAAATCCCGCCGGAGGAACGCCCGAGGCGGACGATGACGTAACGTTGGCTGCAAACGGCGGCGCCGATCAGGCGACCGCGACGGCCGAATCGGGATCGGCCGCAGGATCCGGTAATGGGTCCGGCGTCGAGCTGAACGAAGACAATACCGGAGGTAACGAGTGAGCAATTCGGACTCATATCCCAAGCCACGCACGGGTGTCCCTGGAGGATTGCGGCAGCCGTCGGCTACTCCACGGGTAGACGCACCGGCCCGTCCCCAGCAGCGCCCTGCGGCATCCGCCTCGGGTGCGGCAGGAACTGGCGCGGAAAGGGTCCCAGGCCAGCGCCCGGCGGTTCCCGGTCAGCGTCCCGCCGTTCCTGGCCAGCGTCCCGCGGGAACCCAGCGCCCGGCGGGTCAGCGTCCTGCCGCGCCCGGCCAGCGCCCCGTGCAGGGCCAGCAGCGGCCCGCCGCCGGGGCCCCCGGACTCGTGAAGCCGGCACCTAAGGCGAAGGTTCGCCGCGCGCGCCTGCTCGTCAGCAAGGTTGATCCGTGGTCTGTCCTGAAGATGGCATTCCTGTTGTCCGTTGCCTTGGGCATTGTGACTGTGATTGCCGCAATCGTGCTTTGGACCGTTCTGGACCTCACCGGCATTTTCAACCAGGTGGACAGCCTTCTCGGCACCCTGGCGGGCTCGGAAAGCGGCGGCTTCGAACTCAAGAAGGTCGCATCCCTCGGCCAGGTTGCCTCCTTCGCAACCATCATTGCCGTGGTGAATGTTGTTCTACTGACTGCGTTGTCCATGCTGAGCGCCGTGCTTTATAACATTGCCGCAACACTCGTGGGCGGCATTGGCGTGACCCTCACCGACGACTGACCCAGTCGGTCGGAAATTGGGGGAAACTGCTGGAAAACAGTGGTGAAAATACCTCGATTTGAGATCGGGCCGGGATGTGCTGTAAAGTCATGTCTCGGCCCGAAGAGGTATCGGGGCGTATAGCTCAGGCGGTTAGAGCGCTTCGCTGATAACGAAGAGGTCCCAGGTTCAAGTCCTGGTACGCCCACGGAACCTGCACAGGTTTTGTTAAAGGTTCAGGAAACTGAACCGGAACGGGGTGCATGTGAAGAAGTTGCTCGTAGTTGCAGCTGCGATCGCAGGCGTCCTGCTCTACAAAAAAGTGCAGGAATCCGAAGCCCAGAAGACAGTCTGGAGCAAGGCAACCGACACGGTTGACTAGCGAAAGGCGCCCCGCCTGGAGATGGCGAAAACCATCGAAGGAACTAGGGTAGTATGGACGGGTTGCTTCTTATGGGGGCATGGCGCAATTGGTAGCGCACCTGCTTTGCAAGCAGGGGGTTCGGGGTTCGAGTCCCCGTGCCTCCACCATAGGAAAGAGTCCCGGTCAGAAGTGACCGGGACTCTTTGCGTTAACCGCCCCACTAAGGTTGAAATGTGAACTTCATTGTTGCTGCTTTGGGTGTGCTCGGCGTCGCGTCATCCGGACCCCTCATCGCCGGAACGCTTGGAGCTACTTCCGTCACGGCACTCGCTATCGCCTTTTGGCGCAACGCGATCGCCGCGGTCGTCATGGCCTCGCCGGTCCTGATCCGCGAGCCGCGCCAGTTCCGCAAGATCACCCGGAACGAGTTCACCTGGTCCGCTGTTGCAGCAGTGGCACTGGCCTTCCACTTCGCGTGCTTCATCACCGCGCTCCAACTCACCTCTGTCGCGGCCGCTACCGCCCTGGTGTGCCTGCAGTCCGCCTGGATCGCCGTTTTCCAGCTCCTCCGCGGCACAAAGCACCGCTGGCCGGTCCTCGTGGGCCTGGGTATCGCGCTGGGCGGCGTAGCCGCCATCACGGGCTTCGATATGGGATCCTCCCCGAAAGCCTTTCTTGGTGACATCCTGGCCCTCGCCGGAGGCGCCCTGGCCGGCCTATATACCTTGGCCGGAGGCAAAGCCCGCCAGAGCATGGGCATTGGAACATATACGACGCTTTGCTACGGGATCTGTGCGGCCATCGTCGCTGTGCTCGCCATCACGGGCGGCCAGCCGCTTGTAGGGTTCGACGCCGGCGGCTGGCTGGGGATCGTGGCCATCACCGTGTGTGCACAACTGGTGGGCCACACCGCCTTCAACCATCTCCTGGCGACCATGAGCCCGCTCCTGGTGTCCATGATCATCCTGCTGGAGATTCCGGGCGCAGCCATTCTCGCTGCCGTCTTCTTGCACGAGACCCTGCCGGCCGGTACCTATGCGGGACTCGCCTTGATCCTGGTTGGACTCGCCGTCGTCGTCGCCGGCCAGCGGAGCGGCAAGGGCGACGCCGAGGGCAAGATCGCCGAACTCGGCACTGACTGAGTGGCTAGAGGCCGCCTCGGCGGACGCCTTGGCCGGCATTGGCCGTGTGGATGGCCCGCAGAAGCTTGGCCGGGAAGTAGACCGAGAAGAAAACCACCATGGGGGCCTTCAAGGCCATCTTCTTGACGTTGTGTGCCTTGTAGGTGCGGTCGAAGCGGGTCACGTAATAGCGGTAGTCGCGCGGTGAATCTTCGAGCCGGCGGGCAGACATGCCAGAGACCATCTGCGGCCAGTACTGCACCCTGAGATCGTGGTCGGCAAGGTGCAGGGAGAGATCGATGTCCTCGTGCATCTCGTCCCTTTCATCCAGGCAGGTTTCGTCCCGGATGGTTTCCCATGCGGAGCGGCGAAGCGCCATGTTGGATCCAAAAAGGAAGTGGTACTGGTGCTTCGCAAGCCGAAGCATGAGCTGGCGCATTTTGTCGTCGGCCTTGAGTCCGAATCGACGCATCGGCATGTCGTAGTAGACCACCGGACCCGTGGCCGCCTGCACCGAGGGATCCGCGAAGGCCTTTTGGACCTGCTCAACCCAGTCGGGTTCAACGACGGAGTCGGCATCGATCCGGCCGAGGATGTCCGACGTGGCTCGATTGAGGCCAAAGTTGCGGGTGGGGATGAGTCCCTGCGCTTTGTACTGGCTCAGCAGCATGATGGGGCTTTCCGGGTATTCCTGCTGCATCTGCGTGACGATCTGGGTGGTGCGGTCCGTGGACTTGTTGTCAACGACGATGATCTCGTCCGCAGGTACTGACTGGTAGATGGCCGCGATCAGGCATTGCCGTATGACGCTTTCCTCGTTGTACGCCGGGATGATGATTGAAACGCTCGGCTTCACGGGGGCGACGGCTGCATTGGTGGCTGCATCTACGAAAGATCTATCGGCTGGCATCCCCATAAATCTAACATCAGGGCGGTGTCACGTGAGGAAGCCTCCGGTGACAAGTGGCCAAACAATTGAAGGGACCCCGGCGAACCGGGATCCCTTCAACGTGGAGCGAATATGGCTATTTGCCTAGGCCTCGTGCTTGCCGGCTTCGTCTGTGGCCGGCTGGTCCTTGGCCGCTTCGTCCTTGTGGAGGCTGGCGGCGATGTTCTTTACCGCGGTCTTGGCGTCGGTTGCCACTTTTGCTGCAGTGTCCGTAGCGTCCTCGACTGCGTGCTTTGCCTTCTCGGCTACGGCTTCGGCTTTATCAGCAACGTTGAGTTTCACGTCGTCAATAGTGTCAGCTACCTTGGTGGCGGCCTCGTTCGCCTTGTCAGCGACCTTCTCGGCTGCTGCCGCGGCGGGCACCGGCGACGGCGTTACCGGGGCCGGGGTCTTCCACGGGTCCTCCACCGGACGGCTGGCCTTCCATGCGGCGACGCCGGCCGCGGCAGCTGCTGCAATGACCGTGAAGATCAGGAGACCGCGCTTTTTGGGCTTCCGGGTCTTGGCCAGTTCTTTCGAGACTGTTTTGGACGCTTCCTCGGCCGCGGCTTTCAGCTGGGCCCCTGTGGCTTGTGCTTGCTCCTGCAGATTGTGAACCACTCCCGAGTCCACCAGTTTCTGGGCGACTGCGTCCACCTGCGCGGGTGCATTCTCGAGGGCCTGGTGCACAACCACGGAGGCTTGCCCGAGCTGCTCCGAAAGCTTGGGCAAGTACTCCTCAACAACTTTGTCCCGCGCGTGGCTGAGCGCCGGGGTGGCTTTGTTAAGGGCTTCCTGGATCTTGGGTGAGGCGTCCTCGACGACGTCGTGGATCTTCGGCGCGAGGTTCGCCAGGCCTTCCTGGAGCTTCGGCGTGACGGTTGCAACGCCGTCGGCGAGGTTGTAGGCAGCCGATTTCAGGCCTTCCTGGAGCTTCGGCGACGCGGTGTCGATTCCGTGCTGGATGCGGGGAACAGCCCAGTTCACAGCTGCTTCGACGCGCGGTGTCGCCCAGTCCTTGGCATTTTCGACACCATTCACAACGGTGTGTTCAAGTTCGCGGGCAATCCGGTCCGATTTCTTCACAACTACCTCCCGATCAACATGCTCGTTTGTTGTTAGCCTACGTCGCTTGTTCGGCACCGGCTATTCATCCAGCGGATTCATGGAAGATTTCACCGAGCGCGGAACCGCCCTCCTGGCCGCCCCGGCGTTGACCCTGCGTGAAACAATGGCGATATGACCATCGCAACCGCAAAAGCAACTTTCCACACGAGCCTCGGTGACATCGTGGTTGACCTCTTCGGCAACCACGCGCCCAAGACGGTAGCCAACTTCGTTGGCCTGGCCACCGGCGAAAAGTCCTGGACGCACCCGGAGACCGGTGAAGACAAGACTGGTACCCCGCTGTACAACGGCACGATTTTCCACCGCATCATCAAAGACTTCATGATCCAGGGCGGCGATCCCCTCGGTCGCGGTATCGGCGGTCCGGGCTACAAGTTCGACGACGAGATCCACCCGGAACTCAACTTCAACGCCCCTTACAAGCTGGCCATGGCCAACGCCGGCATCCAGATGGGCAAGGGCACCAACGGCTCCCAGTTCTTCATCACCACGGTCAACACCGACTGGCTTTTCGGCAAGCACTCCATCTTCGGTGAGGTTGCAGACGAAGAGTCCAAGAAAGTTGTAGACGCCATCGAGGCTGTCCGCACCGGCATGGGCGATCGCCCCGTCGAAGACGTCGTCATCAACAGCATCGACATTGTCCAGCTCTGATCCCCGGAGCCTGAACAGCATATGAGTTACGGAATCCCGGCGGCAGAGCCGTCAGCAGACATTCCGGTGTGCCCCAGGCACCCGGACAGGCCCTCCTATGTGCGGTGCCAGCGTTGCGGGCGTCCCGCATGCCCCGAGTGCCAGCGGGCGGCCGCCGTCGGGTTCCAATGCATTGACTGCGTCAATGAAATGAAGCGTTCGACGCCGGCAGTGCGTTCCGCCTATGGCGGCGCCATTGCGACAGGACGTCCTTTGGCGACGTACATACTTATCGGGCTGTGTGCCCTGGTGTACGTGCTGCAATGGTTGATTCCCGGCGGTGTCGTGGAGAATCAACTCGCTTTTGCGTCCGTCTACGCCGCTCCGCAATACGGGGCCTTCGAACCCTGGCGGATGCTGACCAGCGCTTTTGTCCATTCCCAGGGCTTTGTCCTGCACATCGTGCTCAACATGTACATGCTCTGGATTTTCGGCCAGGTGCTGGAGCCGGTCTTGGGGCGCATCCGCTTCCTGGCCGTCTACCTGTTGTCCGCCATTGGCGGCTCTGTCGGTTTCCTACTTCTGACACCTGTTTTGCCTCCCACTGGAGTGGAAGGTGCGTCCGGCGCCATCTTCGGCCTCTTTGGCGCACTGTTGGTAGTTCAAAGCCGGCGCGGCGGAGACACCCGGCAGCTGTGGATCCTCATTGCCATCAACGGCGTGATTGGCTTCGTTGTCCCCGGCATTGCCTGGCAGGCCCATTTGGGCGGCCTGATCACGGGTGGCCTGTGCGCCGCCGTGATTGCCTTTGCTCCGCGTGGACCCCGCCAGGCGCTGTTGCAGACCGCAGGCATGGCCCTGGTGGCCGGGATTCTGGTCCTCGCTACCGTCCTTCGGGCCACAGCGGGCTAACAGCGCCCTGGCTTTACCCCAGGAGTTCCTCCAAGCGGTCCATCGACTCTTTGATGCCCGCATCCATGCCGCTGGCTACTGCCATGTCCCGAGCTTCCACCGAAGGAAACACGGAGTGCTGCACTACGCGCGTGCGGCCTCCGAGGTCTTCAAACCTGGTGGTATCCAGCGTGACTTGCCCCGGGGCGCCGTCGAACTCAAAGGTCTGGATGATCCGCAATGGCTCCTGGACCTCGTGGAAGACCCCGCGGAAACCGAACTCGTTGCCTTGTTCGTCCACATGCGTGTAGCGGTAGCTGCCGCCCGTGCGCGCGTCGTATGACTCCAGGCGCATTTCCAGGCGACGCGGACCCAGCCATTTGACGACGAGTTCGGGGTCCGTGAAAGCCTGGAACACGCGCGAGGGTGCGGCGTCGAAGTCGCGGCTCGTATCGATGAACGGCGTGCCCGCGGCGACGTCAATGGTTGTTGTGTTGGTGCTCATTGTTCTTCTCCTTTTCGGGACTGTCTTTGTCGGTTGTGCTGGCCAATAGTTCGTCCAGCCGGGCGAAACGTTCCTCGGCCTGAAGACGGTAGTTCTCGATCCACTCAGCCAAGGGACCCAGCGCTGTGGTGTTCAAATGGCAGGGACGGCGCTGCGCTTCCCTGCTCCTTGTGATGAGGCCCGCGCCCTCGAGCACTTGAAGGTGCTTGGAGATGGCTTGGAGGGTGACGGTGAAGGGCTGGGCGATCTCGTTGACGGTGGCATCGCCCAAGGCCAACCGCGCGAGTATCTTGCGGCGGACAGGATCGGCGAGGGCCATGAACGCCCTGTTGAGCTGGTCTTCCGGGTCCAGCACCGCTGCAGCAATCGTGCCCGGCATGCTTCTCCCCTGGTGGGTCGGGCCTGAGGATCGCGGATTTCGGGGTCCTCCGCCGTACTCAAGCAGATGGTTTATCAACTAGTTCATTGAATACCGCCAGCTTAGGACTGCGCTTTCAGGTCCGTCAATACTTTTGGATATGTTTTCCACAGGCCTTATCCACAGTGTGCGTAACTTACAAGCTTGTAGTTCGATGGTGAATGGACACTGTAGGGCGAGATGGCAGGGGCTGCGCTTTTCTCTTGCGATTAACGTCCACACCTGTGGATAACTTTTGCCCACACGCCTGTGGGTATGTGGATAAGAAGTGGGTTATCCGGGGGTGTGTGGACAACCTCAGTGTTCGCAGCCAAAAGAGCGCGGTATCAACAGAGTTATCAACATTGTTAATAACTCACATCGCTGTAGTTCGTTGTCTTTGCTGCCCCTTGAGGCCCGCCGTTCCGGGAGTTTTCCACTATGCAGGCACGGTTTTTCCCCAACTGTGGATAACTTGTGGGTAGCTGCCTGTTGTTAAGTGCGTAACTTCGACTTAAGGTGCCGGCGCGCGGCTAACCCAACTAGCTCGGAGTTGTTGTCGTTATGAGGCTCCAAAACGACAACAACTGCGAGGGCCCACGCCGGGAGGGTTCCCTGGCCGCGGGGCCTTGCGAGGCGAGGGTGGCGGTGGGACTAGCTGGGCCGCACGCCACGTGGTAGCTGACCGGTGTCCGTAAGGGTGTCAGACCGGAACGTGTTCGGTCTGGGACGCAACTGTTTGGGGCCTGCGCGCAGCGTCGCTGATCCGCAACAGCAGGGCGACGATGATCCAGTTGGCGAGGAGGGAGGACCCGCCAGCGGAGAGGAACGGCGTCGTGAGCCCCGTGAGGGGAATAAGGCGGGTGACGCCGCCGATAATGATGAAGCACTGAAGGGCCATGGAGAAGGCCAGCCCGCAGGCAAGGAGCTTCCCGAAAGCATCCCGGATGCCCAGGGCGGCCCGGAACCCTCTCGTGAAAAGGAGCAAATAGAGGAGAACGATCGCGAACAGCCCGATCAGGCCGAGTTCTTCACCAAGGGAAGCGATGATCATGTCGCTGTTCGCGAAAGGCACCAGGTCAGGGCTCCCGAGCCCGAGGCCCTTGCCGATCAGGCCGCCGTCGGCCATCCCGAAGAGGCCCTGGACAATCTGGGCGCTGCCTCCGGGGAATCGGGTGAAGACCTGGGGGTCGAAAGCGTTGATCCACGCGTCAATGCGCAAGCCGACATGGGAAAAAATCTTTGCCGCGGCGTATCCGCCCAAAAGCATGAGCACGACGCCGAGGACCAGCCAGCTGGCCCGGCTTGTGGCAACGTAGATCATCACGATAAATAGGCCGAACAGCAGTATGGACATGCCGAGGTCGTGCTGGAAAACCAGTACGCCCACGCTCGCGGCCCACGCGGTGATCATGGGCCCGGTGTCCTTGATCCTGGGGAACTGCAGGCGCCCGAATTTCCTGCCGGCCAGCAGGATCAAGTCCCGGTTGGAGGACAAGTAGCCCGCGAAGAAGACGGCCAGCGTAATCTTCACGATCTCGCCGGGCTGGAACTGCAGTGAACCGAGGCGTATCCAGACATTCGCGCCGTTGATGTCGCCGGCCGAAATGCCGGGCACGAGGGGAAGGATAAGGAGGGCGGCGCTGACCGCAAGTGCAATGAAGGTGTAGCGGCGCAAAAGCCGGTGGTCCTTCAATAGCCACAAAACGGCGGCCGCGACCAGGACCGAAACGATCGTCCAAGTGAGCTGATTAGCCCCGGCAGTCGTACCGTTTGAGGCATCCAAGCGTCGGATCATGGCGATGCCGAGGCCGTTCAAAGCCACCACAATCGGGAGGATCACGGGATCCGCATACCTTGCCTTGAACCGCAGGACGACGTGGAAGATCCCCGCCAGCGCCGTCAAGGTACCGGCCTGAAGCCAGAATCCAACGTCGAGGGCTTCCTTCTTGTCGACACTGGTCATTGCAAGGGCCCCAATGCCGACGCCAAGTGCCAACACCAGCAGCACCATCTCCACGTTTCGGCGAGGCTTCGCCAGAATCGCTTGCTGGCTCATGGGCATCTTCTTTCGTGGACTCCGGCGGCCGGCGGGTCCGGTTCGTTGGCTCAAGATCGGGTCAGTGGCTCAACATAAGGTTCAGTGGGCCATCATAACCGCAGCGGCTGGGGAGCGGTTGGGAACTGGATCCGGTCGATCAGCGGCAAGCGTCCGTAACGGCCTGTATCACCATGTCGTCGAGCTTGGGGAGCGCGTGTTCAAGCCGGTGCCTGGCCTCGCCGACAGTTTCTTCAATCGCTGACAGCGGCGCGTCGGCGACGACGATTGTCGTGGCGCCCTGCAGGCGATGGCCGACCCAACGCAGTTGCAGTTTTGGCACCGAGAATACACCGGGTGTCATTTCCAACGCCGCCTGGGCGCTGTCCAGCACCTCGGGTTCTATACCGTCCATCAGGCGTCGTCCGATGCTGCGAACCGTTCCCCAAAGCAGGACGATGATGGCGGCCGAAATCAGCAGGCCGACAATCGGGTCCGCCAAAGGGAAACCGAGCAGAACGCCGCCGGCTCCAAGCACCACGGCGAGGGAGGTGAATCCGTCAATGCGCGCATGCACGCCGTCGGCAACCAGTGCAGCTGACCCGATCTGCCGGCCGACCCTGATCCTGTAGACGGCCACAATTTCATTGCCCGCAAAGCCTATGATTCCGGCCGCAAGAACCCACCACAGATTGTGCAGGGGTTGGGGATGGAAAAGGCGATCGATGGATTGCCATGCGGCGACCACTGCTGAAAGCGCTACGACGCCGACAATGAACAGCCCGGCAAGATCCTCCGCCCGCCCGTATCCATAGGTGTAGCGACGGGTTGCCGCACGACGTCCCAGTATGAACGCGATCCACAATGGCACTGCGGTGAGCGCGTCCGAGAAGTTGTGGATTGTGTCGGCCAGCAATGCGACGGAGCCGCTGATGAGGACCACAAGAAACTGCAGGACCGTGGTGCCCAGGAGTATGAAAAGGCTGATCTTCAGTGCCCGGACGCCCTGCGTACTCGACTCGAGGGCATCATCGATTGAATCGGCGGAATCGTGGGTGTGCGGGACAAAGAGCTCATACAGCCACCCCTTGAGACCCTTGTGGTGCGTATGGGAGTGTCCGTCGTGGTCGTGGTCGTGGTCGTGGTCGTGGTCGTGGTCGTGCACGTGGTGCTCGTGATGACCAATTTGCGGGTGACCGCTCATGCCGATTCCTGTTCTGCGCGGTGGTGTGCCGGGGTACCGCCCAAGGCGTGCTCCGCCTGGAATATTGCATCCGCGACTAGCTGGCGGGCATGCTCGTTCTCGAGGCGGTACATGACCCTGGTTCCGTCCTGTCGCGTGGAAACCATTCTCGCCAAGCGCATTTTGGCAAGGTGCTGCGACACTGCGGCCGGAGACTTCCCTAGGAGTTCCGCCAGAGCTCCGACGGCCATTTCGCCGTTCCGGAGCGCCAGGACGATCCGGACCCTCGTGGCGTCAGCCAGCATCGCGAATACTTCCACAGCCAATTCAACGTATTGGCTATCGACCCCCAGCGAGCAAGCACTCTTATCTGCATTCATACGCAGATTCTTTCACACATCCCGACTAAACCGATATCGCGGACCCGGGATATCGAACCGGAAGCTGATGGGTCCGTGATGAGCGGGGTCAGAATGAAGTTCTCAATACCTCGGGAGTGAACTCTCCGTGAACCCGCGGACACTATCCACAGCCTTGTGCACACTGGGTAAAACCACGGAACCAAGGCATGGGTGCCCGGCTATCGCCTGAATGTCGGGGATCACGGCTTCATGTACATGGATGTCCACATGAATTGTCCACAGCTGTGGATAAAGTTACGCACTTCTGTGGAAAGAGGGTGGGTATCAGAGCCAAACTCCCGAGCTGCCCCGACGATGGCTGTCCAGAAGGTGGGTATCGATCATCCCGATCGCCTCCATCAGCGCGTACATGGTGGTGGGGCCCACGAACGCGAAGCCCTTCTTCCGCAGCGCCTTGGACAGCGCAATCGATTCCGGCGATTGGGTAGCGACGTCGGCAAAGGTGCGCGGTTCCGGCGTCGTCTTCGGTTGGAACGACCACACGAAGTCCACCAACCCGCCCTCGCTCCGCAAGGCGATCGTCGCCTTGGCGTTGGTGATGGCCGCACGGATCTTGAGGCGGTTGCGGACGATTCCCGAATCCTGCATCAACCGCTCCACGTCCGCCTCCGTGAAAGCCGCGACGCTTTCAGGGTGGAAGTCCAGGAAAGCGGACCGGAATGCCTCCCGCTTGCGCAAGATGGTGGCCCAGGACAGGCCCGCCTGGAAGCCCTCGAGGCTGATGCGCTCATACAAGCCCCGTTCGTCCCTTACAGGCATGCCCCACTCGTGGTCGTAGTACTCCCGCATGAGCGGGTCAACGGATGCCCACGGCGGACGCGCAAGGCCGTCGTCGCCAATGATGGTGCCGTTCTCGGGCGGGTTCATAGCTGTTCCTCCACAGGAAGCCGGGCAGAAGCTGTTGCTGCCATTGTGCCCCGGTCCTACGACATTCCCGTGACGCGCATGGTGATGTTGATCCGCCCCCTCGGCAGCCCGCAACCTTCAGGAGCCGTTCCCGAGAGGACTTTGGTGACTCCGTGGTACGCAAAACGGGAAGCGCCTCCGAACACGAAGAGGTCTCCTGAGGAGAGCCCGACGTCGGTATACGGCTTGGTGCGCGTCTCCGTGTTTCCGAAGCGGAAGAGGCAACTGTCTCCCATGCTGAGGGACACCACGGGGGCCCGGGACTTTTCGTCCTTGTCCTGGTGCATCCCCATCTTGGCGGTCTCGTCGTAGAAATTCACCAGCGCGGTGTCCGGCGTATACCTGGCGGCTTCGGCGGCGTCGCCGTACGCCTCCAACATTGCTTTGCGGCCTAGGCGCACCATCCAGTCAGGAAAGTCGAGGACCCGCCGCCCGTTGACGTCAAAGGCCTCGCGTGTGTATCGATAGGGCTGCCAGTGCCAGCCGAGGCAGACTGTCCGTACGGACATCGGGTGGCCGCCGGGAAGGACGGCGGCACGCAAGGGGACGGGACCCCGCGTCCACTCTTCGAAGCGGGCCACTATCCACCGCTGCTGCTCAAGGCTCAGCCAGCCCGGAACGTGCACCGCGCCGGGCGCGATCACCCGGGGACCGGCGTCGGGCGCGTCCGGCAACTCAAGGGGAAACAGCGGTTCCGTCCACCCGGAACTCATGCTGCCTCGAGAGCCAACAAGGCGCGCTTGGCTTCCGTGCCGCCGAGGTAGTTTCCGAACGATCCATCGGATTTCACCACCCGGTGGCAAGGCACAATCACCGGCAGCGGGTTGGTGGCGCAAGCGGTGCCGACGGCGCGCACGGCTCGCGGGCTTCCGGCCGCCAAGGCCACTTGCGCGTAGCTTTCCGTATGGCCGTAGGCGATCTGCGGCAAATGTTCCAGGACACTGAGCCGGAACCCGCGCGAAAGGCTGAAATCCAGGGGGAGGTCGAATTGGTGCCGGGTCCCGGCAAAATACTCGTCCAGTTCGCGGGCAGCCGGATCCAGGCGGCTCGCCGAGAAAAGGATCCGCGGACTGAGTTTTTCCGCGAGGAGCTGCAGTACGGCGTCGTGGTCTTCCACTTCGAACGCCACGCGCACCATGCCGCGTTCCGTGGCGGCGAGGAGCAGTTTGCCGATCGGGGAATCCACTGTGCGGTAGGCAATATCGAGCGTGTGCTGCTCCGCTGCAGCCGCTGCGAGGCGGTCGTGGAGCCGCTGCATGATGGCCGGTTCTGCGGATTCGAGGGGAGCGAGCAGCTCGGAGACGTCCGGATCGTCGTGGTGGATGGTCATGGGGTTTCTTCTTTCACGTAGCTCAAGGAGCTGTCGAGGAGAATGGTGCGCAACGCCTTGACGCCGTCGGCTCCCGCGCGGCGCGCGGCGTCGGGACTTCCGCCGAGGAGCCCGGCGACTTCTTTGTACGGGAGCCCGGCGAGGTAGTGGTATGCCACAGCTTGGCGCTGTTTCGGCGGAAGCTGCCCGACGGCGTCGAGCACCTCCCGGCGACCGTCGCCGGGGATGCCGAGTCCGGACGGTCGCACAGGCAGTTCGTCCACGGGAACCGGCCGGCGGTTCCTGGAGCGGACGATGTCGATGGACTTGCGGTGGGCGATGGTGACGAGCCAGGCCTGGACGTTGGCACCCGCCGGCAGTTCGGGGTAGGCCTTCAAGGCAGAGAGGAAAGTCTCGGACCAGCCGTCCTCCGCGTCATGGTCGCCGAGCACCGCGCGGCACACGCGCAGGACCGTGGGTCCGTGCTCGCGGACCACCAGCTCGAACGGCTTCTTGGGCTCCATTAGAAGAGCTTGCTTTCCTTTGCCGCCGCTGGTTCTTCCAGTTCCAGGAGGAACCGTTTGTTGTCGAGGCCGCCGGCGTAACCGGTGAGCTTCCCGTCGCGCCCCACAACCCGATGGCACGGGATGATGATGCTCAGCGGATTGCGGCCGACTGCCGAGCCGACGGCCTGGGAAAGGTTGCGATCGCCCAGTTCAGTGGCCAATTCCCCGTAGCTGACGGTTTCCCCGTACGGAATTTCTTCGAGTCTTGCCCAGACCCGCTCCTGGAAAGGATTCCCTGAAGCCTTGAACGGGACATCGAACACGGTCCGCTCGCCAGCCAGGTACTCGCCCAGTTCAAGAGCGGTTTGCTGGAACAAGGGATCCTCAGCCGGTACGGCCTCACCGAAGAACTCCGATGGCGGCATATGCCAATGATCCTCGAAGAAAATGCCGGTCAGCAGATCGTCCTGGGCAGTCAGCGTGAGCCGGCCCAGCGGGGAATCAATGGTTGTGTGCCTGGTGGTCATGTCTGGTAGACGCTGCAGGCGGCCGAAATGTGAGGTCGCCGCTCAGGAGCGCCAGCGCGTGGTCATGAGGAAGCCGACGATCGCGATGCCGAAGCCCGCCACGATGTTCCAGGACGCCCATGCAGGCACGGGAAGCTGGCCGCTGGTGATGTAGAACGTGATGATCCACAGCAGGCCGATGATCATGAGACCGAACATGACTGGCTTGTACCAGATGGGGTTCGGTTTGTACTGCTGCGTGGTGGCCGCTTCGGTGGGGCGGGCGGCCCTCTTGCGGGGCTTGGACTCGGGCACGGTTCCTCCTTGGCCGGCTGAATGAAAGGCCGCGCGCCGGCTTGATATCCTGCAGGAAGGAAAATTCCAGCGGTCAACGCGCACGCGGCAATTCCGGGGTTCGTTCTAGCAGTCAAGTCTAGCCGGATTTCGGGGGCTGCTCGTCGTCGGGCATCCGCGCCTGCAAAGAGGAGATCCAGTGGCGCAGCAGCAGACGCAGCAAGCCGCTGCCGTGCCGGACGACGGCACAGGAACCGGCGCGGAGGGTTCCGGTCCCGCGGGACACAAGCCGCGCCCGGCGAGGCGCAAGGGACGGCCAAGCACGGGGGACATCGTGCGCAAGATCGTCCAGGTCGTGGGCGAGTTGCTCGTCACCGCCGGACTTATCCTGCTGCTCTTTGTGGCGTGGGAACTGTGGTGGACCAACGTCGAAGCCGATGCCAAGCAAAGCCAGGCCGTCCAGGGTTTTGCCAAGAGTTTCGCGGGACCGGTGGCACCCGTTGTCCCTGCCAACCCTGCTGCACGGCCCGACTACGGGAAGCCCGTGGTTGCCGAGGCTCCCGAACACGGCGGCATGATCGGCATCATGTACATCCCTCGATTCGGCGCGGATTATTCGCGGCCCATCATCGAGGGCACCGGTTCCGACATCCTGGATACGCTGGGCCTCGGCCACTACGGAACCACGAGCATGCCCGGAGCCCCTGGCAACTTCGCCGTCGCCGGCCACCGCCAGACCCACGGCGCAGTGCTGGACAACATCCACCTCCTGGTTCCGGGCGACAAAATCTACGTGCAGACCAAAGACGGCTACTACACGTATGTCTTCCGCAACAACCAGATCGTGCTGCCCTCGCGGACGGACGTCCTTCTGCCGGTCCCCGCACAACCAGGTGCGACGCCCACCGAAAGCTACCTGACCATGACGAGCTGCAATCCGCGCTTCGGTGCGCAAGAACGCATCATCGCCTACTCCTTGTTGGAAAGCTGGCAGCCGGCATCAGCCGGGCCGCCGCAGGACATCGCCAAGCAAGTCGCCCAGACGGCCGGAAAGGGCTAAGCCATGTACGGATGGATCTTCCGCCACCTCCCGGGACCCCTCTGGGTGCGTATCCTGACATCAGCGGCACTCGTGGCATGCGCGCTTGTCCTGATGGTCCAGTTCCTCTTCCCCTGGATGTCACAATTCACTACCTTCACCGACTCAACGATTGGTTCAGCACAGCAGCCATGAGCACAACAAAAATCCTCGTCGTGGACAACTACGACAGCTTCGTCTACACCCTGGTCGGCTACCTGCAGGAGCTCGGCGCGGAAACCACAGTGGTCCGGAACGACGACGTCACTCTCGCCGAAGCGATCGAGCTGGCGGACGCGCGCGACGGCGTGCTGATCTCCCCCGGCCCCGGGACTCCCGCCGAAGCCGGCGTCTGCATTGAATTGATCAAATGGTGCGGAGACAACAACAAGCCGATGTTCGGGGTCTGCCTTGGGCACCAGGCGCTGGCCGAGGCCTACGGCGGGACTGTCACTCATGCCCCGGAGCTGATGCACGGCAAGACCTCACCTGTGCAGCACGACGGCAAGAGCGTTTTCGCCGGTCTGCCCTCGCCGGTGACGGCCACCCGGTACCACTCCCTCGCGGCTGTCCGGGAAAGCATCCCCGACGTCCTGGAAATCACGGCCGAAACCGCCAGCGGGGTTGTCATGGGCCTGCAGCATCGTTCGGCGCCGTTGTGCGGGGTGCAGTTCCACCCGGAATCGGTGCTCACCGAAGGCGGCTACCTCATGCTGGGCAACTGGCTTGAATCACTCGGAATGTCCGGGGCGGCCGCCCGTGCTGCCACCCTGAGTCCGCTGATCCAGCGCTAGCCGCCTAGTCCGCCCAGGCCTCCGCCGCCCTTGGTGTCGCTAGGCGACGGCGTGGGGGTCGGGGTGGGACTCGGGGGCGGGGCTGGAGCCTTAGCGACAATCACGCTGATGGTCTTGCCCTGCTCTACCAGGGAATTGAAGGCATCGCCCTGGCCCGTCACCTTTCCAGGGGTTACTTGCGAGTTCTCCTGTTCGGTGACCGCGATGGCCAGGCCGTTCGCCTTGAGCAGCGCTTCTGCATCAGCCTCGCTCAAACCGACGAGTTGAGGCACGGCTACCTTGCCCGTGGACACCACCAGGTCGACGGTGCTGCCCACGCCCACTACAGCTCCCGAAGCCGGCTTGGTGCTGATGACGGAGCCCGCGGGAACGGTGGCACTATTGGCCAAGGTACTCGACCCACCCACGAGTCCGGCCTGGCGCAGGAGGTCGCGTGCAGCGGCCTCGGTGAGCCCGCTCAGGCCTGCAGGGACAGTCGCCGAGACCGGCCCGTCAGAAACGTTCAGCATGACTTGCGATTTCGGCGCCACTTGGGACCCCACGCCAGGGTCGGTGCTGATCACAGTCCCCTTGGGGACCTTGTCATCCGGGACATGGTGCGACTCCGGGCTGAGATTGGCGCCGTACAGCGTCTGCAACGCCGTGGCCTCGCTCATGCCGGCCACCGCCGGTACCGCGATCAACGGGGGCGGGGTCGGCTTCTGGTTCACCGTGCTGTACACCCAGAATCCGCCGCCGGCCAAGACCAGTAGCACCAAAATAACAACCACTGCGGTCCACGCACGACGGCGGGACTTCTGCCGGGCGGTCCGCTCGCGTTCAGGGGCGAACCCAAGCGGCATGGCGCCGTCGTGCTCTGCCTCAGACTCCGCCGCCTCCCGGGCCAGCATGTCCTGGCCGCCGGCGGCCAGGCCGTTTTCCGGCCCTCCGCTCAGGGTGCTGTCCAGGACTTCGGCGCCCACCAGGCCGCGCGCCAAGCCGCCTTCCGGAATCGGCTGCGTCAACGGCACCGCCTCCGTGACGTCCGTTGGGGTGCCGGCGGCCAGGGCCGGGACCGCAACGCCGTTCTTGGCCGCACGCAAGGCCCGCCGGAAGGCAGCCGCATCCTGGAAACGATCGGCGCGATTCTTCTGCAGGCCCTTGGCCAGAACACTGTCGAGTGCCTCTGAAACGGCTGGATTGAAGGTGCTGGCGGGCTCCGGGATCTCGCGGACATGCTGGTAGGCCACCGAGACAGGGCTGTCTCCCGTGAACGGAGGACGGGACGTCAGCATTTCAAACAGGAGGCACGCCGCGGAATACAGATCACTGCGGGCGTCCACGGTCTCGCCGAGGGCCTGCTCGGGCGACAGGTACTGGGCAGTACCAACCACGGCCTGCGTCTGGGTCATGGTTGCCGCGGAATCGGCCATCGCCCGTGCGATTCCGAAGTCCATGACCTTCACGTCGTTTGACTCTCCGGTCACCATGACGTTGGCCGGCTTGATATCGCGATGGACGATCCCGGCCTTGTGGCTGTACTCCAGGGCGGCAAGGACCCCAAGGATGAACTCGATGGCCTGATCGATGTCCAGTTCCTTGGCACGGATCAGGTCGCGGACAGTCCGGCCGGACACGTATTCCATGACGATGTATGGGACCCGGACGTCCTCGCCCGGCCCGCCGGACACCGTGTACTCGCCCGTGTCGTAGATAGCGACGATCGAGGAATGGTTCAAGGCCGCCACCGCCTGCGCCTCGCGCTTGAAACGGGCGTGGAACTGCGGATCACGGGCGAGATCGGCGCGGAGCAGTTTTACCGCCACGGTTCGTCCAAGAACAGTGTCGACGCCCTTGTAGACATCGGCCATGCCACCACGGCCGAGCAATTCACCGAGTTCGTACCGCCCGTTGAGGACGCGCTGGGATGTCATTGGAGTGCTGTCCTCTCTGTGGGCAGGTGTAGAGCGTCCGGTTGGCATGGTGTCCTACGGGGTGGTCTTAGTGGAAGGAGACGGGTTCGAGTTCGGCTTGGACAAGTGATAGGTCACGACGGACCCGGCGGGTACTTTCTGCCCGGCCGCGGGATCGGAACTGACGAATGTTCCCGGCGCCTGGCCGGTTGCTCCGTCAACGGTGGCTCCAGTGACCCAGCGCAGGCCCGCACCTTCGATAGCGGCCTGTACTTGTGATTCGGTGGCTCCCTTGCCGATGGTCGGCACGGTGACCATCTGCGGTCCCTTGGAGTAGCTGACGGTGATGGTCGATCCCTTGGCCACCGGGCCGGAAGGATTGATGTCGATGACAGTGCCGGGCGTGGATGGATCGAAGACCTGGACTCCGTTGACCGCGAGGCCGAGTGCATTGAGGTCCGAGCGCACCTTGTCGTACGGCTGTCCCTTGTACTGCTCCGGGATCAGGTTGATGGTATCCGGGGTGGACGTAGTGGGCGTCGGGGTGGCCGAGGTTTCCGTGGGGCTCGGACTTGCCGAGGTTGGCGGTGCGCTCGAGACCCGGGACGGAGGAGTGGTGCTAGCCGGTGCTGGACTGCTCGGCGAGAACAACCCTGACTGGGTCAGGAGCGCCCCCACCAGGGCGAGCAACACGAGCACGATCAGCGCGATGAGCGGCCACGTCCACGGGCTGCGTTTCTTCCGCGGCGGCTCTTGCTCCTGGTACTCCTCTTCTTCATGGATGTACGCGTTGTGCTCGTCGGCCTGATCCAAGCTGCGTTCGGCGGCCAGGGCATTGGCACGGGCCAGCGGATTTCCACCTTCGGCGGCAGCCCCCACCGCAGCGGCTCCCGCGGCGGCGGCGCCAATCACCGGGAGCGCCGACGTCGACGTCGACCGTGCTTCCCTGCCGTAGGGCGAGGTGACGATGCCGGTGGGCGCGGTGGCAATGTCCGTAGGGGCAGTGATAGGGCCCGTGGCGGATTCGAACAGCAACATCCCCGGGACGGCCGCGTGTGCCGTTGCGATATCGCCAGCGCGGATCGCTTCCGCGGCTTCGGCCAGCTTGATGGCATCCGCGGGACGGTTCTTCGGATCCTTGGCGAGCATGGACATCAGCAGGGCGCGAATGGGGGTGGGCAGGCTTTCAGGCAGCGGCGGCGGGGCGTCGTTGACCTGGGCCAGCGCAATCGCGATCTGGGATTCTCCCGAAAAAGGACGGTGCCCTGTAAGGCACTCGTAGCCGATGATCCCCAGGGAATAGATGTCCGAGGCGCCTGTGGCTGTTTGTCCCGTGGCCTGCTCCGGAGCCAGGTATTGCGCCGTACCCATGACCTGGCCGGTCTGCGTGAGCGGAACCTGGTCGGCGAGGCGGGCGATACCGAAGTCGGTGATCTTGACACGGAAATCCGGCGTGATCAGGAGGTTGCCCGGTTTGATGTCCCGGTGTACCAGCCCTTGGGCATGTGCAGGGGCCAGCGCCCGGGCGGTTTGGGAAATGATGGACAGGGTGCGGTCCGGTGAAAGGACCTGCTCGTGCTCCAGGATGCTGCTCAGCGGCTGACCCGGCACCAATTCCATGACCAGGTAGGCGGAGCCGTCTTCCTCTCCGTAATCGAAGACGTTGGCGATCCCCACGTGATTGAGCAACGCGGTGTGGCGGGCCTCGGCGCGGAAACGTTGGAGGAACCCGGGGTCGCCCGTGTATTCCTCTTTGAGTACCTTGATGGCGACGATCCGGCCAAGGATCTGGTCCTTGGCCCTCCAGACCTCTCCCATGCCGCCAATCGCTATGCGACTGGTCAGCTGGAACCTGCCGCCGAGGGTGATTCCTGACGTAGGCCTCACTTGTTCAACACCGCCTCAAAAATCTTCTTCGCGTTCGGACTGGTTAGCTTTGCGCCGGTAGACACATCAACGCCTTCCATGACAATGGTGACGGCTACCTGCGGGTCGTTGGCCGGGGCGAACCCGGTAAACCATGAGTTGTTCAAGCCTGAATCGCCGAGTTGCGCGGTACCGGTCTTGCCGGCCACCTGGACTCCCGGCACTGCGGCGCCGCTCGCAATGCCCTGGGACACGACGTCGGTCATCCACTGCGTGATCTGGTTGGCGATATCGGGCGTGGTGGAAGTACGCAGCGCCTCGGCCTTGGGCTCGCTGATGACACGCAGGTCAGGTGCCCGCACAGTCTTGATGAGGTTCGGCTTCATCTGGACGCCCTTATTGGCAATAGCGGCGGTCATCATGGCGATTTGCAGCGGAGTGGCCCTGACGTCACGCTGCCCGACGGCGGACTGGGCCAGCGCTGCTTGGTCCAGGTTCTTGGGGAAGACGCTGACCGCGGACTGCAGCTTGAGCTGGTCCCCGAAATCCTGTCCGAAGCCGAACTTGCTGGCCTGGTCCGCGATCGCGTTTTGGCCCAGGTCCAGGGCAATGCTGGCGAAGGGCGTGTTGCATGACTGTTCCAGGGCGAAAGCGAAATCGGCGGTGTTGCGGGTGGAGCAGTTGCCCCCGGCATAGTTGGGCAGCGAGGCGCTGGAACCGGGCAACGGCAGACTGTCCGGGTTCGGCAGGACGCTGTCCTTGTTGTACTTCCCGGAGCTCAATGCTGCCGCCGTATCGACGAGCTTGAACACTGAACCGGGCGCCAACAGCTCGCCGGTGGGTCCGCTCACGGACTGGTTCAGGTTGATGCCGGGGACCTGGTTGATTTGGTCGTAACCGGCCTTCTCCTTGGCAGGATCGTGCGTGGCGATCAGGTTGGGGTTATAGGACGGCTTGGAGACCATCGCGATGATGGCGCCCGTCTTCGGATTGGTGACGACGATCGAGCCGCGCTGGCCGTCAGGAATGAGGTCGTAGGCGAGCTTCTGTATCACGGGATCAAGGGTCAATTCCACCGAGGCGCCCTTCGGCTGGCTCCCAAGGAAAATCTGGCTCACACGGTCCAGGAAGAGTTGGTCGGAGCTGCCAGCCAGTTCATCCCGGAGCTGTTGCTCAAGCCCGGTGGACCCATAGGTCCTGGAGAAGTATCCCGTGATCCCCGCATAAAGCTCCGGCTGGGCGTAACTGCGCTGGTACTTGCAGGTTTCGTCTCCGGCAACGGATTCGGCGATTGGCTTGCCGCCCACGATGATGGCACCGCGGTCGTTGCAGTAGTTCGCCAGGACAGCGCGCTGGTTCCACGGATTGTCGTTGAGGTCGCCGGCGCCAATGACCTGGACATAACTGATCGCGCCAAAGAGGAGGGCGAACATGGCAACTGCCGCCATCCACGCATTGCGTATGGAATGGTTCATGAGGTCTGCACCGCCTCTGTGGGGGCATGGGTAATGGGCGTAGTGTCCACCGGGCCGCGCGCGGTGTTCGAAATCATGAGCAGCAAGCCCACGATGATCCAGTTGGCAAGCAAGGAGGAACCGCCTGCCGCAAGGAATGGAGTGGTGAGTCCGGTCAGCGGGATCAGCCGGGTGACGCCGCCGATCACCACGAAGCACTGCAGCGCTATGGCAAAGGACAGGCCACAAGCCAAGAGTTTGCCGAACGCGTCCCGCGCGCCAAGAGCAGCGCGGAACCCCCGGGTGAAGAGCAGCATATAGAGCATCACGACGGCAAAGAGACCGATCAGTCCCAGTTCCTCACCGATGAGGGCCACGATCATGTCGCTGTTGGCGAACGGCACCAGATCCGGCCGGCCTTGTCCGAGCCCTGTGCCTCCGAGGCCGCCGTCGGCCATGCCGAAGAGGCCCTGGACGATCTGTCCACTGCCGCCCGGGGACCGGTCGAAGACTTCCGGGGTGAAGGCGTTCCACCAGCTGTCCAGGCGGAACGCGACGTGCGAGAAGAACCTGGACGCCAGGAATCCGCCACCCAGGATCAGTGCGACGCCGATGACTACCCAGCTGATCCGGCTTGTTGCCACATAGATGATGACGATGAACAAGCCGAAGAAAAGGATCGAGGTGCCGAGGTCCCGCTGGAACACGAGGATGCCGATGCTCACGAGCCAAGCCGTGATCATGGGGCCAAGATCCTTGAAGCGCGGCAATTGCATGGGACCGATTTTGCGGCCGGCAAGCAGGATGAGGTCCCGGTTGGAGGAAAGATAGCCTGCGAAGAATATAGCCAGGGTAATCTTGGCGATTTCGCCTGGCTGGAAAGTCATGGGACCGATCCGGATCCAGACGCTCGCGCCCAGCACCTCGCCGGCGGAGATTCCGGGAACCAGCGGCAATACAAGGAGAACCGCGCTGGCCGCCAGCGAGATGAAGGTGAAGCGGCGAAGGATGCGGTGGTCCTTGAGGAACCAGATCACAACGATTGACACGGCCATGGCCAGGAGGGTCCAGCGCAACTGGTTGTTTCCCGTGTCCTCGCCAGGCTGGTCCATGCGATGGATCAGGGCCAGTCCCAAGCCGTTGAGTGCAACCACGATCGGAAGGATGATCGGATCGGCATATTTCGCGCGGAACCTGAGGATCATGTGGAAAGCGAATGCCGCCACGATCAAGAGACTCGACTGGAACCAGAAATCGGCGTCGAACGCGGCCGGACTGTTGAGCCCGACCATGGCGCTGGCGCCGATTCCCACAGCAAGGGCAAGGACCAGCAGGACGAGCTCGACGTTGCGGCGCGGCCTGGGTGTGGTGGTGGCCAGGATCATGGGGACACCGCGCACGTAGGGACCGCCGTGGACGTCGGCGACGATGTTGGCCGGTTCGAGGGACTCGGGCTCGCCGGCGTGGGGCCTGTTGTGGGCGAGGGACTCGCCGTCGGTTTGGCCGTGCCTGTGGGGCATGTGACTGGAAGCCCGGTGGTGCCCTTTTCCTGAAGGTTTTTCACAATCTGCTGGGCATCGGCCAGATCCCGCGCCGGAACGGTCTGGCGAACGACTTGTTGCGTGAATTCAGGCAAGGAATCCATGCGGATGTTCGTCGTGGCCTCGACTTTCGAGAGCTGGAACGGGCCCAGGCTCTGCGAAATGCCGTTGAATATTGCGACGTGCTGATTGAATTCACCGACGTAGTAGCGAGTCTGCGTCCACGCATAGCCGAGCCACAGCCCGGCGACCACGAAGATGGCCAAGACGGCGGCAATGGCCGGCGTCAACCAGCGCCGCTTCCGGGCGACAAGCGGTTGCGGATCCTGGCGGTCCTGTTCGGCCTTGTGGGTCAGCACCGTGGCAGCCCGGCGTGCAACGCTGCGTCCGGCTATGGTCGGGATCGAACCCGTATCGGCCGCGGTCGCGGCGGCCCCGACCAGCTCGTGCGGACGGCTTGCGAGCTCTTCGCGGAGGATCTCCGCCGACAGGTGCTCGCCAAGGTGCGGGTCTGTCGCCGTCGGAGGCTCGGTGGTCCCGGCAGGTTTTGCGGAACCCGCTACAGGACGCGGCGCTGCGGGCTCCGCGGCGGCGGATGGCCCGGCGTCGGACGTTGTTTCCGGCGGCGCTACGGCAGGCGTGACCCCGCCGGCCGCGGGGCTGTTGGCTCCGGATTTTTTGGCCGGGGCCGCCGCATCGCTGCCGTGCGAGCTGTCCTTGCTCGGTGCGGACTTCGCGGGATCGGCCGCTTTCGGCGGCACCTGCGCTTCCGGGACGACGTCGACGGCGGCCGTGCTGAGGTTATCGCGGGTCTCTTCCACGATTTCCAACAGCACCACGGTGACATTGTCCGGAGCCCCGTTGGCGAGAGTGAGCTCAATGAGGAGCTCGGCGCATTCGGCGAGGTCCTTGGTTTCGCGGACTACTTGCTCCACGACTGCGCCTTGGACGTAGTTCAGGCCGTCGGAGCAGAGGAGCCAGCGTTCGCCCGGTTCGACGTCGAGCTCGTCGAGGTCCAGCTCGGGGCTGGCGTCCACGTCGCCCAGGACGCGCATGAGGACGTTCTTGTGCGGGTGGGTTTCGGCTTCCTCGGGGCGCAGCCGGCCTTCGTCGATCAGCCTCTGCACGAAAGTGTGGTCCACGCTGATTTGCTCGAATTTGCCATTGCGCAGGCGGTAGGCGCGGGAATCGCCGATGTGCGCGAAGTGCAGCCGCCTGCCTTCGAGCAGCAGGGCGGTGACCGTGGTGCCCATGCCCGCGAGCTTCGGGTCTACGTGGACGAGTTCGGAGAGGAGGGAATTGGCAGTCTGGATTTCGTCCGCGAGGACTGTTTCCGCGCCGTCCGGGTAGGAATCGTGATCGAGGTGGATCATGTCCAGCACGGTGGATGCCGAGGCGACGTCCCCGCCCGCGTGCCCGCCCATGCCGTCCGCGACGACGGCAAGATGCCGGCCGGCATATGCGGAGTCGTCATTCTTCGAGCGGACACGCCCGACGTCGGACCGCGCCGCGTAACGCATGATGAGGGGGAGCTCCGGAGGCAGCGCCTTGCCTTCGGAAGGCTGGGGGGAAGCCATGGGCTACGCCCTCAATTCGATGACCGTCTTGCCGATCCTCACGGGGACGCCAAGCTCCACCGGCAGGGCTCGGGTCAGTTGCTGATCGGCGAGGTAGGTGCCGTTGGTGGAGCCAAGATCTTCGATGAACCATCGGCTGCCCTGGGGGAACAAGCGCGCGTGCCTGCCCGAAGCATAATCATCCTCGAGGACCAAGGTGGCCTCTTGTGCGCGGCCCAGCAGAATGGGGCTCGCGGCCAAAGGAAGCGTGGTGCCCTTGAGCGGGCCCTCGACGACGACGAGCTGGTGCGCCTGCTGCTTCACGGGCTGGGGCGGCGCCGGGGCGAGCTCCGGATGCTTGCGTACTTCGCGCGCCGTCGGAGTTCCCATGGCTGCCTTGCGGCCGATCACGAGATCGCGACGCATGGTCGAGACGATGCTGAAGATCAGTATCCAGAGCAACAGCAGGAAGCCGAAGCGGAGTGCGGTGATGGTCAGTTCGCTGATGTCGCTCACGGGCGCCCACCAGAGGGCTGGGGGAGAAGTCTGAAGATGATCTTGGTCCGTCCCATGGTGATGGTGGATCCGTCAGTAAGTTCTACACTGCCGTCCACTTTATGGCCGTTGACGTAACTTCCGTTGGTGGAACCGAGGTCGACGGCGCGGATGACTCCGTCTGCCGTCTGGATTTCCAAGTGCTTGCGGGAGACGCCGGTATCGTCCACCAGGATGTCGGCTTCGGATGACCTGCCCAGCACGATGGAAGGCGCGTTGAGGGAATAGCGTTGTCCGCCGATGTCCAGGACAGGCTGGAGCCGTGTGGGCTCGCGGCTCGGAGCGGCGGGCACAACGGGCCGGGGAGCAACGGGCGCGGCAGCCCCGCCGGATTTCTCGGTGCGGGACGTGATCTCGAAATGGCCTTCGCGCTGGGCATCGTCGTGACGGAAGGAGATCCGTACGGGACCCTGCAGAATGTAACCTTGGCTGCGCACGTGCTGGATGACGACGTCGCACAATTCTTCGGCCAGGGGAGTTCCCCAGTCCTGGGCGCGCGCGAAGTCTTCATCGCTCAAGAGAACGTCGAAAACGTTGGGTGCCAATGTTCGGCCGGCTGAAATGGTGATGGACTTGTTGTCCAGTTCACGGCGAAGCTTGCTGGCGATTTCCACCGGCTCCACCCGCGCCCGCGACCCGGTGGAGAAGACGCCTCGGACGGCCTTTTCGATGCCACGCTCAACCCTGTCAAGCAAGCCCATGGTCCTTCTCCTTCCGCTTCGTTGACCCGGCAGTATCAGTAGCCAAGACGAATCCCCGCAGTGGCCGGAGCGCACGCAGGAAGCCTGTCTTCAACCCCGATACTACTGGGCAAGACTGTGAATGGCCTTATTCCACAACGGCCGGAACGCTGGAAAAGTTCGCCGGGCTGCATCATTCCGGGATGCTTCTCGCGTGATTTCCGCATCATCTGGGGGACCGGCAATCCGTGGCGTCCCAGGGTTTTACGGCCCCGTCCCGGGTCGATTGGCGTTTTCAACAGGTTGTCCGTTATGCTTGATCTCGCTGCTTTCGCAGGGGTGAGGCCGGGGAAACCTGGTACGGCCCGGGCGAAAGAAAGTTGCGCGCGAGTGGCGGAACGGCAGACGCGCTGGCTTCAGGTGCCAGTATCCGAAAGGGTGTGGGGGTTCAAATCCCCCCTCGCGCACGCAATTCAAAGGAACCCCGGTCTCTGACCGGGGTTCCTTTGTTTAACTCACCGAACTCCCTCGCAACTCCCAACTAGCTCGCAGTCGTTGTCGTTTTGGGGGGCCGGCGGGGACTTGCGAGGCGAGGGTGGCGGTGGGGATCAGTTGGGCTACGCCCGGAGCGCCCCAAGCCCGGTGATCAGCGCATCCAGGCCCATGCTGAACGCGAGGTCGGACGGGTAGTTGTTCCGCTCGGGTCCCAGGCTGCGGACAGCTGAGGTGAAGTGCGGCGTGGAGTCGGCCAAGCGGCCGGAATCGAAAATGTCCGCCGGCGCGTTAGCGTCGAAAGCGGCGCCGAAGATATAGGCCTCGAGGGCCACGATGCTCGGGATGATCTGCTTCTCCGGGAAACCCGCGCGGAGGAATCCCTCCGTCACAGCTTCGTACATGGCGAGCGTCTGCGGGGCGTCCGTCACGGGCAGGACCGCGATCACCGAGATCAGCGGGGTGTGCCTCGCGAAGATACCGCGGTAGGAATATGCCCATTGCCGGACGGCTTCCTCCCAGGGAAGCGTGCTGAAACCGCCGAAGTCGACCTTGGACATCAGGTCCTCTTCCACGAGCTTGAGCACTTCGTCCTTGGAGGACACGTGGTTGTAAAGGGCCGACGGCGCGACACCCAGGGAGCGGGCGAGGGCCGCCATGGTGAGGCCGTCGTAACCCTTCTTGCTGATCAGTTCCAGCGCCGCCGCAGTGATGCCGTCCTGGTCCAGGACCGCCGCCATCGGCCGGCCTGCCCTGCGGCGCGCTTTGGTCTCGCCGGGAGCGGGGGTGGGTTCAGGCATCGCTGACCTTTCTGGAGGCTGTGTCCTCAGCATTATTCCATTTGGGTCTTCACAGCCGGGGCCAAGGCAGCTACAGTTGAGATAAATGAACGTCATTCATTTATTGGTCAGCCAACGGGGACGGCCACAGAAAGGACATCATGTTGAATCTTGATCGCGACGTCGTCATTGTCGGTGCCGGTCCGTCGGGGTTGACGGCCGCCCGCGAATTGAAGAAGGCCGGACTCAGCGTTGCCGTGCTCGAAGCGCGCGACCGCGTCGGTGGCCGTACGTGGACCGACACCATTGACGGGGCCATGCTGGAAATCGGCGGACAATGGGTGTCCCCTGACCAGACCGCCCTGATGGGGCTCCTGGACGAACTGGGCTTGAAGATGTACGCGCGCTACCGCGACGGCGAGTCTGTCTACCTGGCGCCGGACGGCAGCCGCACCCGTTACACCGGGGCTTCCTTCCCGGTGAGCGAAACCACCGCAGCCGAGATGGACAAGCTCACCGCCATCCTGGATGGCCTCGCCGCCGAGATCGGCCCTGAGGAACCCTGGGCCCACCCCAAAGCCCGCGAACTGGACACCATTTCCTTCCACCACTGGCTGCGCCAGAACTCCACGGACGAGGAAGCCTGCAATAATATCGGCCTCTTCATCGCCGGAGGCATGCTCACCAAGCCGGCCCATGCCTTCTCCGCGCTGCAAGCGGTCCTGATGGCGGCTTCCGCAGGTTCGTTCTCCAACCTGACGGACGAAGACTTCATCCTGGACAAGCGGGTTATCGGCGGCATGCAGCAGGTCTCCCTGCTGATCGCCGCGGAACTGGGCGACGACGTCGTACTTAACAGCCCGGTCCGCACCATCAATTGGGAGCCGGCGGGTGAAGGCCACCGCGTCACTGTTGAGTCCGAGCGCGCAACCGTCAATGCGCGATTCGTGATCATGGCAGTCCCGCCGAACCTGTACTCCCGCGTTTCCTACAACCCGCCGCTGCCGCGCCGCCAACACCAGATGCACCAGCACCAGTCCCTGGGCCTGGTCATCAAGGTCCACGCTGTCTACAGCACGCCGTTCTGGCGCGAAGACGGCCTGTCCGGCACGGGCTTCGGCGCCGACGCCCTGGTCCAGGAGGTCTACGACAACACCAACCACGGAGACACCCGCGGAACCCTGGTGGGCTTCATCTCGGACGAAAAAGCGGACGCCGTCTTCGAGCTCAGCGCCGGGGACCGCAAGAAGAAGGTCCTTGAGTCCATCGCGAGCTTCCTGGGCGACAAGGCCCTGGATGCCGAGGTCTACTACGAATCCGACTGGGGTTCCGAGGAATGGACCCGCGGAGCCTACGCGGCCAGCTACGACCTGGGTGGTTTGCACCGCTACGGCAAGGACCAGCACGCCAACGTTGGACCCATCTTCTGGTCCTCCTCCGATCTGGCCGCGGAAGGCTACCAGCACGTGGACGGAGCGGTCCGGATGGGCCAGGCAACGGCTGCCAGGATCGTCGCCGCCAACAGCCGCGTCGCTGCGGTACCGGTGGCCTAGGAACAGGTACTAATCCAAAAGTGAGGTCTCGTCCCTTTCGCTCGCTGAAAGGGTCGAGACCTCACGTGTGGAACCCGGGCAGTTGGCCCCGCAACCAAGATTGTTGAACAATCTTGGCATTTCAGGCATGATGGTGAGGTATTCAACCTGAGACGGGGATCACAATGCCTTTTATTGACCTCAACAGCGACGTCGGAGAATCGTTCGGCAACTGGACCATGGGGGACGACGCCGCAGTCTTCCGCTACGTGTCGAGTGCCAACGTGGCCTGCGGATTCCACGCCGGAGATCCCAGCACCATCGCCCGCACCTGCCGGGACGCCGCAGCCGCCGGAGTGACCATTGGCGCCCACGTGGGCTATCGGGACCTCGCGGGTTTCGGCCGCCGGTTCCTCGACTGCTCCGCATCGGAACTCGCCGACGACGTTCTCTACCAACTCGGCGCACTCCAAGCCCTGGCCCGTGCTGCCGGTTCCGAGATCAAGTACGTCAAGCCGCACGGTGCCCTCTACAACACGATCGTCCACCACGAGGTCCACGCCCGGGCAGTGGCCGACGCCGTCCATGCCTTCAGTCCCGGACTCCCGCTCCTTCTCCTGCCGGGCTCCGTCGCTCTCGCCAAGGCGGAAGCGAGGGGGCTCCGGGGAGTAGCCGAGGCGTTCGCCGACCGCGCCTATAACGCGGACGGCACCCTCGTATCGCGCCGCGAAGAAGGTGCCGTGCTCCACGATCACGCCGCCATCACGGAAAACATGGTCCGCCTGGCAACGGAGGGCAAAATCGTGGCCCGCGACGGTTCCATCCTGGACGTCCATGCAGAAAGCATCTGCGTCCACGGAGACACTCCCGGCGCCGTGGCCATGGCAGCCGCCGTCCGCGCGGGGCTCGAAGCCGCCGGCGTGACCGTGCGGAGCTTCGCGTGAGCCTCACGGGAATACGCTGGTCCGGCTCGCGTGCCCTCCTGGTGGAGCTTTCCGATCTCCCTTCCGTGCTGGCGTTTCATTCCCGGCTGCTTGCCGAGCCCCTGCCCGGCCAGCTCGATGCGGTCGCCGCGGCAGCCACCGTACTGATTAAGTTCGGCACGCATGCCGAGGCACTCGCGGCGCGCGCCGCCGTCGGGCATGTTGATCGAGGCGGGGTGCCGCGCGACGGTTCCCGCGACGTCACTATCGAAGTGGTGTACGACGGCGAGGACCTCACCGAGGTGGGCATGCTCACCGGTCTGGGCCGGGACGGCGTGGTGGCCGCGCACACGGGCCAGCTCTGGACCGCGGCTTTCGGCGGCTTCGCCCCGGGCTTCACGTACTTACTCGGCGAGAACCGCAGCCTCGACGTTCCCCGCCGCAGCTCGCCCCGTACCTCCGTTCCCGCCGGTTCCGTGGCGCTCGGCGGAACGTTCTCCGCCGTCTACCCGCGGCAATCCCCGGGCGGCTGGCAGCTGATCGGACGTACGACGGCGGTCCTCTGGGATCTCGAGCGGGAGTCGCCGGCGCTTGTCCGCCCAGGAGATAGGGTCCGGTATGTCGCTGTCCGCGAGGCCATCGCGTTGACTCCGGCACCACATGCCGCCCGCGAATTCACCGGACCCGCCCTCGTGGTGGACTCACCCGGACTGCAATCGCTGGTCCAGGACCTCGGCCGCCCTGGACTGGGGGACTTGGGAGTCTCAGCGGCGGGCGCCGTGGACCAGCAATCGATGCGTCAGGCCAATCGCCTGGTGGGCAACGAACCCGGTACCGCGGTTGTGGAAACGGTGCTAGGCGGACTCACGGTCCGGGCCGCCGGCGACCAGGTACTCGCGGTTGCCGGGGCGGTGGTCCCCATGGAAATCTTCGATGCCTCCGGGGCGCCGGGCCGCCGCGCCGCGATGTGCGCGCCCTTCGCTCTCCTGGACGGCGAATCCCTCAGCCTGGGCGATCCGACCCTCGGGGCCCGCAGCTACCTTGCCGTCCGCGGCGGGATTGATGTTGATCCGGTGCTCGGCAGCCGCTCAAGCGACTCGATGTCCGGAATCGGTCCCGCGCCACTGTCGGCCGGGACCAGCCTCCCCGTGGGAAGAGCGCCGCTTTTCCAGATGGTCGGCGCCTCCGAGGAATCCACGCTCCGGCTAGGAGCGGTCTCTTCGGAGCTGCGGATCACCTTGGGCCCGCGGGACGACTGGTTTGATTCCCGGGCCCTGGAGGCGCTCACGCAGGAGGACTGGCTCACCACCGAACAGTCCAACAGGATCGGTGTCCGGCTCAGGCCGGGAAGCAACCGTCCGCTCGAACGGAACCCCGACCGCGGCGCCGGCGAGCTCCCGAGTGAAGGTACGGTTGCCGGCGCCCTCCAAGTTCCCCCCAGCGGACACCCGGTCCTCTTCCTGGCCGACCACCCGGTGACCGGCGGGTATCCGGTGATTGCCGTCGTCGTACCCGAAGACCTGCCGACGGCGGCGCAATTGCCGCCCGGCCATACCGTGCGGTTCACGATCGTGGACCCCGCAACCCTTGAACCACTTGAACCTGCCGTTGCCGGCGCTGTCTCCGAAGGAACCCAGCCATGAAAAAGGTCCTGATCGCCAACCGCGGCGAGATCGCCGTGCGGATTGCCCGCGCCTGCTCAGACGAGGGCTTGCAGTCTGTTGCCGTGTACTCGGACCCCGACGCCGATGCCCTCCACGTGCGGTTCGCCGACGAGGCCTACGCGCTGCGCGGTTCCACCGGCGCCGAGACGTACTTGGACATCGCCAAGCTGATCGACGTCGCCCGCCGTGCCGGTGCCGACGCCGTGCATCCCGGATATGGGTTCCTGTCCGAGAACGCCGACTTCGCTCAGGCCGTCATTGACGCCGGCCTCACGTGGATCGGCCCCGCGCCGCAGTCGATCCGGGAGTTGGGCTATAAAGTGACGGCCCGCGAGATCGCCGTCCGCGCAGGGGCTCCGCTTGTGCCGGGCAGCGACGGTCCTGTGGCCAACGCCGCTGAAGTACTTGCCTTCGCCTTGGAACACGGCATGCCGGTGGCGATCAAAGCTGCTTTTGGCGGGGGAGGCCGCGGGCTCAAGATTGCGCGGCGCCTGGAGGACATCGAGGACTCCTTCGAATCCGCCGTGCGTGAATCCAAGGCGGCCTTCGGACGTGACGAATGCTTCGTGGAACGCTTCCTGGACCAACCGCGGCACGTTGAGGCGCAGATCCTGGCCGATATGCACGGCAACGTGGTGGTCCTCGGAACCCGTGATTGCTCCCTGCAGCGTCGCAACCAGAAGCTCGTGGAAGAGGCGCCCGCACCCTTCCTAAGCCCTGAACAGCGCACGCTCATCCACGAATCGGCGAAAGCCATTTGCCGTGAGGCGGGATACTACGGCGCCGGAACCGTGGAATACCTCGTGGCCGTGGATGGCACCATCTCCTTCCTCGAGGTCAACACGCGCCTGCAGGTAGAGCATCCCGTCACCGAAGAAACCTCCGGGGTGGACCTGGTCCGCGAACAGTTTCGGATCGCCGCAGGCGGCATCCTCTCCCTGACCGAGGACCCTGAGCCCACAGGACACGCCTTCGAGTTCCGTCTCAACGCCGAAGATCCGGCACGCGGCTTCCTTCCCGGCCCCGGTACCGTGGAAGTCTTCGAAGCGCCCACCGGTCCGGGCATCCGCGTGGACTCGGGAGTTCGCTCCGGATCAGTGGTTCCCGGGGAATATGACTCCCTCCTGGCCAAGCTGATTGTCCGAGGCGAGGACCGGCAGCAGGCCCTGCGCCGCGCCCGGGTTGCCCTGGACGAGATGCAGATCAAGGGTTTGCCCACCGTGCTTCCCTTCCATCGGGCCGTGGTCCGCCACGAGGCCTTCACCTCGGAGGACAAGCTCGGCGTTTACACCACGTGGATCGAGACCGAGTTCGCCGAGGATCTGGCCGCCTCTCCCGAGATCGCCCGCGTGGTCCCCGGCTCCGAACGCAGCACGTTCACGGTGGAGCTGGACGGCAAAGCGGTGCAGCTTGGGCTCCCCCTCCGCTTGTTCGAAGCGCTGATGAGCGGCGGTGGCGGGTCCGTCGTTGCTGCCCCTTCGCCTGTTGCGGCCGACGACGCCGGGCTCGCCTCGCCGATGTCCGGCTCGCTGGTGAAGTGGCTGGTTGAGGACGGTGCGGCAGTGGAAGTCGGACAGCCCGTGGCAGTGTTGGAAGCCATGAAGATGGAAACCACCGTCCCGGCGCACCGATCCGGCACCGTGGCGCGCGGTCCGCACGAGCCGGGCACCGCCGTCGGGCGCGGAGAAGTGCTCGCGAGCATCGGCTGAGGTTGGCACGGTCGCCGTTCGGTAGATTTGGGGCATGCCCATGAACGCTGCGCTCCAAGGAATCGCCGACGCCGGCCACGCCACCCACGCCCACACCGGGGCTTGGGTTGCCGCCCAGCTTCGCCAGCGCATCTCCGACGGCCTGTTGCCGCCCGGCACGAAGCTCTCCGAACAAGCCCTGTCCGAGGCGCTCGGCGTTTCCCGGAACACCCTGCGGGAGGCCTTTACGGTGCTGGCCGGTGAATCCGTGGTCCAGCGCATCCCCAACCGCGGCGTGTTCGTAGCCGCCCCGGGAGCGGACGACGTCCGCGAAATCTACCGGGTGCGCCGCCTGATTGAGCCGGCGGCCGTGTTGTGGGGCGAGGTCCCGGCCGGAGCCCTCGACGCTATGGACGTGATCGTCGACAAAGCCCGGGCCGCCCTTGCCGAGGGATCGGTGGCCGGCATGGCGGACGCCAACCAGGAGTTGCACAAGGCCTTGGTGTCGCTGTCCGGAAGCGCCTCCCTGGACGCATTGATGGAGAAAGTGCTGGCCGAGATGCGATTGGTCTTCCACGCAATGGCCACCACTCCCGACTTCCACGGGCATTATGTGGAACGGAACGCCGCCTTGGTTGCCCAGATCCGCAACGGACAGCGGGAAGAGGCCGCAGCCGAGTTGCGCCGCTACCTCGACGGTGCCGAGCACGAACTCCTGGTGCACATCGGGGCAATTCCGTAGGCAGCGGGCACTCGACGCCAGCCAGTTACGGTGCGGAAACGCCAGCCGCCGCTTCGGCTTCGGCCATCGCCACATCCAACCGCTCGACGGCGCGGGCATAGTCCGTCCCCGCGGTGAGGCGGCAGCGTTGGGCTTCCTGCAGCGCACGGACCAACGCGGCGGTTTGCGGAACGTTGACATCGCTCATGCCGGGGAAGTCGATGCCCTTGGCGGGATCCAGCTCATACCGTTGCCAGCGGGCCAAGAGAGCGTCGTGACGGGCTGCCGCCTCCGTGAAACCGCTCCGATTTTGACGCTTCTGCTCCAGTTTCCGGCCGACAGCAAAGGCGGTGGCAGCGGCACCCATGGCGAGGAAGAGCATCAAGAGCCCGACGGCGGGCGAGCCCAACGCGGGGATGACGACTGCGGGGACAATCACCACGAGTCCGGCGAAGATGTTCCAGAAGGTGGCGTCCGGCTCTTTGACGGGTTCCCGATCGCGTTGGCCGAGGGGCGCCTGCAAGGCGAGGCGGCCGCCGTCGGGGGCTGCGTGGATGACCGCTTTCCGGACGGTGTTGACGGTGAAGGCCACCGCGCACGTGAGCAAGACCGCCCACAGCCCGATCTCCCAGACCGTCAGCTGGATTCCAGTTGTGGCGGGCAATCGGACCACCTCCACGCGAATGCGCACCTCTTTGAAATCAGTATGCGCCGAGGAAGGCCCGGAGGCGAGAGCCCGAATCGGGCTTAAGAGCAGCAAGGCAGGGCACCCTGGCCCGGGTGCCCTGCCTTGCTGCGGAAGTCCGGCTGGAGCTTAAGCGTGGTCCCGCTTGGATGCCTTGGGCGCGTCCCGCTTGGCAGCGGCGTTCGTCTTGGCGTCCTTCGTGGCTTCTTTTTTGGCAGCTTCTTCCTTGATGCGCTTTGCCTCGGAGCGCACGGCTGCGTGCGTGGCGCGCTCGACGACGAGCCACTGCGGGGGAGCTGCCAGCAGTTCGGTGATTTCCGCCGTCGTTAGGGGCTCGGTGATTCCGCCGCGGGCGAGGCCGCTGATGGAGACATTCAGCTTCTGTGCCACCACGGGACGCGGGTGCGGACCCGTCCGGCGGAGCTCGGCGAGCCACTCCGGGGCGTTGGCCTGGAGCTCGGCGAAATCGGCGCGGGTGATTTCCGAATCTTGGAACTCCTGGGGTGTTGCAGGCAGGTAGATGCCAAGTTTCTTGGCAACGGTGGCCGGCTTCATGGACTGGGAGTTTGCAGAGGTCATGGTTCAAGGGTATCCGCCCCCGCAGCGAAGTGGCACAGCCGCTGTTCTAGGATGAATCCATGCCGCACATACGAGTCGCCGGGGGCGCCCGGAAAGTCCTGGTGACGCAAGCCCCGGCGTACCGTAGGCGCAGATGAACTTCAGCGGGATTCCACGGTGGGTGTATGGCCTTGCGGTAGTGGGCGGCTTGTTCGTCCTGTTGCCGCTGGCCGCCATGGTCGCAAAGGTCAATTGGGCGCAATTCATCCCGCTGGTGACCTCCGATTCCTCGCTCACGGCGTTGGGCCTCAGCCTCCGCACTTCAGCAGCGAGCACCGCGCTCTGCGTCGTTTTCGGAATCCCCTTGGCACTTGTCCTTGCCCGCCGGCCCTTCCGCGGGCAGCGGCTCCTCCGTGCCTTCGTCCTCCTGCCCCTGGTGTTGCCGCCGGTAGTGGGCGGCATCGCGCTGCTCTACACGTTCGGGCGGCAGGGTCTCTTGGGCAAGAGCCTTGAGCTCGCGGGCATCCAGATCGCCTTTTCGACGACGGCGGTGGTCCTGGCCCAGACGTTCGTCGCCTTGCCGTTCCTGGTGGTGAGCCTCGAGGGTGCCTTGCGGACGGCCGGCAACCGATACGAAGCCGTTGCCGCGACGCTCGGCGCCCGCCCCACCACCATCCTGCGCCGCGTGACCGTACCCATGGTCCTCCCCGGTCTTGCGTCGGGGGCGGTATTGTCCTTTGCCCGCAGCCTGGGCGAGTTTGGGGCTACGCTGACTTTCGCGGGGAGCCTGCAAGGTGTCACTCGGACATTGCCTCTCGAAATCTACCTGCAGCGCGAGACCGACGCGGACGCCGCCGTCGCCCTTTCACTCGTGCTTGTCGCCGTGGCGGTGATCGTCGTCGGACTGTCTTACCGGCGTCCCCACCGCGCAGACATACCCGCGGAGGCCGCCGCGTGAGTTTCCACATCGACGCCACCGTTCGGGCCCGAAACCTCGACGTGTCATTGAGCCTCGGACAGGCGGAAACCGTGGCGATCCTCGGACCCAACGGCGCCGGAAAGTCGACGCTTTTGTCCGTCGCCGCGGGACTCGTACGGCCCGACGCCGGCTCTGCCCGCCTGGGTGAGCAGGTTCTCTTCAACCTCGACGGCGGCAGCCGGGTATGGACCCCTCCGCACCTTCGCGGTACGGCGCTGTTGGCCCAGGAACCGTTGCTTTTCCCGCACCTGAGCGTCCTGGACAACGTGGCTTTCGGCCCGCGCAGCGCAGGGGCTTCCCGGGCGGAATCACGCGAGACTGCGCGGCACTGGCTTGCCGAAGTCGACGTCATGGAGTTTGCCGGGCGGAAGCCCGGGCAGTTGTCCGGGGGACAAGCCCAGCGTGTTGCGGTGGCCCGCGCACTGGCGGCCAGTCCCGAGTTGCTGCTCCTTGACGAGCCGATGTCCGCCCTGGACATCCACGCCGCTCCGCACTTGCGCCGGCTCCTCAAACGCGTCCTGTCCGGACGTCGCGCCCTGATCATCACCCACGACGTCCTGGATGCCCTCATGCTCGCGGACCGCGTGATCGTCATGGAAAAGGGCAGGATTGTGGAGGAAGGCGCCACCCGTGAGGTATTCCGGCGTCCACGAAGCCAATTCGCTGCGGGCCTGGCCGGGGTGAACCTCATGGCGGGCACCGTCACGGAGGACGGACTCAGGACATTCGTCACCGACGAGCTTCCCGGCCTGCACGTGGCGGGACACCTCGATGACGAAGCGGAACCGGGCGAGCCCGGCGTCGCAGCCTTCCCGCCGTCGGCCGTTTCCATCTTCCTGGACGCCGCCCACGGCAGCCCGCGCAACTCTTTCCCGGTGGCAATCACGGATCTCGAACCGCACGGGGACCACATCAGGGTCCGGGCCGGCGATCTGGCAGCGGACATCACGCCCTCCGCGTCCGCCGAGCTGGGACTGGAACCCGGCTCGCGCGTCTACTTCGTGGTCAAGGCCACGGCAGTCCAGGTGTACGCGGCGTAGCTTGCGCCGGCGCTGCACTGGCTACGGCACGCGCGGTACTGTGAACTGGTGCCATCCGATCAAGAATCCTTGCCCGCCGTCGGCGTCCCCGACGCCTCCGACGCTGAAACAAGCGGCCCCCAGGGGCTAACTTTCGCCTACGTCGCCGGCGTGACACCCGGGAAATGGATCCGGCGCTGGGAAGAGCGCATGCCCGATGTCCCGCTGCACTCGTTCATGTCCGACGACGGCGCGCAGCTGGAGGTTCTGCGCGATGGTTCCGCGGATCTCAGCTTTGTGCGCTTGCCGGTGGATCGCGATGGACTCCACGTCATTCCGCTCTACGAAGAGCAGCCCGTGGTGGTGGCCCCGAAAGGCCACGAAATCTCGGTGTTCGAAGAGGTGGCGCTGGAGGATCTCGCGGAGGAGAACTTCCTGGACGTCGCCGGGATGGGCGGGCCGGAGATGGCCATGCAGGTAGTGGCCTCGGGTGCCGGTCTGGTGATCCTGCCGATGTCCGTTGCCCGGCATTTCAACGTCAAGGACACGGTGGCGCGCCGCCTGACCGGGGCCGAAGGGACGCAGATCGCCCTTGCGTGGCCGAGCGACTCCACCAGCGAGGTCATCGAGGAATTCATTGGTATTGTCCGGGGCCGGACCGCGCAGAGCTCGCGGCAGCCGTCGGCACAGCAAGAGAAGCCCAAGAAGGCACCCAAGCCGGACCGGCGCGGCACCGGCGCCAAAAAACCTGCAGTGGCTCAGCGCTATGCGCCGAACCCCGACAAGGGTCGGGGCAAGGGCTCCCGCAAGAAAGGAAAGCGGTAGGCGATGGGACTTGGAGCGAAGCCGACCATCCGGGACGTCGCCAAGAGCGCCGGCGTTTCCCTCACCACCGTGTCCTATGTCTTGTCCGGGCGCCTCGGTGGCACCACCCGCATCAGTGAATCAACGCAGGAGCGTGTCCAGGCCGCGGCCAAGGAGCTGGGTTACGTACCGAATCAGGCGGCCCGCGGAATGCGCCGCGGCAAGACCGACCTCGTGGCGATTGCGATTGGCGACCTGGAATGGCCGTGGGACCGGGCCTTGGCAACGGCCGCTGCACGCATTTTGCCCCAGCACGGATACCTGCCCGTGATCCTCATCGGCGAAGGGTGGCGGCGGTTCATGCTCTCCGGCGGTGCCGACGGCGCCATCATCGGGGCTCTCCCGCCCGGCACCCTTCTTGACCTCACGGTGGGGGAGTTGGCCAGGCGCGGAGTAGCCCAGGTCATCATTTCGGACACGATGCAGCCTGCCGGGTTCGATGTCCTGGCCCCCGGATCCGCGGGCGGGACTCCGGAACCGGAAGCGCTCGAAGGAGCCATCACACTGCTCCTTGACCGGCTCGCAGGACGCACCATCGGCGCGGGAACCACCAAGGCGGCGCCTTGGGAGTTCAAGACGCCGTAGCTGTCAGCCCTCCTTGAGCGGCTTCCGGGCCAGCCAGGCCGCGACGATGGCACCGGAAACGTTGTGCCACAGGGAGAATACGGCCGACGGCAACGCTGCCAGGGGCGTGAAGTGCGCGGTCGCAAGAGTGGCGGCAAGACCGGAATTCTGCATGCCCACCTCGAACGCGAGGGCCCGCCGCGCCTTGTCATCGAGGCGGCCCAGCTTGCCCGCCAGGTAGCCCAGGCCGAGGCCGAAGCCATTGTGGAGAACCACGGCGAGGAAGACGATGCCGCCCGCGGCAACGATCTTGCCGGCGCTACCCGCCACCACCACGGCGACGATCAATGAGATCACGACGGCGGATGCCCAGGGAAGTGCCGGCAGCACCTTGCGCACGAGCTTCTTGAGGAAGAGTCGGGCCGCCAGCCCCCCGATGACCGGGAGGAGGACCGTCTTGACGATGTCCAGGACCATGGAGCCGGCATCGATGTTCAGGAAGGAACCCGCGAGGAAAAACACCAACAAAGGGGTCACGATCGGGGCAATGAGGGTGGAAACGGAGGCGACGGCCACCGACAGCGCAACGTCACCCTTCGCCAGGAAAGCCATCACGTTGGAGGCCGTGCCCGACGGCGCGCAGCCCACCAGGATCAAGCCCACTGCCAGCTGGGGTTCCAGGTTGAGCGCGACCGCGATCAGCCAACCAGCACCCGGCATGATGACGTAGTGGGCCACGATGCCCAGAACCACAGCCCAAGGGCGCTTCGCCACCGACGCGAAGTCCGGAGGGGTAAGGGTCAGGCCCATGCAGAACATGATGATGCCCAGCAAGAACGGAACGCTTGGTGCCAGTGGTTTGAAGGCGTCGGGAAGCAGGAAACCGGCCACTCCGGCGAGGACCACGAGGACGGGAAAGACCGTGACCGCGATCCTGGCGATTTTGGCTTCCGCGGCCAGTGCCGGATTCAGGACGGGGGCTTCTGCGGGGTTGGTTGTTGCCTCAAGCATCGTTCTATCGTGGCACTGTGGTTGAACGTGCGCCCAATCCGTGACCCGGATCGGGCCAATATGTCAGATGACCGTCGTTTCCCAGCCCAACTGACTCGCATTTGTTGACCCTTCTATAGTTGTCAAGCGTTGCAGGGGGCTGGGCTTGTGGCGTTG
>NZ_JARVRI010000027.1:0-153000 GCF_030209785.1 Arthrobacter sp. efr-133-TYG-120
GAATCCCAGAAACACCACCCACCTGGAACGACACAGGCGCATCAGCACCCGCAGGCGAACCGCCGCGCGTATCCAGGGCGCGGAACGGTGAAAGCGATACAAATGTGCCAGGGTCCACCGGTTCCGTTGGACCGCGCATTACAGCAGATGCCGGGGAACTCTCTGGAACGCGAGCATACGCTGGGAGCGCTGAAACCCCGGCGGTGGAGGCGAGCAATCCAAGCAGGACAGCGAAAACAGCCAAGAACTTTAATCCACGCACGCGCAGGAGACCCCCAATTGCCTCGACGGCATGGATCACCGTCATTTTTGCGACAATCTACCAGATGCGAGGTGGGCCACAGAACCCAAACGACCCTGCAGTACTGCGGGCCCCGGCGCCGTCGCACTCGATCAATCCTTTGCTGCGTAACTGTCGTTTTCGGGCCCTAAAACGACAGTTACGCAACAACCGATCGGGGCCCGCCTAGACCCGCGCGCTTCCGATCACCGGAAGTCCCGCCGTCGGGAAGAGGCTCGGGAAGACCGACGGCCCGGGTACCGGCACCGCGTCGAGGGCCACAGTGACGGTTTCGACGCCGACGACGACCCGCTCCCCGCGCACGCTGACCTCCAAAGGCGCGGCATCGGCGTCGGGCGCTGAACCTGAATCCGGAACCAGCGCAAGGCTGATGGTCGCCGGCCGCAGCTCGACGGACAACAGCCGCCCGCGGATCTTGAGCCGGAAGGACAGGCTGTCCCACTCGGCCGGCAACCGCGGATCGAAGTGCGGGACCTGGCCCTGGTCACGCATGCCCGCGAAACCGCACACCAGGGAACTCCAGATGCCGCCGGTGGACGCGATGTGCACGCCGTCAACGGTGTTGTGGTGCGTGTTGTCCAGGTCGATGAACAAGGCCTCGGTGAAGTGCTTGAGCGCGACGTCGGAGTAGCCCACCTCGGCCGCCATGATGCCCTGCACGCAGGCGGACAAGGTGGAGTCGCCGGTGGTGATGGGATCGTAGAAGTCGAACGCGCGCTGCTTTTCCTCGGCCGTGAAGTCCTGCCACTGGAGGAACATCGCCAGTACCGTATCCGCTTGCTTGAGGACCTGGTGCCGGTAGATCACCAGCGGGTGGAAGTTGAGCAGCAGCGGGTACTTGGACTTAGGGGTGTTCCAGTCCCACGGCTCCAGGGTCATGAAGTCGTTGTCCTGGCTGTAGATCTCCATGTCCGGATCGTAGGGAAGGGACATACGCGCGGCGGCCTGCTGCCACACCATCCGCTCGGTGTCGGGGACGTCCGGGTGTTCCAGTGCCGCAGCGGCCCGCAGGTTAAAGCGGGCCATGACGTTGGTGTAGAGGTTGTCGTTGACCACCGCCGTGTACTCATCCGGGCCGGTGACGCCGTGGATGTGGAACAAGCCGTCCTTGCCGAAGAAGCCCAGCGAAGCCCACATGCGGGCCGTCTCGATCAACAGGTCGGCGCCCACTTCGGCGCGGAAGCTCGCGTCGCCGCTGGCCCACTGGTACCGGTTGGCGGCGAAGGAGATGGCGGCGGCGATGTGGAACTGCGCCGTGCCAGCGGCGTAGTACGCGCTGGCCTCGAGCCCGTTGATGGTGCGCCACGGGAACAGTGCACCGTCCACGCTGAGTTCCTTGGCCCGAATCCGGGCGTCGGGAAGCATGGCGTGGCGGGATTCCAGCACTTGGCGCGCGGCGGCCGGGTTGGTATAGGTCAAGTACGGCAGGAGGTACACCTCCTGGTCCCAGAAGTAGTGGCCCTCATAGCCGGAGCCGCTGACGCCCTTGGCCGGGATGCCCGCGACGCCGGCCCGCGCGGTGGCCTGGGCGAGCTGGAACAGGCTCCAGCGCACGGCCTGCTGCTGTTCGGGCTGGCCGCCAATGGTGATATCCGCCGTAGACCAGTAATCCCGGTAGTGCGCCGTGCCTTCGGCGAGGAGCGCGTCAAACGGCACGAGGCCCAATTCGGCGTCGGACGCGAGGATCTCGCCCGGGTCTGATTCGCTTGCATCGGCGCTGTTCACGACGTAGCTGACGCTCTTCTCCAAGCGGAACGTCTCGCCTTCATTCACGGCCATGACGTAGCGGACCGTTGACTCGTCCTCCCCCACCACGGTTTCGAAGGGCTGGCCTTCGGCGGATATCCAATGGTCCACGGCCATGCCGATGCGCTGCCGGGATTCAGCGGTTTCCCAAGCCATGCGCAGCGATCCGTCGGAGCCCTGGAGGTGGAGCGGAAGCAACACCCGGCCAGCGTGGCGGCCGGAGCGGCGGGGGTCGTGGGCCGAGTGGTCCTCCACAGGCTGGTCCTGCCGATTGATCACCAAGGACGTGATGTCAGCGGACACCTGGCGGTCTGCGGTGAGGCTCAGCTCGATGCCGAGGGAACCCCTTGAATCGATCCCGACGGCGCGGCGCTCCAGGGTGGTGACAATGGCGCCTGAACGGCACTCCCAGGTAACGGCGCATTCGTACACACCCGTGGCGAAGTCGATGCTGCGGCGGTAATTCTGCACCGCGGACTCTGTGAGGCTCAGCTGCTCGCCGTCGATGACAACGTTGAAGTTGTTGGCATCCGGCACATAGACGATCCTTTGTCCCGTGCGGGCGAAGCCATACGCGTTCTCGGCGTGCTTGATGTCCCACGTTTCGTGGAAACCGTTGATGAACGTGCCGGGGAGTTCGGCGTCCGCCCCGGCCCAATGGGCACCGCGGATGCCCAGGTGGCCGTTGCCGAGGCTGAAGAGGGTTTCGAGCGTACCGGCGTCGCCGGGAACGTGGATGCTCTCCACGAGCTTCCACGGTTCGCAGGGGAAGCGCAGCCGGTCGGAGCTGATGAGTGCCATGGACTGTTGGGTTCCTTCTGTTTCTGGTGAAACGGCTTGGTTAGAGGAGGTCATCGAGGTCGTCGACCACGAACGTTGCGCCGGCGTCGAGCAGGGTCTGGTGGCCGGCTCCCCGGTCCACCCCGATCACGGCGCGGAAGTTCCCGGCACTGCCGGCCTGCACGCCGGACACTGCGTCCTCGACGACGACGCAGCCCTCGGCGGGAACGTCCAGCAGTTCGGCGGCGTAACGGAACGTGGCCGGATCCGGCTTGCCGGGGAGCCCGACGGCGGCTGCCACCTGGCCGTCGACGACTACCGGGAAGTAGCCATCCAGTCCGGCCGCCTTCAGGACGGCGGGCGCGTTGCGGGAAGAGGACACGACGGCGAGCTTGAGTCCCAGCTCCAATGCGGCGTGGATGAAGCGGACGGAGCCCGCGTAGGGCTCGACGCCACGCGAATCCACGATCTCGTTGAAGATCCGGTTCTTGCGGTTGCCCAGGCCCTGCACGCTGGTGTTGGCGGGATCGTCGTCGGTGGGTCCTTCCGGCAACGTGATTCCACGGGAGGTGAGGAAATCACGCACGCCATCGAAGCGCGGCTTGCCGTCGATGTGGTCGAAGTAGTCGCTCTCCTGGTAGCCGTCCGGATGGCCCGTTTCGGCCAGGTAGCCGTCGAAGAGCTCCTGCCAAGCCTGCTCATGCACCACGGCGGTGGGCGTCAGCACGCCGTCGAGGTCGAAAAGGAGCGCGGTAGCGCCCGTCCAGGCGGTCTTCTGGGTGGCTCGGGTATCAGTCATGGTGTGGAGTGGTCCGTTCAGCGCTGGCGGCGCGTGGTTTTGCGTTCAATGAGTTTCGTGTCAAGGAAATGGTGGGAGGGTTCGTTGGGGGCGTCGGCGTTCTGGAGCCGGTCCACCAGGAGGTTGGCGGCGAAGGCACCCTGGTCCGCCACTGGCTGCGCCACCGTGCTCAGGCCGAGGAACCAGCTCATGGGGTGGTCGTCGATTCCAATCACGGAGACATTCTTTGGTGCGGACAGCCCATGCTCTCGCAAGGCCATCAGTGCCCCGAACGCCGCCTCGTCACAGTGTGCGAAGACCGCGGTGGGAAGGCTTCTGTGGGCAATGAGTTCGTTCATGGCTATACGGCCGCCGTCGATCGTGGAATCCGAATTGATGACCAAGTCCGGATGAACAGTCAGGTGATGGTCCTTCAATGCACGGCTGAATCCCTTGAGCCTGTCGCTGGCCGTCAACACCGAGTTCTCCTGGGTTTCGCGGCCGGAAAGCACCGCCAGATCCCAATGGCCCAGCCCCAGCAGGTGGGAGGTGGCCTGCCAAGCTGCGAGTTCGTCGTCGATCCCTACGTTGTCCCACGGTACGGAAGTCATCCCCACGCTCGCAACTGCAAGGCCGGACGCGGCCAGGAGGGCAACCTCGGATTCGCTCAAATCGACGTTGAGGAGCAGCACGCCATCCACGCGTTGGGACAGTCCAAGGAGGTCGCCAAAGATCTTCCGCTTGACGCTCGACTTGCCGCGCAGGCTGATCAGGACGGTGTCGAAACCGCTGTCTCCGAACACTTCCTCGGCCGCCTCAACGGCCTGGGCGAAGAACCACGCGGTGGCGGTAGGAGTGATGATGGCGATGGAACCGGTATTTCCGCCGGCCAGCCGGGCCGCCGCGGAGGATGCCTTGTAGCCGAGCTTGGCTGCGGCGTCGGCCACTTTGGCTTGTGCTTTTTCGGACACGTTCGGCAGGTTCCGCAGGGCGCGTGAAACGGTGCAGATGGACAAGCCCGAGAGGACGGCAACGTCCTGGATTGTCACGCGGTGAGCCTTAACCATTCAACACGGCCTCAACCCTTTCATCTTCTGGATTTGGCGGCACATCCTTGCACCGCCGAAGAAGAGTGTAAGCGCTTACAATTTTGGCAATCAAGAGTTGTTTTCCGGCATCCCCGAATGTGACGCGGACCTCACTTCAACGAAGGACGTAAAACCGCAGAAACGCGCTCACATCCGCCATTTCCCGGGCCTCGATCCGATGGCCCATGCCGGGGTAGGTTCTCGAGGTGAGAGCCATGTTCTTGTTGAGCCATTCCTCGGTGTGCTCAATGGCATCCCTGAAGATCACGGGATCGGCTTTGTCCCTGCCCCAGAAGAACGGCGGCGGCGAATCGAAGGACTCGCTGAGCGCCAGAAGGTCGTTTTCCAGCACGAATCCGGAGAGGCCCACTGTCGCTTTGAAGCCTTCCGGACGGAGACGCAGAAGCGTGCTGGCCATGGCCATGCCTTGGGAATAGCCCAGGAGGCTCACGCTGCTGTGATTCCGCTTGACGGAGTCGATCCAGGCGAAGACCTTGTTAGTGGCCGTGATGACGTCCGCGAAGTCGTTGGCGAGGAAGTAGTCCAGCAGGAACCAGCCGTAGTGGTCCCCTATCGCCACGGGCCCACGGAGCGCAGCGCAAGTGAATTCTTTGGGGAGCTGCGGAAAGAGATTCACCATTCGCTGCTCGTCCGTGCCGTATCCGTGCATCATCACCAGGAGCGGCGTCCCTGCGCGCTCATTTTCCGGTCTGGACCAGACGACAGTTTCCATGGGCCACAGCTTAGTGGGGGCCGGCGGCCCGTTCGACCGCACGGGCCTCGGTTCAAGGCCGCCTCTAGCGGCTGGCTACTGCCTTGTGATGACCTGTCCGGCCTTGATGACCGTACGTGTGCGACTTTCGTCCCAGAGCACCGACGGTTCATCGACAGGGTTTCCGTCCAGGATGACCAGGTCTCCAAAGGCTCCTTCGGCTATGCGGCCCAGGTCATCGCGACGCAACAGGGCTGCGTTGGTCGATGTCGCAGAGCGGAGCGCATCGTAGACACCCAGTGCTTCGCATTGCAGGCGGAGCCCGGCCAATTGCTCGTCCTCCAGCTCCCCCATGAGGTCGGTACCAAATCCAATTCGGACCCCCGCGTCGCGTGCTAACACGACGGCATTCCGGCCGGCATTCAGCACTTCCCGGTTCTTGGCCGCCCCTATCTCCGTGAGACCGATTTCTTCGCCGCGCCGTGCCATCGCGTCGTAGGTCGCCAAAGTCGGAACCAGGTAGACCTCATTGTCAGCCATCAAGCGGGCAGTTTCGGCGTCCAGCAGATTGCCGTGCTCAATACAGCGCACCCCGTTGAGCACCGAATGGCGGATGGCCTCGGGCGAGTAAGCGTGGGCCGTCGCATAACTGCCCCGGCGGGAGGCCTCTTCCGTTACAGTGCGGATTTCGGCCGAGCTGTACTGCGGAACCCTGATGGGGTCGACGGGCGAAATGACTCCGCCGGACGTCATGAGCTTGATGGCCGTGGCTCCGGTGCGGAAGCGGTTGCGCACGGCCCGCAGAAGCTCATCCTCGCCGTCCACCACTTCGCACATGTGGCCGCCATGGAAGCACCCGCCGTCGTCCGCGGCCCGGATGTCACCGTGGCCACCTGTCTGGCTCAGGGCCGGTCCGGTAAAGAAGTACCTCGGACCTGCGTACAAGCCTTCGTCGATGGCATTGGCAAGGCCTATGTCTCCCCCGGCCACGTCACGGACGCTCGTGAAGCCCCGGTTCAAGGCTGCCCCAAGTCGCCGGGCCCCTGCGAGCGCAGAGTAGCTCAACGGCCCCGTTTCGTTCTTGGCGGCAGTCAAGCTGAGCGCGTAGGCATGGAAATGCGCATCGATGAGCCCGGGAATCACGGTACGGCCGTCGGCGTCAACGATTTTTCCGGCCTCTTCCACGTCTCGCCCCACTTCGGTGATCCGGCCCTCGCGGACCGTGATGGAGCCTTCGATCAGGTTCCGGGTCTCGCCATCGAAGATGAGGGCGTTCCGGATGGTCAGTGTTCCCGGCGGCGTAGTGGTCACGTGTGGAGATTCCTTTCCTAGTTAGTGGTGGCAATCGCTTGTTCGAACAGCGGGACAGAGCGCTGGGCGATGTCCACGGCCGCATCCACCGATGTCTGCCCGTAGCTACCCTCAGCGGCAAGGAAGTTCATGGATCCGATGGTCTCACCGTTGCTTACCACTGGAACGTTGACGATGGCGCCGCAACCCAGCGACTCAATGGTCGCGGAGTCGAAGAAGAATGCCCGGACTGCTTCCTTGTCCGCCCCAAGGAACGGCTGCTGGCCCTTGAGGACCTGCTCGAGCCACACCGGGTTGGTGTCCCCGCCCAGGGTCTTCCTTCCGCCCACGGGGTAGACCCCCGGGTGGCTTGTGTAAATGCGCGCCATGCTGGTGCCTGCGTCGGCGACGACGGAAGCGGTGAACAGGATGACGCCGGGCGTTTCCTGTGCGGCGGCATAGACATCGTCAAAGTTTTCGAACTGGGAACTCATGGGAGTCCTTTCTGGTTATAGCCGGGATTGGCGGAACTCGTCTTGTTGTGGATTGAGCGACGAAGTGTGCTGAGGATGAGATGGACGGACAAGAGCTTGGCTGGGGTGTCGAGGGGGACGCCCAGTTCGCGGGCACGGTTTAGCCGGCTCTGCAGGGTGTTCCGGTGCAGGTCAAGGGAGCTTGCTGCGAGGCTGACGGAGCCGTGGTGGTCGAGGAAGGCCCCTGCAGCCGCAATGACGAGGTCTCTGTCCGGGCTGGCCATGAGCAGCGGCAGCGTCAGTTCGGCCACGAGCAGGACCGAGTCCTCATCGACGAACGTCGCGGCCGCCGCAACGTCGAGGTTGGCGAAGCCTGCCACGGTGCCGGGTCCCGTCGAGAGAGCGGATTCAGCGGCCAAACGGGATTCACGGACGATATTCGGCAGTGCCACGGGTTCCTCGCGCCACCGAGAGAGTCCTGCCCCCAGCCCCAGTTCCTCTAAAGACTTCCCGAGACGGACCCGGATCCGCGCTTCGAGCTGGTCCGCCGACTCTTGGTATCTGACGGGAACAAGGGCGAGCCAGCCACCGTGGACTTCGGCCAGGGGGCTGCGGACTGTGACCTTCCGCCAGAGCAACCGCAGCACCGCTGTGAGCTCCGGGCGATGAGCTTCCAACGACGCCCTGCGGATCCACACGGCCACATATTGCTCCTCCCCACGCCAGCCCAGCTGGGAGAGCAAGTGCCGGTGACGTTCCACGAACGTGGTCCAGGAGGAGCCGGGGTCGTGGTTCAAGCCGACAAGGGCCGCCGTGGGTACTGCACGCGCAGTGTCGAGGACATCTCCCAACAGCCACGCAGCGTTTACCGACGGCGTTGCCACCTCGAGGATCGACCGGACGAGCTGCAGGTTGTGGACTCCGGATCTTGGTACCCTCGCGGTGAGCCTGGACGGGATGGAGCTATTCGAACCGCGAACATCCACGGTGATGATTTCGACTGCCTCCCGGGTGGGCGTTCCCGCGGACGCCAGGCTCACGCCGTCGTACTCCAGCAAGATTTCAATACCGTCCAGCTCCCTGGAGATGGTATTCAGGACAGCTCCCAAGGTCGTGTCCTTCGCGACCGCTCGGGCAAACCGCGCCAGCTCAGCGTCCACCACGGAAAGGGCAGCGCCGATTTCAGCGGCGAGTGCGAGGGCAATGCCTGACGTGTCGCCCTCGGCGGCCAGCAAGGTGATACCCAGCCGCTCGGCGAGGCCGATCACTGCGCTGGAGTAGGTACTTCCAGCGACGACGACGGCGCTGGCCTTCCGCTCCCAGGCGTGCCGCAGAGCTGCGGACACCAGCCAGCCGCCGGAGCCCATCTCCGCTGAAAGGACGATGACGGTGTTGGGCCGCACCCGCTGGATGGCATCGAGCTGGGAGACAAGAACGACGCCATCGATTGCCGCGCTGGACGGAGTGAGATACAGCGGGGTGGTGCCGCGGAGGGAGCCGTGCGCCAGGAGCGCGGCGACATCCAGATGGTTCTCGCTTTTCGACCTACGCATGTTGCCGCCTTGGGTGCTCGATCGGAATACCAAAGGCCTTTGGTTCAGCAAGATCAAGGCCTGCCTCCGAGTACCACTGCGCCGCGGCCTTGATCTTCAGGACGTCAATGACATCGCCCACCCGCACATCGTCGATGTTGACGACCGTGCCGTGCTCGGAGTTGAGCAGCGAGACGATGTCCGGGACGGCAGCTGCGATGGCGCCGTCGACGAGGGCCAGCAAGATTTCGTTCTGGATCTCCAAGCGGATGATCTGCCCGGATCGTTCGTCCACGAGCGTCACGCTGGACGGCAGCGCCGGAAGGCCTAGGTCCGAAGGGCGCGACAGGCCTTCGACGTGACTCACCCGGGCCCGGGCAATCCGGGTGGCACCCAGAAATTCAGCGAGCTGCTGGAACTTGCGTCCAACCGACGTTTCGCCGTCGAGAATCTCCCCGATTCGGATCATCCGGCTGATGGAGCCGTGGACTCCGTGCTCGCGCATTTGGCCCGCTGAGCACGGATACATGGCTGTAGCGGCCCACCCACCCATCTCCGTGACGAGTGCCCGCACCAGGGTTTCGGCCCGCTGCGGGTTCTCAGCCTCCACCACAGCCCGTTCGCCGGTAACTCCCATGAGGGCGATCGGACTGATGGGGACGTGGCCGATGTTCAGCGTTGTTTGGCTGATCAAGGGAAATACACGGCCCATGGGGTCGGAATCAATCACCGGCAGCGAGGACTGCAGCCCGACCATAAGGGGAACAATTCCGTTGATGTTGGCGGCGGCGAGCGAATAGATCGCCCGCACCTGCCGGCCAAGGTTGGCCTCGATGGCACGGATGCACCCGATGAACTCATCACCTACAGGAGGCATATCCGCGATGAGGAGACCCTGAGTGACCATTCCGATCGCAACCACGAGGTCATCGGGGGCCAGCTCGTCAATCGAGATGAGTTCCAACACGCGGTTTTCCATGGCCCTTTCAATCATCTCCGCGTAAACGTAGATGGCTGTCGGGTCGATGGTGCAGGCCAGGAAGTGGGCGCCGGTCCGCAGGTGCCGGACATCCTCCACCGTCAGCAGGGCGCTCATCGAATGACACCCTCTTCCGCCCCGAAGGGTGCCCGTCCTTGTATTTCGGGGGCATCTTCAATCGTGTCCCCGGAGGCTTCACCAGCGGCTTGGACCCTGATCCGCACGATGCCGGGGTTGCCATACGGCATGGCATAGACGTTCGATTCAATGATCCGCGTGAGCCCGGGGCTCGCCCCCAACTGAACGGCTGCCGACTCGGCATCTTCTTCCGCGCGACGCTGCACCAACTGGAGGTCCGCCCGACCGCTAACAGTCTCCAACCTGTCGATCCAGGCGGTCAGGGGCGCGACGGCGGAGCCCACCTGCGCGGCGTCGTGCTCAGCTGCCAGCGTGGGAACCAGCCCGAACGGGAGCGGGGTGTCCTGCCCGCTCCGGAGGTCCGCAACCACCGAGGGGACCGCAGGGCGGACCGGATGGTCGGCCGTGTACGGTTCGACGACGGCGGCGTTGCTGGCGAGGCTCGCCTCGTACCCTTGGCGGATGACGCTTCGCGTAGCAGGGAGACCCCCGCGGATTTGGCCCACGGTGACCCCAGAGTCCGCACAGATCACGACCTCCCCATCCGGGGCGCCGGCCAAGGTAGCCGCGCCGAGGATCTGCATAGCGGGTTCGGGGCGCAACCCGTGAATCGGAATCACTGCCAGCCGCGCGAGCGGCGCGCGGCCGCCGTCGTTCTTGGCGAACCACATCGTGGCGGAGGGAAAATGCCGCCGTCCCGACGCTTCCAGCATCGCGACCAGGTCCTCTCCTGTTTCCATGAGGGCGCTGTTGAGGATGGCTGTGTAGTCACGGTCGCGGAAAACACTGGAATAGAAGTCGCTGGAGATGCTGATGCGCATTTCGCTGTCACTGGACAGGATGGCATCGGCAATGCGCGTTTCGTGATCCTTCGACGCTGTCGACCCCACGGAGGTGATTGCAATGTTCCGTACGTCTCCGGAGAGGATGTCCGGAAGTTCGGCCAGGAAAGCCTCCAAACCTAGCGGAGCGAGGGGGCGTCCTCGCAGGTCGTGGCCTCCGCCGACGTGGACTGTCCGGGCCACCACGGGTACCACGAGTGCCGGCAGCCCAGTCACGTGGAACGCGTCCGCAGGCGGGCGGGGCGAAATCCGGATCGCGATGACCGAGGCTAGTTTCCGCGCAGCGAGGACGCTCCCGGCGTCGGAGGTAATATCCGTTACTTTCGTAATTTCCGCACCAAGCTCGTGGCGAAGCTCTTCGAAGGTGGTGTCGACGGCCTCTGCAAGCGTGCTGCATCGCTCCGCAGCCGCGGCGGCCACCACGCTGTGCCCGTCGAGCACCAAGGTCCGGCAGCTTGTTCCCTGCAACCGCAGCCCTATGCGCATTGTTCGGCCTCCTGTTCAGCCTGCCGCAGTTCCCTCACCGGGTCATGACCATGTTCCATGTATATAGCGTCCCCCGATAGGGCCTAGCCCGTGCGCTTGCGGAAGAACAATCCGTCCGCGGCGACTGCAAGCAGGATGAGGACGCCGGTGACAACCTGCTGGTAGGTGGTGTCCCAGTGGAGCAGGTTGAAGCCGTTGCCGATGACGGTCAGGATCATGACTCCGACGAATGCCCGCCACATAGCACCGTGTCCGCCGAGAATGCTGGTGCCTCCGATGACCACGGCGGCAATGGCCGTGAGTTCGATGCCGATGGCCATGGCTGGCTGGGCTGAGCCTGCGCGCGAAGCAAGAATCATGCCGGCCATCGCGGAGCACAGGCCGCTGATGGCAAAGACGGCGACGTGGATGGAACCGGTGCGGATACCGCTAAGGCGTGCCGCTTCCTTGTTGCCGCCCACGGCGTAAATCCTGCGGCCAAACGTAGTGCGCCAGAGGACGATGCCTAGGACGATCGTCATGGCTACCATGAGCACGGAGCCCGCAGTGAGGCCGAAGAGACTGGGCCAGGTCCACGTCTGGAAGGCGGCAAGTTGCTCGGGCAGCGGCGCGACGATGGCTCCGCCCGTGATCACGATGGCCAGGCCGCGGTAAATGATGCTCACCGCCAGCGTGCCTATGAAGGAATTCACCTTCGTACTGACCACGATCAGGCCGGTGACGGTTCCCAGGGCGGCTCCCACCAACAATGCGCCGACGAATCCCGCGATCACCCCTAAGTGCTGGGTGATCATCACTCCGGCGATGGCGGAGACAGCCAAGTTTGCGGTGGAGGAAAGATCGAAGACACCGCTGACGATGCACAGTGTGGCGGCAGCGGCCAACAGTCCCACGATGGCAGCTTGGTCGAACAGGTTGATGAAATTTCGGCCCGTGAGGAACGTTCCGGTATTGAGGGTCAGCAGCAGCATGATGGCGATCAGTCCGAAGACGATCCCGAAATCCCTGACATTGAGCTTGAATTTCTTCTCGGCCGGCTCGGACACGGCAGCAGTAACTGTGGTCATTTGATTCACCTATTTCAGAAATGCGGAAGCCATGACTTCATCGCGGGAGGCGTTCCGGTCGAATTCAGCAACGATGCGGCCTTGCCTCATGACATGGATACGGTGGGATAGGCCGATGACTTCCTCGAGTTCGGAACTGACAACGACGACAGCCGTGCCCTTTGCTGCGAGGTCAGCGATCATGCCGTGGATGCGAGCCTTGGCCGCGATGTCGACACCACGCGTGGGTTCGTCCACCAGCAGCACCGCCGGAGGATTGAGCAGCCACTTGGCGAAGAGCGCCTTCTGCTGGTTTCCTCCGGACAAATCGGCAATTAGCGAGCCGCGGCGGGCGCCGCGCAGGTCGACGGAATGGCTGATTTCGGATACGGCTGCCTTTTCCCGGGCTACCCTGACGAAACCGCCCAGTGATCGGCCCGACAAGGTGGAAAGAGCGATGTTTTCGTCCACCGGCCGGCACATGACTAGGCCCTGTTCTTTCCGCGACTCGGGGACGAGGGCCATTCCGGCTTTGATGGCTTGCCGGATGGAGTTGGCACGGAGGCGTCGGCCGTTGATCTGGACATATCCACTGGTGGTTCGATCAGCACCGAACATGGCGAGCAGGGTCTCGCTGCGGCCACTGCCCACCAGGCCAGCGATACCCAGGATTTCGCCTTGGCGGACCGTGAAGGAGACGTCTTTCACTTTTGAGCTGCTCAGTCCCGCCACTTGGACCACCGTTTTTGCTTCCGGGGGTACCGGCTGAACCTCCGGAATGAGGAAATCGACCTCCCTGCCGACCATCAGGCCGACGAGCGACTCGGGCGTGTGCCCCGAGGCGTCCTCAGTGGTGATGTGCTGTCCGTCGCGGAGAATGGTCACTCGGTCCACTAGACCCAGGACTTCCTCCAGATAGTGCGATACGAGGATGACGGTGGTGCCTAAACGCGCGAGGCTCCTGATCACCTTCAACAGCTTTGCTTTCTCGGCCTCGTTCAGGACCGCCGTTGGCTCGTCCATGCACAGCACCTTGGCGCCACGGGCGAGGGCTTTCAGGATTTCGACCTGCTGCTGCTGACCGATCGGGAGGTCCCCCGCCATCGCCCGGGGGTCAAGCTCAAAGCCGGTCTCGGCCAGGAGGCGCTCCAAGTGATCGGCGTCCCGCCGCGAACGGAGCAGGCTTCCTGTGTTGGCCCATCGGCCCAGGAAGACGTTCTCCAGCACTGAAAGGCCAGGAACGAGTGCCAGCTCTTGGGATATAAGGGATATTCCTTGTGCGATGGCGTCCCTGGGCTCGGCGATCTTCACCTCCCGGTCATCAAGCTTGACGACGCCGAAATCTGCCGCGATGGCGCCGCCGAGGATCTTCAGCAGCGTGCTCTTGCCAGCACCGTTTTCCCCCATGATGCCGTGGATTTCCCCCGGAGCCACCGACAACGTGATATCGCGGAGCACAGTGCTGGCACCGTACCGCTTTCCGATTCCGGAGACGGTGATTTCCGGAGCGGCACTCCGATTGACTCGCTCTGGTGTATCCAACTGTTGTATAGCCATTTTGACCTCGGGAGATGGAATGGACGTTTGGCCGGTCCTGCCGGGACCGGGGCGGGGGCTCCTGCCCTGCCGGGATTTCAGCCCCGGCAAGACAGGACCACGAGGGTGATAAGTCGGCTAGTCAGAGTACTTCGAGACGTAGTTCACGGCGTCGAGGGCTTCCTTGGTGCCCTTGGCCTTGTTGGGAGCCAAGCTCGCCTCGTCCACTGCCGTCTCCACCTGCTGTCCCCGGGCCTTGGCAAGGCCGAGTTCCGTGGCCTTGGCGCCGTTCGCCACCACGTCGCTGACGTAGATGGAGAACCATTTACCGGATCGGACGGCCTCGACATTCGAAGTAGATGCACCGTTGCCAATGAACTTGATGTTGCTATTGCCAGCCGCAGCGGCCGCACCCGTGATCGCCTGGGATGCACCGATGACGACATCGACGTCCGGGTTGGCCTGGGAAACGTTCTGGAACGCCTGCCGGCCGCTGTCTTGGGTGTATCCGCCTTCGACACTGGCCACGAGCTTGATCTTCGGATCAGTGGCCAGCTCAGCTTTCACTGCTTCGGTCCGGGCGTTATCCAGCGGCAGGGACTTGAATCCCTCGAGGTAGGCCACCTTGCAGGTGTCTTTGGAGACTTTGGCGCAGGCATCCTTGCCCATTTGGCCGAGCATCTTGCCGTTGCTGGTGGGAAGGTCAACGATGCTGATCGCACCGGGGACCTGGGGCTGGATAGTGTCGAACTTCGGACCGATAACGGAGAACTCGACCACCACCGTTATGCCAGCTTGGACGGCCTGCTGCAGTGGCGCAATGAGGGCCTGGTTGTCGTTCGCCTGGATAACGATCACCTCGAACTGTTTTGAGGTGACTGCGTCCTGGATCTGCTGGACCTGGGTCTGGGCGTTGAAGTTGGGGTCCACGAACGTAGCGCTGGCGTTGTTGGCCTTGGCCGCCTGCTGGACGCCGAGGAAGGTTCCTTGGGCGAAGCCGTTCGACTTGGCGAAGCCGAAGAATCCGACGTTGAGGGGTTTGCCGGCGTCCGCCGTCGAAGCTGGTCCGGCGGCCGCTTGCGTGGGTGGGGTGCAGGCTGACGTCAGGAGCGCTAGCCCGATGAGCGCCGCGGCTGCGGCTGATTTCTTTATGTTTTTCATTGGGTGTCCTTCTGTGGGCGGGGCTTAGTATCCGTAGTGGGTCTTGGCGAAGTCCTCGGTGATGAAGCCGTTGACGATGTCGTAGGTGATCTCGTCCCGGGAGCGCTGGGAGACGTCCCCGAAGCCGCCGCCGCCGCCGACTGCGAGCCGGACGATGTCGCCGGCCTTGACCTTGCGGGCGTTGGCTTTCAGAGTGCGGACCTCATCGCTGCGACCTGGGTTGAACACAACCTCGGGCCCTTGGGCGTCTGAGCCGCCGAACAGTCCCCAGGCCGGGGTCTTGGACCTTTCGAACCAGAGCCCCACGACGCAGTCGGCCAGGAACTCGTATTCACGGATGACTCCGTTTCCGCCGCGCCACTGGCCGGGGCCGCCGGAGTTGGGTCGGATGGAGTATTCGTTGATGCGGAATGGGTAGCGGGTCTCCATCATTTCGATGGGCAGGTCCTTGAGGGAGCCGTTGACGTTGTTGATCATCGCGGACTCGCCGTCGGTGCCTTGCCAGGCTCCCCAACCGCCCAGTGTGGCCTCCATGGTCACGAAGTTCCGGCCGAAGCGAGGATCGAAACCGGCTGCAGTGATGATCATCGAGTCGCCGTGGCTGGCGCTGGCAACCCGCTCGGGCATGGCCGGTGCCATGGCCTTGGAAACCAGGTCGATCAGTAGTCCGAGGTGGGAGAAGTACCACTGGCACGGGGCTGGCGCCACCGCGCCGAGAACTGAACCTGAACGCACCTGGGTGGTCAACGGCCGGAAAGACCCGCCGTTCGAGTTGGAGTCCGGGCTGACAAGGAGCTTGTAGCCGACCCGCAGTGCGGAGACTGCCTGGGCGGCGCCACAGTTGACGGGCCCCATGGTCTGGTCAGCCGATCCGGTTACGTCGAAATCAACGGTGTCGCCAGAGACTGTGATCTTTAGCCTGATTGGAATCGGGGTGTCCAGGTTGATGCCGTCGTTGTCCAGGACGCCTTCGGCTTCGTAGACGCCGTCGGGAATGTTGCGGACGGTCTCGCGCTCGATTTCCTCCGTCTGACGGAAGATCTCATCCCGGGCAGCGTCCAGTTGGTCCATCCCGTAACGGCCCACGAGCTCCTTCATCCGGGTGGTGCCCATCCGAAGGGCGGCGATCATCGCGTGCATGTCACCGATGGTCTGGTAGGGGAAGCGGACATTGGTTCGGATCAGATCCACGACGGAGGTTTCAATGCCTGCCTCGATCAGTTTGACCGGGCCCATCCGGAAGCCCTCCTGGAAGATGTCCGTCGCATCCATGGAACCGCCGACGTCCTTGGAGCCCATGTCCATCCAGTGCGCACGGGTGGCTGCGAAGCCGACCACAGCGCCATCGTCGAAGATCGGGGCAAAAATGGTGACGTCGTTCAGGTGGGTTCCGCCAAGATAGGAATCGTTGAGGATCCAGACGTCCCCTTCCTTCCAGACGTCGCGGCCGTACAGTTCTTCCACCGCGATGGAACAGGTTTCCAGGTTGCCCAAGAACAGTGGCAGCCCAGCGGACTGTCCGAGCACGCGGTGCTCGGTGTCCAGGAGCGCCACGACGCAGTCCCCTCCTTCGTAAAGGATGGGTGAGTAGGCGGAGCGGATGAGGGTGGCGTTCATGTCGTCCGCGGCGCTGGTGAGCGCGTTGCGGATGATCTCCACGGTGACTGGATCCAGGGTCTTGACTGCAGTGATTGTCATTGTTGGTACCTCAGTTTCCTTCGACGTCTTGAGTGCGGATGATCAGTGAGCCGAATTCGTCGACGATGACGTCGAAGCCGGGGGGCACCACGGTTGTGGCGGTCTGTTCCACGATGATGGCGGGGCCTTCGAAGGCATGGCCGGCGGCCAAGTCGTCACGGCGGACCACGGTGGTCTGGTGTTCGATGTGCTCAAACACCACCGGGCGGATTTCATGCTTGAACTCAGCGCTCTGTGCGGTGGCGAAACGTGGCGCATCAAGACGGCCCAGGTCGCCGACGGCCTGCGTCCGTAGCGCCACGATTTCGATGGGCGCCCCGAGGTTGGAATGCCCATAGCGCTCGTGGTACATCGCTGAGAAACGCGAGGCCAACGCGGCAACGAAGTCGGTGGATTCCGGTTCGTCAGCGGAGGCGAGCGGAACGTTCAGGGAGAATTCCTGCGATTGGTAGCGGACATCCACTGATGCATTGGTGAGGCGGCTGTCCTCCGGCACGCCCTCGGAGGCCAGGGAGCTCAGGCCCTCAGACTCCATCGACCGCAGCACGCCGGCCATGTGGGCCACGTCGATATCCTCGTCGAGGTAGAAATACGGCTCCGAGAAGTCCTTGCGGATGTTGGTCTGCAGCATGCCCCAGGCCGAGAACGCTCCGGGGAACCGGGGGACGACTGTTTCCGGGATGCCCAGTTCCTTGGCGAGGAAGACTGCGTGCATGGGACCAGCACCCCCGAATGCCACGAGCGCGAAGTCCCGGGGTTCGATCCCGCGGGAGATCGTGATGGTCCGGATCGCCTGGGCCATCTGGGAGTTGGCGACGTCGCAGATCCCTTCGGCCATGGCAATGGGGTCCAGACCGAGCCGGTCGCCAACCGTTTTCAGGGCGGCGATCGCCGCTTCCCGGTCCAAGGACACCTGTCCGCCTGCGAACCAGTCAGGGTCCACGCGCCCCAGCACCAGGTTGGCGTCGGTGACGGTAGGTTCCGTGCCTCCACGTCCGTAGCAGGCAGGTCCGGGAGTGGCTCCCGCGGAACGCGGGCCGACCCTGAGGCCACCGGCTTCGAGCCAGGCGACCGAGCCGCCGCCAGCGCCCACGGTGTGAATATTGACCACGCTCATGAGCATTGGAAGGCCTTCAAGATGTGCCTCCGTGGAGACGTCGGGCTTGCCGTCGACTACCAATGAGACATCGAAGGACGTTCCGCCCATGTCGACGCCGATCAGGTTGCGGTTTCCCGAAACGCCGGCCAGTTCGACGTCGCCCATGGCGCCCCCGACCGGGCCCGAGAGAAGGGTCTGGAGTGGGCGCTTCCGTGCGGACTCAGCGGTGAGCACCCCGCCGGAGGACTGCATGATGTGCAGCGGGGCTTCCACACCGCGGTCCCCGAGCTTCTTTTCGAGGTCCAGGAGGTAGTTGCGGACCACTGGTCCGGTGTAGGCCTCGACGACGGCGGATGAGGTGCGCTCGTATTCGCGCCATTCCTTCGCGGCCTCGTGGGAAAGCGAAACGGTGAAATCTTCGCCTAGTTCTTCGAGCAGGATTTCCCGGGCCCGAAGTTCGTGAGCGGGGTTCTTGTAGCTGAACAGGAATGCGACGGCGACTGCGCCATAACCTTCGGCCACTGCCCGACGGCCTGCCTGACGGACGGCAACTTCGTCCAATGGCCTGATCTCGAGGCCTTGCCCATCCAGGCGCCCTCCCACACCGATGACATCCTTGCGCTCGAGCAGCGGGGAAGGCTTGCGGTACTGGGCGTTGTAGAGCTCAAGGCGCGGGCCGCGGGCAATGTGATAAGTGTCTTCGACTCCGGCGGTGGCCAGCAGCAGCACCGGTACGCCGCGACGCTCAAGGAAGGCATTCAATCCCTGGGTGGTGCCGTGGACCAGGAACTCGATGTCGGACAGGTCGTCGACAATGGACTCGAGGCCGGCGATGACGCCCGCGCTCAGATTCCCCGGCGTAGTGGATGATTTGGTGGCCGTATAGGTTCCGGCGTGCTGATCGTAAGCGACAATGTCGGTAAACGTTCCACCGATGTCCATGGACACCCTGTAGTTCGGCATGTATGTCTCCTCATGGTTCTGAATGGGAACTCGATGTGTGAGACATCACGCTACGGACCCGGCTTTTCCGGACGTGGGCAAACTGCACGATGCTGCATCTACCCCGAGGGCGAACTGCCTAACGACCATCGAAATCCGACTATCGCCGCAGTTCAGAGCCACAATTCTGAGACGTGCTGCGAGCCTAAGAGAAAACACCCTGAATCTCTTGACGTGACGGAGAGCGCAATTCGGCATCTCTCCGCCGGCCGTCGCTCCCGGGCGTAGACTCTGTTGCGCCGGCGCCCGGACGCCGACCACGTGAAAAGGAGATGGACATGGCAGGCAACTTCATTGCGAGTTCAACCATCACGATCAATGCAAGCGCCGATCGGGTGTGGTCGGTACTCACCGATCCCCAGGCCATCAAGGAGTTCATGTTCGGGACCGAGGTGGTCACCGACTGGACGGTTGGCGGACCTATTATTTGGCGCGGGGTCTGGAAGGGCAAAGACTATGAGGACAAGGGTGTCATCCTTGAGTTCGAGCCAGGGAAGCGGCTGGTAAACACCCATTTCAGTCCGTTGTCCGGCCAAGAAGACACTCCCGGGAACTACCACACGCTGACGTGGACTTTGGAGCCGGAAGGCGGGATGACCAAGCTGACCTTGGCGCAGGACAACAACGCCAGCGCGGAAGAAGCGGCGCATTCGAAGGGCATGTGGGACAGCCTCGTGGAGAGCGTCAAAAATATCGCGGAGCGTAGCTAGCGGGGCCCTCTACGCGTCGAAGTGCGAGACGGGCGTTTCGTTCGTCAAGGACTGGAGAAGGGATTCCGCAACGTCCCTCAGTTTCTGGTTCCTGCCGTTCGAGGCCTTACTTAGAATCCTGAAGGCCTCCTCCTGGCTGCACCTGTTCTGGCCCATGATGACGCCGGTTGCCAGATCGATGGCGGTCCGGGAACGCATGGCCTGCTCGAGGTCCTCTGCGCGTTGCTGCCTGGCACCGATTCGGACCGCCAGACGCAGAGCCTTTTCTGCCTGGCTCGCGAATTGCTCGCAACTGCGGATGGAGGCCTCGTCGAAGGCATCGGAGTGCGGAGCGAAAAGGTTGATCGCCGCCGTCGCGCCCTCTTCCAGGCGCAAGGGGACGCAGAGCACCGCCAAGTGCCCGCGCTCTGCGATCGTGGAACAGTATTCAGGCCACCGGGAGTCCGTCGACGTATCCCGGACGAGCAGGGACTTCCCGGTTCTCATCGCCTCGAGGCATGGCCCGTCTCCATAGGCTTGCTGCACTTCGTCAATGAGGCGGGCTTCGTGGCTGCTCCCCGCGACCGTCATCGATCGGCGGCGCCGGCTCAACGTGACCCCGCACAGGACGTCCTGGCCGCGCGCAGCGGACACCGACGAGGCCGTGAACACCGCAAGGTCTTCGAGGAAGCCGCTGACGTCTTCACTGTCGATGACCAAATCCTGGAGTTGTCCCACTACCGAGGCATTCAGGCCCATTTCGTCCATGGCTCAGTCTAGGAGCAGCAGGGCGGCAATGGCAGAAAAGGCGCACGATGCAGCGTCCACCAACTGGACAAACGTTCCGCCGGTCTTGCGCGCCGGGGGTACAGAGTGCACAATTCTTCTACAGTCCGTGCAGAACTCCGGACAGGGGCCGAGCCTTCGGCCTGTTTTCGCTCAAGCAGCCGGGCGCCATGTCACTCAATGTGAAGGTGCTGCCTGATGAGCAAATGCCTGTTACCGGCGCGGAGCTAGTCGATGTCGACCGTCTCCGAATCCGCCGTCCCCCACGAACCACATCAGCCTGGGGCTGCCCCCCTTTGGTGTGCCCGTTGCGGAACGGACAGGCACCTGATCATCGAGTCCATCCAGGCCCGGTCTCCAAGGTCTTCCCAACAGCTTGCCGTGTTCTACACGTGCACTTCCTGCGGGTTTTCCTATAGCCACGCGGCCACCGTCCAGCAGGCGGGGGCCATCCTGAATCGTCGGGGGATTCAGGATGGCCTCCTGGAGTTCGGAAGCCACTATTTCCATTGCAGCGAACCACTCCGTGAGGTGAACACCGCGCTGCGAAGCTTCAGGGCACCGCAGACGGGCGTGCCCCGATCGCGCAGCTCTCCCCCGGAAGCCCGGCTCCACACCAAGGTCTTGAGATGCAGTTGCGGGTTCGAGCTGGAAATACCTGCTTAGCCAACAATGTGCAGCATTACCCGAAGGAAACACCATGAAGCTTGAAAGTACACAGCAGCGCCGGCCCGAAGACGACTCCCCGCAAGATTCCGATGGACTGGACCAAAAGAGGAACAAGAACCGGCACGAACCGGATTCCCCTACCCAGTCCCGCTTGCCCGATCCCCCAGACCCAGACAACCTCCCCATCGACTACCCGGGCCTAGGGGAGATCGAGTGGCCATAGGGCGGCCTCCGGTCCGGCGTTAGCACCCAAACCACACCTCAACAAACCCAAACCAAAGCAAAGATCTTTGTTTATGTTGTTTTCTGTTGACAGACCAACATGAACAAAGATAGAGTCAAGCAATTCCACATCATGTGATGACTGTCACTGGTGTACTTACAGCTTGTACGCAATGGAGGGTATGTGTTCGCCGAGGAGCGCCAACAGCTGATCTCCGAGCTCGTCGCCGAGCGTGGGCGGGTCAGCGTCACGGACCTTGCAGACCGATTCAGCATCACCACAGAGACGGTCCGCCGTGACCTCGCTGCCCTCGAATCCGCCGGCAACCTTCGCCGCGTCCACGGCGGGGCCGTCCCGTCGGACCGCCTCAGCACCCGCGAGGAAAGCGTGGTTGAGCGGGCCATCCAGCGCCAGCCGGAAAAGGTCCGCATCGCCGAGGCCGCCCTTGCCCTCATCCCCGAGAACGGAGCCGGCAGCATCCTGATCGATGCCGGCTCCACCACGGAAGCGCTCGCGCGTTTACTCGACCAGCGGACCGCCCAGCGCACGGCGTCCCTGAACGGGAACGCCCCGCGTGAAGAACTGGTGGTTATCACCCACGCCATCCCCATTGCCGGACGGCTTTCCGGCAACCCGCACATCGCACTCCAGATCCTGGGCGGCCGCGTCCGCGGCCTCACCCAGGCCGCCGTCGGCCAGTCCACGGTCGAGGCCGCTTCCCGGCTCCGCCCGGACATCGCTTTCGTCGGCGCCAACGGCATCCACGCCACGTTCGGGCTCAGCACCCCTGACCCCGAAGAAGCCGCCGTCAAGGCCGCCTTCGTCACGTCCGCACGGCGCGTCGTCGTCCTCGCGGACTCCTCCAAACTGGACGCGGAAACCCTCGTCCAGTTCGCCGCCCTAAAAGATGTGGACACCGTGATTACTGACCACGAACCCTCTGAAGAGCTCTCTGCCGCTTTGGCTGAGGCCGGCGTCGACGTGGTGATCGCATGATCGTCACCCTGACCGCCAACCCGAGCTTGGACCGCACCGTGGAGCTCCCGGCCCCCTTGGCCCGCGGCGAGGTTCAACGCGCCGTCGCCGTCCACCAGCACTCCGGCGGCAAGGGCGTCAATGTCTCCCGGGCGCTTGTCGCCTCGGGCCTGGACACCGTTGCTGTCTTGCCGGGCGGGGATTCCGATCCCGTCCTCGCCGGACTGCTCGACGACGGCGTCCCCTACGCGGCGCTTCCCATCAGCGCGCCGCTGCGGAGCAATGTGACGCTCACCGAACCGGACGGCGTCACCACCAAGATCAACGAACCCGGCCCGGAGTTGAGCCTGGACGAGCAGGAAGCCCTGATCGGGCTGCTGCTGGACCGCTCCCGTGGCGCCAGCTGGGTGGTACTCGCCGGATCGCTCCCACCAGGAGTTCCGGCGGATTTCTACGCCACGGTCGCCCGCAGGCTCCGTTCAACGCACGACGGCGACGCCCCGCTTATCGCAATCGATTCCTCCGGCGCCCCGCTGGCAGCCGCCATCAGCGGCGATTCCAACGGCATCAGCGGCAAGCCCGATCTCCTGAAGCCCAACGCGGAAGAACTGGCCGAACTGGCCGCCGCAGCGGGCCTCACAGACGTCCACACGGCTGACGAACTGGAAGCGGACCCGGGCCTTGCCGCCAGGGCCGCTGCCGCCGTCGTCGCCAGCGGTGTGGGTGCAGTACTCGCAACACTCGGTTCCAAGGGCGCCGTCCTGGTAACCGCCGACGGCGCGTGGTTCGCCACGCATCCGCCGATCCAAGCCGTCAGCACAGTTGGTGCCGGCGATTCATCCCTTGCTGGCTATCTGCTGGCCGCCACCAACGGCGGAACCTCGCAGGACTGCCTCCGTCAGGCTGTGGCACATGGTGCCGCCGCTGCTTCGCTGCCGGGCTCCACTGTCCCGGCGGTCCACCAAACAACTCCCGACGCCGTTACCATCACGGCCCTTCAGAAGGACTAACAGTGACCCAGCTCATCACCCCCCAACTGGTCGCCCTCGACCAGAACCTCGGCGATTCCCCCGCCGATGTCATCCGCTTCCTGGCAGGCAAAGTTGCCGCAGCCGGGCGCGCCTCCGAGGTTGAAGGGCTCTTCGCGGACGCCTTCGCCCGCGAGCAGAAGACCGCCACGGGCGTACCCGGCGGCATCGCCATCCCGCACTGCCGCTCAATCGCAGTAACCGAGCCCGCCCTTGCGATGGCCCGCCTCTCGAACAAGGTGGACTTCGGTGCCAAGGATGGCCCCGCGGACATCATCTTCTTCATCGCTGCCCCGGAAGGAGCGGACCAGGAGCACCTGAAGTTGCTCTCCAAGCTGGCCCGTTCCCTCATCAAGAAGGACTTCACTGCGGCCCTGCGTGCGGCTGCCACCGAGCAGGACATCGTCGATCTGGTTGACGGCGCACTGGCAGACAAGCCGGCTGCCCATGCGGCAGGGCCGGCGGCACAGGCCACCGAGGCCGCCCCGGCTTCGGCGAGTGCCGCTTCTGCCGCGGCCCCGAAGCGCATCGTCGCCGTCACGGCCTGCCCCACTGGCATCGCCCACACCTACATGGCAGCCGATTCCCTCGTGGCCGCTGCCAAGGAAGCGGGTGTCGACCTGCAGGTTGAAACCCAAGGCTCGGGCGGATTCACCGCGTTGGACCCGGCTGTGATTGCCGCCGCCGACGCCGTGATCTTCGCGGTCGACGTCGATGTCCGCGGCAAGGAACGCTTCGCGGGCAAGCCCGTCATCAACGCTCCCGTGAAGCGCGGCATTGACGAGCCGGCCAAGATGGTCCAGGAAGCCCTCGCCGCCGCATCCGACCCACATGCACACCGCGTCCCGCATTTCGGTGCCGAAGAGAGCGCCGAACAGGCATCCGCAGCTGCAAGCGAGCACCTCGGCACCAAGGTCAAGAAGGTCCTGCTGACCGGCGTCAGCTACATGATCCCGTTCGTCGCCGGTGGCGGCCTGCTGATAGCCCTGGGCTTCCTGTTGGGCAGCTACGAAATCGCCGGAGTTGCGGACAAGATCCTTGCCGCGAACACCCTCGTCAACCTGCCCACCGATTACCCGGTCCATGCATGGGGTCCGCTCGGCGCCTACCTCGGAGCCGTGCTGTTCAAGATCGGTGCGTTGTCCCTCGGCTTCCTCGTCCCTGCCCTGGCTGGCTACATCGCCTACGGCATCGCGGACCGGCCTGGTATCGCCCCGGGCTTCGTCTCCGGTGCTGTCGCCGGCTACATGGGCGCCGGCTTCCTCGGTGGCCTGGTAGGCGGCCTGCTCGCTGGCCTCACGGCACACTGGATCGGCACGTTCTCCGTTCCACGCTGGTTGCGCGGCCTCATGCCCGTGGTCATCATCCCGCTCGTCGCCTCGATCGTCGCTTCGGGCGCCATGTTCCTCTTCCTCGGCGGCCCGATCGCGGCCATCTCCAAGGGCCTCAGCACCTGGCTTTCCGGGATGACCGGTACTTCGGCGATCGTGCTTGGCATCATCCTTGGCCTCATGATGTGCTTCGACCTGGGCGGTCCGGTCAACAAGGTTGCCTACTCCTTCGCCGTAGCCGGCCTCGGCGCCGGCAGCCTCGCCAACCCGGCCCCGCTCCAGATCATGGCTGCCGTCATGGCCGCCGGGATGGTGCCGCCGCTCGCCATGGCATTGGCAACCGTGCTCAACAAGAAGGGCTTCAGCCTCGCCGAGCGCGAGAATGGCAAGGCCGCCTGGCTGCTGGGTGCTTCCTTCATCTCTGAAGGCGCCATCCCGTTCGCCGCTGCCGACCCGCTCCGCGTGATCCCCGCAAGCATGGTGGGTGGCGCCGTGACCGGTGCGCTGAGCATGGCCTTCGGAGTTACCTCCCAGGCACCCCACGGTGGCATCTTCGTCTTCTTCGCTATCGGCAACGTGTTCATGTTCATCGCATCGATCGCAGTCGGCGTAGTCGTCACCGCCCTGGTCCTGCTCGCGCTCAAGCGTTGGGCGGTCCGGAAGCCGGTCGAGGCAGAGCAGGCTCCTGTTCCCGTCGCGGCCTGAACAACCCGCCAATAAGCAAGTAGAGGACTATTCCATGCAGACCTTTTCAGGTGTAGGCGTTGCCCCCGGGCGTGTTCTGGGGCCGGTGCGGCAGATGCCGAAGCCGGTGCAAGAGCCCCGTGAGAACGTCAATATTCCTGCGGACGTTACCGTCGAATCGCAGGGCCAGCGCATCAAGGATGCCGCCAAGGCCGTGCAGGCGGAACTCCGTGCCCGGGCCGCGACGGCGTCCAGCGAAGGCAAAGAGGTCCTGGAAGCAACAGCCCTGATGGCCGCCGATCCCATGCTGGTGAAATCGGCCATCAGGCTCCTCTCCCCCGAGGCTCCGGGCGGCGCACGCACCGCCGAACGGGCCATCTGGGAGGCCGCTGCAACGGTTGCAGACTCATTGAAGGCCCTTGGCGGCTACATGGCAGAACGCGTGGCCGACGTCCTGGACGTCCGCGCCCGCATCGTCTCTGAACTGCGCGGTTTGCCCGCGCCGGGCATCCCGGCGTCCGACGTTCCGTTCATCCTGGCCGCCGAGGACCTCGCCCCGGCAGACACCGCCACCCTGGACCCCGCCAAGGTGATCGCCCTGATCACCTCCAGCGGCGGCCCCCAGTCCCACACCGCCATCCTGGCCCGCGCCCTCGGCCTGCCCGCGATCGTCGCCGCCCCGGGTGTCGACGAGATCGGGGACGGCACGGAGGTCTACCTCGACGGCGCTGCCGGCACCATCACGGTTGACCCTGGTGAGGAACTCCGCCTTGCGGCCAAGGCTTGGGCCACCCAGGCATCCACCGTTGCCGCCTTCAGCGGGAGCAACGTCATGGCCGACGGGTTCCGGGTTCCGCTGCTCGCCAACGTCGGTACGGGTGCCGACGCCGTCAAGGCCGCCGACGCCGGTGCCGAGGGCGTCGGTCTGCTGCGCACCGAATTCTGTTTCCTGGATCGCGACGACGAACCCACCGTGGAGGAGCAGATCGCCGCCTACGGCGCCGTCTTCGCTGCTTTCCCGGGCAAGAAAGTGGTGGTCCGAACCCTCGACGCCGGAGCGGACAAGCCCCTGCCGTTCCTTACCAACGCGGACGAGCCCAACCCTGCGCTGGGTGTCCGCGGGTACCGCACCGACCTCACGTCCCCCGGCGTCCTCGAACGCCAACTGGCGGCAATCGCGGCAGCAGAGGCCGCCAACCGGGCCGAAGTGTGGGTCATGGCTCCCATGATCTCCACGGCCGAGGAAGCAGCGCATTTCGCTTCACTCTGCTCCGCCGCCGGTTTGAAGACCCCGGGCGTCATGGTCGAAGTCCCGTCGGCTGCCTTGACCGCAGCCTCCGTGCTGCGCGAAGTCAGCTTCGCCTCGCTCGGAACCAACGACCTTACCCAATACGCCATGGCCGCGGACCGCCAGCTCGGCCCTCTGGCCACTCTCAACGACCCCTGGCAGCCGGCCGTGCTTCAGCTCGTGAAGTTGACCGCCGACGGCGCCGCTGCCGCCAGCTCGGGCGGCAACCCCCGGCCCGTGGGAGTGTGCGGCGAGGCAGCCGCGGACCCCGCCCTCGCCGTCGTACTCGTTGGACTGGGCGTCGCGACGCTTTCCATGAGCGCCCGCGCCTTGGCTGCCGTTTCCGCTGTCCTGGCAACCGTCACCGTGGCGCAGGCCCAACAGCTCGCGACGACGGCGCTGTCCGCCCCGAGTGCATCCGCCGCGCGCCAAGCCGTTCGCGCCCAGCTGCCTATCCTGGACGAGTTGGGTCTCTAGACTTTCCCCAAGCCCACAATCGAAGGAGCAACAATGTCCGAACGTACCGCCACCATCGCCAGCCGCGTCGGCCTGCACGCACGCCCGGCAGCCATCTTCGCCGAAGCCGCCGGCGAGCTGGACATCGAGGTCACCATCGCCCGCGAAGGCGAGCCCGCCGACGACGCCATGGATGCCGCGAGCATCCTCTCCCTGATGAGCCTCGGAGCTTCATTCGGCGACGTCGTTGTCCTGCGTGCCGAAGGTGCCGGGGCCGACGAAGCCCTGGACCGCCTCGTGAAGATCCTCGAAACGGACCACGACGCCGAGTAACCCCACTGAGCATGCTCTCCCTTGGCACTCCGGGATGGACATATTCCTCACCTGTCCATCCCTCGTAGCCAACGGGGAGCATGCTCTTTTGTTTTCAGGGCAAATTATTCAAGGCAGTGACCCCAAGTAGGCCGCGATATCCGACTCGCTGGCCTTGAGCTGTTCGAGATCACCCGCCAGGAAACCCTCCACGAGGCGCGGATCGACGTAGGCTGCCCTCGCCACCGTTGGCGTGTTGCCGAGAAGTTCGGCGGTTTGCTTGATTGCTTCGAGGACTCGTTTGCGGGCAGGCACTTTGGAAGCCGGGCCTGCGAGCGCCATTCCGGCCGCTGCAGTGCCTTTCCACGTGCGGAAGTCCTTGGCCGTGTAGTCGCCGCCGGTGATGTGGCGAAGGTACTCGTTGACCATCGCGGCATTCAGGGAGACGCTTCCCTCACCATTCTGGAAGACCAGTAGGGGCTCCTTGCCTGGCCTGCCTGCCAAGGGTCCGAGGAATCGGGCGAGCACCGGGTCCTCGATGGTGGAATCCCAGGTTTGGCCGCTTTTCCCCGGGAAATGCAGGGAGACCGTTTCCCCGTTGACCTTCACGTGCTTGCACCTCAGCGTGGTGAGCCCGTATGAGCCGTTGCGGCGCGCGTAGCCATCGGAACCAACGCGCAAGGCACCGAGATCCATGAGCCGTACGGCCGCGGCCAAGGTTTTAGTCTTCTCGGAAGGTGACTCCCGCAGATGCCTGGAGACCAGGCGGCGCGCCTGCGGCAGGAGGGACCCAAGCCGCGCGGCCCGGGCGAACTTTTCAGTATCCTGGCGGGCACGCCACTCCGGATGGTAGATGTATTGGCTCCGGCCGGCGTCGTCCACTCCCATTGCCTGGATATGTCCGTTCTCGAACGGACATATCCAGACATCGGCCCATGCAGGAGGTATCGCCATCGCGTCGAGGCGTTTGCGCTCCCCGCCCGAAATAAGCGATCCGTCCGGGTAGTAGTAGCTGAATCCGCGGCCGGACCTTCGCCGGGAAATGCCCGGAGTGCCCGGTTTACTGCGGCGGAGCCGTGGCATGCACTGACGCCGTTCGCCGGGTTCCTAGGCTTCCTGTGGATCTGCCACGGACGCACTGGCCGACATGATCTCGGCACTGATCATCCAAGCGAGCTGCTCCAAACGGGCAATGAACGCGTGGAGCAGGTCCGCCGTCGTGGGGTCTTCTTCGTCTACTTCGTCGTGGACATCACGCATGGTCTGGACCGTCCGCTCCAGGCGATCGGTGATCAGCTTCACGGCGTCCTTGGTTTTGGTCAATCCAGCGGGGAATTGCTCCAGCCTTGTTGAGGCGGCGATGGTGGTGCTCCGGCCATCGGGAAGGGCATGGAGCGCCCGCATCCTTTCGGCGGTTTCGTCGGCGAACTCCCGGGCGGCTGCGACGAGTTCGTCGAGCTGCAGGTGCAAGTCCCGGAAATTAGGGCCAACAATGTTCCAATGGGCCTGTTTTCCTTGGAGCTGGAGTTCAATGAGATCCGTCAGGACCAACTGGAGGTTATCTGCCAGGGTTTGCGATGCTTTCACGTTTTCTCCTCCTAAACGACCGTCCGATGCGAGCGCAGGAAACCTGCGCTCGACCTTCCGTTTAGCCTACGACGATATCCAAAAATCTTTGTAAGCGTACTTAGTACTTGATTTGATAAGGGTGCTTAGTAGTACCATGGAGGAAGTCGATGCCGGTTCTTACCGGACGAAAACCCTGAAAATCCGGGGCGGTATCACTACAGCAAGACCTTGCACGGGGCCTTCGGGCCTGGCGGGGAACAACGGTTCGCAAGCGAACTGACAACCGAATACATCGCAAGGGACCCGGGCGCTTGCCAGCGGTCCCGCTGAAGTAAGGAATGTGTCATTGTGAACACTCTTCTGATCATTGCAGGCGTTGTGGCAATCGTTCTTCTGCTCGTCGGCGGCTTCTCGCAGGCCGTGAGCTGGCTCCTTTGGGTCGGCGTGGTCCTCCTGATTGTCGCGGCCATCGGCTGGCTCCTTAGCTTCATGTCCGGCCGCAGGTCACACGGAGTTTGACCGGCAACTGCAGTGAGGACGCCTGGCCCTGTCGGCCAGGCCCCACACCGTTTGGCGAATCGAAGAAAGTCCCTTTACCAGCAAAGGAGTACGTCCATGGGTGCAGATGACAAGATCCAGAACGCCGGAGAAAAGCTTGCAGGCAAATCCAAGGAAGCGGCTGGAAAGCTGACGGGTAACGAGAGACTCGAAGCCGAAGGCAAGATGGATCAGAGCAAGAGCGACCTGAAATCGGCCGGTGAAAAGGTCAAGGACGCTTTCAAGAAGGATTAAATCCGCTCGAAGTGCGGCTTCCGCCTCGCGCGGGAGCCGCACTTCCTGGTTCAAGGAGTTAAGTCGATGCCGACTATCTCTGACCCGCTTGTTCCCAACGGCGCGCCCCTCCCCAAAGGGGAACGAATCTGGTGCGGCCATTGCGGCACCGCCGAGTACGTGATTCTCGATTCCATCGAGCCCCTGAAGCCACCGTCGGCAGAGTTCGTGGATGTCGCCTACACCTGCGTGGAATGCGATATGTTCTACGCCCATGCCGCAACATTCCAGGACGTCGCAGCCATCCTGAACCAGCGAGGCACGGTGTCAGGTGTGCTGCAATTCGGCGGCGAATACATCCACTGCGGCGAACCCATGAAGATCTCAGGAACCGGATTCCACAGCGTGTATGCACCGGTGTCCACCGAAGACCCCGCCGTCGACCTTCTCGACGTGTACCTGGCCACAAAGGTGCTGCAATGCCGCTGCGGGTTCCGGATGGAGCTTCCGTCCTAGCCCGGATCCTGACCAAAGGAGGATCGCATGCCAAACAAGAAGAATCCCAGCCTCAAGGATCCGGAACTCTACGAAAGCCTTCGTGAGGATGGCGCCTCGAAGGAAAAGGCCGCGAGGATCTCGAATGCCGCTGCCAAGGAGGGCCGCAAGGAAATCGGCCGGCGCGGCGGCACCTCGGGCGACTATGAAGACTGGACTGTGCCCCAATTGAAGTCCCGGGCGAAGGAACTGGGGCTCACAGGGTACTCAAGCAAGAAGAAATCCGAGCTGATCTCTGCGTTGCGAAACCACTAGGCCATCCATGGGACATGTGCCTTGCTCCGGCGCAGGCCACTGGGAGCATGCCCAGCGTTCACGAAGCGCACGACGGCGGCGCGTCAGGCTTTCTTGACCCTCGCCCTCGGCTTGCTGGCCGCCTTGGCTGTGGCGCCGTCGTCGGACCCTTCAGCGGAGGACTCGTCGGACGAGCCGGCAGACGCTTTGCCGCGCTTCTTGTCGAGACTCCGTTTGAGGGCTTCCATGAGGTCGATGACCTCGCCACCTTCCCCTTCGCTGGCTGCCACACCGAACGTCTCCTCGGTGTCGATGGAGTCGCCCTTTTCGAGTTTGGCCGCGATGAGTTGGCGCAATTGAACTTGGTAGTTGTCGGTGTATTGCTCGGGCTCGAAGTCGCGCGCCATGGAATCCACCAGGGCCGAGGACATCTCAAGTTCCTTGTCCGAGATCTTGACGTCGGTTTCCAGCGAAGGGAAGTTTGCTTCGCGGACTTCGTCGTCCCAGAGCAGGGATTGGAGCATCAGCACATCGCCCCGTACCCGCAGTGCGCCCAGCCTGGTCTTCTGCCGGAGGGCGTACTGCACAATGGCCACGCGTTCGGTGTCCTGCAAAGTGCGCAGAAGAAGCATGTAGGCCTTGGGCGACTTGGAATCCGGCTCGAGATAATAGGGCCGCTCGTACATGATGGGGTCCAACTGCTCAGCTGGAACGAACTCCACAACCTCGATTTCGCGGCTGCTCTCCGCAGGCAGCGACTTCAAATCGGCCGCCGACAGCACCACGGTGCGGCCTTCCTCTTCGTAGGCCTTGTCGATATCCTCGTAATCCACAACAGAGGCGCAGATTTCGCACTTCCGCTGGTAACGGATTCGGCCCCCGTCCTTGTTGTGGACCTGGTGGAGACTGACATCGTGGTCCTCGGTGGCGCTGTAGAGCTTGACGGGTACGTTGACCAGCCCGAACGCGATAGAACCCTTCCATATGGCCCTCATGCACTAAGTGAACATCACAACACGGCGGAGGTGAAGAGGTGGCAACCAGCCAGAAGGAACGCGTCAACGTTGAAGGCCATGAACTGACGCTCACCAACCTGGGCAAAATCATCTACCCGGAGACTGGCACCACCAAGGCCGAAGTGCTCGAATACTATGCCGCCGTTGCCCCGTTCCTGATCCCGGCTGCCGCCAACCGGCCCGCCACACGGAAGCGCTGGGTCCACGGAGTAGGGACCACGTCGGATCCCGGGCCTATGTTCTTCCAGAAGAACCTGGACGACTCCACGCCGTCATGGGTTCCCCGGGTCACCATCCAGCACAGGGAACACAGCAACGTTTATCCGCTCGTCAACAACCTCGCCACGCTCACCTGGCTGGCCCAGATTGCAGCCTTGGAAATCCACGTGCCGCAATGGCAAGTGGACGCCGACGGGACCATGCTGCCGCCGGACCGCCTTGTCCTGGACCTCGACCCCGGTCCCGGCACCGGCCTTTCCGAATGCGTCGAAGTCGCCAAGTTGGCCCGCAGCATCCTGCAGGACATCGGCCTCGATCCGGTTCCTGTGACGAGCGGCAGCAAAGGGATCCATCTCTACGCCGGACTGGATGGCACCCGCAAATGGGAGCAGGTCTCCGCGTTCGCGCACGAATTGGCGCGCTCGCTTGAGGCCGACCATCCGGACCTCGTGGTCAGCGACATGAAGAAAACCCTGCGCAACGGCAAGGTGCTGGTGGATTGGAGCCAGAACAGCGGGAACAAGACCACCATCGTGCCGTACTCCCTCCGCGGTCGGGCCCACCCCATGGTCGCCGCCCCGAGGACGTGGCGCGAACTCGCCTCCCCCAAGCTCGAGCATCTGGACTTCACGGCCGTCATGGAGCGCGTCAAAGAGGGAAAGGACCCCTTCGCCGCGGTGGCGGGCGGGCACGCCACTTCGCACTCGAACGGCGGTTCCAGAACCAAGAACGACGACGGCGGCCCGCCCCACTCGCACCGCGCGGGCACCGGCGCGGCCGGCGTCAGCACCGCCGTCGGGGGCGCGGCCTTGAACCCTCGGCTGGCCAGCTACGTGGACAAGCGCGATCCGCAGCGGACCCCCGAACCGTTTCCCGCCGTCGAGCACCAAGCCGGTTCGCGCCCCCTCCAGTCCGACGCCGAACCCAATCCGCCCGGCGGAATTTTCGTCATCCAGGAGCACCATGCCCGCCGTTTCCACCTGGATTTCCGGCTGGAGCACAACGGCGTCCTGGCGTCGTGGGCCTTGCCGCGGGGCGTGCCGGACACTCCGGACAAGAACCACCTCGCGGTGCGCACGGAGGACCACCCGATGGAGTATGCGCAATTCGCGGGCATCATTCCGAAGGGCGAATACGGTGCCGGGACGGTCAGCATCTGGGACAGCGGCGAGTTCGAGTGCGAAAAATGGCGCGACGGCAAGGAAGTCATCGCTACCCTCACCGGAAAGCCCGGCGGCGGATTGCACGGGACCCGCCGCTTCGCGCTCATCCACACCGGGGAGTCGCCGTCGCAATGGCTGATCCACCTGATGAAGGACAAACCGGGCCATCGGACGGTGCTGTTGCCTGACTCCCGGCCCCAACCGATCGGGACCCCCAGCTACGCGCCCATGCTCGCAACCTCCGGGACAACCGCCGATGTCTCCTCCGGCGACTGGCTGTTTGAGCTCAAGTGGGACGGTTTCCGGGCGATCGTTTCAGGCTCGGGCGGCAAGATCAGGTTGACCAGCCGCTCGGGGATCGACATGACACCCACCTACCCCGAACTGGCGGATCCGCGCTATTGGCCTGACCACGACTTCGTGGCAGATGGCGAAATCGTCGCACTCAGCAAGAACGGCCGGCCCAGCTTCGAGCTGCTCCAGAAGCGGATGAACCTCTTCAAGCCCGGCGACGTCGAACGTGCCCGGGCCGCGGTCCCCGTGCAGCTCATGGTGTTCGATCTCCTGTACGACGCCGGGTCCCAAGGCGGCGCCGACCTCACGTCCCTGCCGCTCAGCGAGCGCCGGGAAAAGCTGGCGGAGTTCCGCGCCAAGCTGCCGGCCCAGGGCTCCCCTATCCATGTGTCCGAGATCCTGGAACATGACCTCGACGACATCCTGGCCAGCGCCGGCGAGCTTGGCTTGGAGGGCGTCATGGCCAAGCGCGCGGATAGCCGGTACCAGCCGGGGCGGCGCAGCAGGTCCTGGATCAAGCTCAAGTTGGAACGCACGCAGGAAGTGGTGGTGGGTGGCTGGCGGCCCGGCTCCGGGACGAGGCTGGGGACCATTGGCGCGTTGCTGGTGGGGATTCCCGACGGCGACAAGCTGCGCTACGCGGGCCGGGTGGGCACAGGGTTCAAGGACTGGCAACTGCGCGACATCCTGAAGCGCCTGCAAGGTCTCGATCGCCCAGACTCTCCCTTCCACGACATCCCGGCCGAGGACGCCGCCACGGCGCACTGGGTTTCCCCCGAGCTCGTGGGAGAGGTGACGTTCGGCGATTGGACCGGCACCGAGAGAATGCGCCATCCCGTCTGGCGGGGCTGGCGCCCCGACAAGTCTCCCGACGACGTCGAGCGCGCATAACCCAGGCCCGCGCGCTTACGCCTCCCGCACGTAACTCAGCCCAACTAACTGGCAGCAGATGTCGTTATGAGGGCTCAGAACGACATTAAGTGCGAGTCAGTTGGGCTGAGGAGGGTGGGTTCCTAAGAGGAGTGCGGCATCTGCGGACGGCTGGTGCGGTGGACCGCGGTGACTGCCGCCTGCTGGCCTACGCGGCCGTGGCTTGCGCCGCGGTCCTTGGGGTGCTTGGCCTTGCCGCTGACGTCCGGCCAGGCCGGTCCTTGGGTCGAGCCGAGGGCCATGGCCACCGTTGCCGGGGCTGGCATGGGCGCTTTATCCATGGACTCGACCAAGTGGCTGGCCACCTCGGAGTTGATTTGTTGCTCAACGTGCTTCGCAGCCATTGTTCTTCCTTTCTGCATTGAAACGAAGGGATTTTCCATACTAGGTGGGAGCGGTCCGCTTGTCTGCAGGATCTACCAGCGGACTTTCTTCTCGGACTTGGCCAGCTTGCCACTCGCCTGAGTGGGTTTGTGTCCTTTTCCGGTGCTTTGCCAGCCGTTCCCTGCCCCGCCACGGGACTTGCTGGCCAGCATCTCCTTCTGGGCGTCAGTCAGTTTCGATCTGACACCGGCAGCCGGGGCGATGGTTTCCTGCGCTTCTGGTTCCTGCCCGGCGTCGGTTTCGGGTGCGTTCGGTGTCATGCAGTGGACTCCTTAGAGCTCTTGATGTGCCGGAGGAGGTATCGGGACGCGACGTCCGCTGCGAGACCCTGGGTCTAGTGAAAGCAACAGGAACGGCGCGGAGGCGAAGCCTCAACAGGCATGGATTTTTGTCGGTTCAAACTCAGCGGTGACCCGCTGGCCTATTCAAAAATCAGTGTTCCCATGCACCCACCCTAGACACTCCGGGCTGTGTTTGTGAACCCCGGCTTTCGTCGAAGCCGTTTCAGGCGTGGTTCCCGCCTCCACCCTCGGCTAGCATGGCCCGGAGAGCACCCCTCGGTATCCCGAAAGGCTCTCCTATGTCAGCACCCACGTTCCAGCCGTCCCATTCCGCCGTCACGGCACGGCTCCGTTCTGCCGGTTGCGTCTTCGCCGAAGAAGAGGCCCGGCTCCTGATCGCCGCGGCGCACGCTCCCGAGGAGCTTGACCGTCTGGTAGAACAACGCGTCTCGGGTTTACCCCTTGAATACCTCCTGGGCTGGGCAGAGTTCTGCGGCCAACACATCGCCGTGGACCCTGGCGTCTTCGTCCCCCGGCGCCGCACGGAGTACCTCGTCCAGGCGGCGGCCCACCTCGCCCGGCCGGGCGCCGTCGTCGTCGATCTTTGCTGTGGTTCGGGTGCCGTCGGCGCCGCTTTGCTTGCCGCGGCGGGCGGCATCGAGCTTCACGCGGCCGACGTCGACCCCTCTGCGGTCCGCTGCGCCCGCCGTAACCTCGGCCCGGTGGGCGGCCAGGTGCACGAAGGCGATCTCTATTCGGCGCTGCCGGACGCTCTTCGCGGCCGGGTTGACGTCCTGGTGGCCAACGCTCCCTACGTCCCCACGGACTCGATCGGGATGATGCCGCCAGAGGCCCGACTGCATGAACCGCGGGTGGCGCTCGACGGCGGCTCGGATGGTTTGGATGTGCAGCGCAGGATCGCTGGGGAGGCTCCGTTGTGGCTGGCTCCCGGTGGTCGGCTGCTGATCGAAACGAGCGTCCGGCAGGCCGCGACGACGGCGGCCCTGTTCGAGGACGCCGGGCTGTCCGCGCGGGTGGTCCATTCTGGAGAATTCGATGCCACGGTGGTGTTGGGAAAACAACGGGCAATCCACCGGAAATGATCAGCAAACTGTGCGTTCCGGGGCCCTGAATCAAACAATTTGGTAACGCACCTCCGGAGCACGCCAAAATCCGCGTGATTCCGGGGCTGCAGGGGGTCCGCGGATGTCAGACATTTGTGCCCGAAAGGGTCCGGAATGGCCCCGAAATTCGGAGCCCAACTCTAAGATTGGGCGAATCTCGCGTAAAATTGAAACCCTGCCCAGAGCGGAGCAGCTGTATGTCGCAAGCAAATGATCTCCCTAGGAGAAACACAAATGCCCACAGACCGAAGCATCACCGACTCTTCAGCAGGCGCTAGGAACGCCGCTGCAACGAGCAAGAACGCACCACGCGGTGCCTCAAAATTGAAACTTCCAACACGCCGTCGACTCAAAGTATCCGACGTCAACGTCGTTGACCAGCCCATGCTGAAAAAAGCACTCGGCGGGACGATCGTCGGCAACACGATGGAATGGTACGACGTCGGCGTGTTTGGCTACCTCATCACCACGATGGGGCCGGTCTTCCTGCCCGAGGCGGACAAGTCCGTGCAGACCCTGTTCCTGCTGGGAACATTCGCCGCAACCTTCGTGGCACGCCCCCTCGGCGGCGTTGTCTTCGGGTGGTTGGGCGACAAGGTGGGCCGCCAGAAGGTGCTCGCCACAACACTCTTGCTGATGGCGGCAAGCACCTTCGCCGTCGGACTCCTGCCCGGTTACGCACAAATCGGTATCTGGGCAGCGGCACTGCTCGTCATCCTGAAGCTTGTCCAGGGTTTCTCCACCGGCGGCGAGTACGCCGGCGCCACCACGTTCGTGAGCGAGTACGCTCCGGACAAGCGCCGCGGTTTCTTCGCGAGCTTCCTGGACATGGGCTCCTACATCGGCTTCGCCCTTGGCGCGGCGCTCGTGTCCATCCTGCAGCTCACCATCGGCCAATCGGCCATGGAGGACTGGGGCTGGCGACTGCCCTTCCTCATTGCGGGTCCGCTCGGCGTCATCGCCGTGTACTTCCGTAGCAAGATCGAGGAATCACCCCAGTTCCAAGCCACTTTGGATGCCCAGGAAGCCCTCGCCGCGGACGCCGCAGCGGGCGACGCCGCGGTAGCCAAGGGTCCCATCGGCATCGTGAAGGCTTACTGGCGCCAGATCATCCTCGCCATGATCCTCGCCGCCGCCGCCAACACGGTGGGCTACATGCTGACTTCCTACATGCCCACGTACCTGACCGAGTCCAAGGGCTACGACCCCGTTCATGGCACGCTGCTGACCATCCCCGTTTTGGTCGTCATGTCAGTCTGCATCCCGTTGACGGGCAAGCTCTCCGACCGGATCGGCCGCCGGCCCGTCCTGTGGATCGGGGCCGTCAGCACGGTCGTGTTCGCTGTTCCGGCCTTCCTGCTGATCGGCATCGGCGACATTTGGTCCACGCTTGCCGGCCTGGCCCTGATCGCCTTCCCGGTCACGTTCTATATAGCCAACCTCGCCTCCGCGCTTCCGGCGCTGTTCCCGACCTCGAGCCGTTACGGGGGAATGGGCATCGCCTACAACTTCTCCGTAGCGATCTTCGGCGGCACCACGCCATTCATTGTCGCCGCCTTGATCCAAGGCACCGGCAACGACATGATGCCCGCGTATTACCTCATGGGAACGTCCGTGGTTGGCGCAATCGCCATCTACTTCCTGCGCGAATCCGCACAGCGGCCACTTCCGGGCTCCATGCCAAGCGTGGACACGCAGGCCGAAGCCCGCGAGCTGGTTGCCACCCAGGACACCAACCCGTTGATCGACCTCGACGAAATGCCGTTCGACGACGGGCCCCTCGTAGCGGCGGATCCGGACCGGGACCCGGTTCCGGCCTAGGCACACTGCCGGTCCAGACACAGGGCGGACGGGGCTGCGGGCGGCCCGCGTCTGCACAACAAGGCTGGTTATTTGTGGCGGGACCGCCACAAATAACCAGCCTTGCCGCCATTTAAGCCTTGCGGTCGGCTTTCTGCTCCTGCATCCGCTTTGCCTGCGCCTGGATCTTCGGGCCGTAGCCGCCGTTCAGGGCTGTGTCCCTGATGTGGGTTGCCTTGGCCACCCGGTCGCCGTCGGCTGCGTCCTTCAGCGCTTTCAGGTCCGCTTGCAGCGCGGCTGGAAGCTTCGCGGCCAGTTTCGGGCGCTTGTCCAGGATGAACGTGGCGATCTTCGCGGCGCGTTGGCCGTAGTTCGGTTTGCTGCTGTCACCGTTCACGAAGAACCGCAGGGCCGCCGCGAGCGGATGCCGCGCGAGAGCCGTCTTGGCCGCCGCCGTTGCCGTTGCCGTCGCTGCCGTGGCCTCGGACTGGGAGGTGGCTGCCGCCGTCGCGCTCGGGCTACTTGCGGTTGCGGCGTTGGCGGCGATCACGCCGCCGCCCAGCAGGAGGCCTGCTGCGAGGACGCTGACGACGGCGGTGCGCGCTTTGGTACGCTTGCGGCCCTCAACGGGAGTGCTGGAGCTCGGGATGGTGTTGTTCATGGTCCGTGTCCTTTGTTCCGGCCGGTGGTCGATCCGCCGGCGCTCTTCACCACACTCTGGTCCGGCCGCATGAATTGATTGTTCGGCCAATGTTCGAGGAATGTAAAACCGTCCCCGGCGGCCGACGAGGACGCTCCACAGGCTTGATCCTTGCTGTTGAATGGACGCATGGAAGACAGCCGCGGATTGGTGCTGATTGCCGAGGATGAACGGGCAATTGCCGATATCCAGCGCCTCTATCTGGGCCGCGCGGGTTTCGGTGTACACGTTGAGCGGGACGGGGTGTCCGCGTTGGCACAGATCAAGCGGCTCAAACCGGTCGCGGTGATTCTCGACGTCGGCCTGCCCGGTCTGGACGGGATCGAGCTTTGCAGGCAACTGCGGCAGGCAGAGGACTGGACGCCGGTACTGTTCGTCACGGCCCGGGATGAGGAGGTGGACCGCGTCCTTGGCCTGGAATTGGGCGCGGACGACTATCTCACCAAGCCGTTTTCGCCCTCCGAACTAGTGGCGCGGGTCAAGGCGGTCCTGCGCCGGACCGAAGGAACCCCACGTTCCAAACCGCTCGTGCTGGGCAGCGTCGAACTGGATCCGCTGAACCGGACCGCACGCGCGGGAACCGAGGAACTCACCCTGACGGCCACCGAATTCGACCTCCTCGCGTACCTCATGGCGCAGCCTGGCCGGGTCTTTTCCCGGGAGCAGCTACTGTCCGCCGTGTGGGGGCAGGCCAGTTATGCCGCCGGGCGGACAGTGGATGTGCACATCGCGCAGCTCCGTGCCAAGCTCGGCGAGCACTCCCCCATCGCGACGAGCCGCGGCGTCGGCTATTCGGCCGCGCCTCCCCATTCGTCCGTGCTCCGTCCCGGCGCCGGAGGAGCCACGTGAGGCGCTGGTTCGGCACACTGGCCGGACGCACGACGGCGGTGATCGCCGCCGTCGCGACCGTCGCCGTCGTACTTGCCGGCCTTCTGGCGGCGCAACTGGTCAACGCCACGGCGGTGGACGAAGCCAAGAAGTACCTCGCGGTCGAGGCCGATTCCCTCAGCAAGCAGTCAAGCCTTGGGAGCCTGCAGGACCTGCGCACAGATCTGCTCACGCACGGCGCGAGGCTCGCGCAAATCAGCACCGACGGCCGCGTGACAGGCGGCGGGGCGAGGCTGGTGGATGCGAAGACCGTCGCGGAGGTATTGACCGGAAAGTCGGTCTCGACGTCGGTGAACGGTCCACAGAACACCGTGGTCCTCGAAGCCCGGCCCTTGGCGGCCGGCGGAGGCGTGGTGCTGGCGCAGCCCGTGTCCGAAATCCGCGCGGCCGCCGCTCCCCTCCTGAGCCGCATGCTGATTGCCCTCGCGGTCTGCCTCGTGTTCGCCATCGTGGCCGGGGGCCTGTTGGCGCAATGGTTGAGCCGGCCGCTGGTGCGTACGGCGCATTCGGCCCATCGGCTCGCAGCCGGAGAACGATCCGTGGCCGTAGCACCCGGCGGCCCGGCCGAAGTGGTGGAGGTGTCGCAGGCGCTGGCGGCCCTCGACGCCGCGCTCCGGACCAGCGAGGACCGCCAACGCGAGTTCCTGCTCTCCATTTCGCACGAAATCCGGACACCACTTACCGCGCTGCGGGGCTACGCCGAAGCGCTTGCCGATGGCGTGGTCAGCGGAGACGACGTGAGCGGGGTCGGACGGACGCTCGTGGCCGAAACCAACCGCCTGGACCGTTTTGTCCGCGATCTCCTGGAATTGGCACGGCTTGAGTCCGATGATTTCCGCGTGGAACTCCAGCCTGTGGACGCATCCTTGATCCTGCGCGAGAGTTGGCAGGCCTGGCAAGCGGTGTGCGTCCAGAACGGAATTGCCGGTCGGCTCGAACTGCCTTCCGGGCCATTGCCGGTCCGCAGCGATGGCCAGCGCCTGCGCCAAGTGGTGGACGGCTTGCTGGAAAACGCGCTGCGCGTGACCCCTGAAAGCGCTCCCGTTGTGCTCGCCGCTTACCTTTCCGGCAACGGACTCACCGTTGAAGTGCGCGACGGCGGCCCTGGCCTCACGGAGGCGGATGCCTCCGTCGCGTTCGAACGCGGTGCGCTCTTTGCCAGATACAGCGGAGAACGGCCGGTTGGAAGCGGACTCGGTTTGTCCATCGCGGCAAGGATCGTGCAGCGGATGGGCGGTCGCATCAGTGTGCGTGCGGCGCGTGAGGGCGGCGCGGCATTTGTCGTGGAGTTGCCCGGCATTCCCGCGGGCCCCCGTCAAACGTAGACTCTGCGCATGGCTGATGTTCCGGTGGGTTCGCTGCACCACGTAGAAATTTGGGTACCCCACATCAGCCGGGCGCAGGAAGAATGGGGCTGGCTGCTGGCCGAACTGGGCTACGAACAATTCCAGGAGTGGCCCGAGGGCTGCAGTTGGAAACTCGGAGGCACGTACATCGTGATCGAACAGTCCGCGGCCCTCACGGGAAGCACGCACCGCAGGACGGAGCCCGGGCTCAACCACCTCGCCTTCCATGCCGGCACCAGGGAGAACGTGGACCGGCTCCGGGAGCTCGGCGCGGACTCGGGCTGGTACGAGATGTTCGAGAGCAAATATCCCCACGCCGGCGGGCCCGGCCACTACGCCGCCTATCTGGTGAATACCGACGGCTACGAGGTAGAGCTGGTGGCCGGCTGATCAGCCGTCTGCGGCAGTGGGGCTGAATTCGGAATCGTCTTGTTGATCTTTCCCGGAGTTACGGGCATCGGTGCGGAAGATCCAGTATTTGTAGAGGAAGAAATTCCAGGTCATTGTCGAAACCGTGGCCACTACTTTTCCACCCGCATAGGTGAGGGCGAGGCTATCGAAAAGATTGACGATGATGTCCGTTGCGAAGACGTTGAAAACGACTAGGAGGCCGTAGCGGAACATGCTGACGTGCTGCCGGTTATTGGACTGGAAAGTATATGAGCGCTGGACGAAATAGTTGAAGACGAGGCTCGCGAGGAAAGCAGCTGGCGTGGCAAACCACAGGTCAACTCCAAAGCCTTCGTGCAACAGAACCAGCAGGCCAAGATCAATGGCGAAGGAGAGCCCTCCCACGATCAAGAATTTCAAGAGGTGGCTACGGTGGACAAAGCCCACCAAGCGCGTCACTTGAGCACGCGGGTCTAGCGCCACTGTTAGCACCCCAAAATCGTCAATGTCATATAAACTGCGGCTTCCGGCGGAGACAGCCTCGCCTCAGCGACCGCAAGGCTCGATCAATCATAACGGCTCCGGTTCCAGCGAAACGCCGCGCATCGAACCGCCAAACCGTGCCGATGGCCTGTTTCGAACGGCTTCAGGCGGTCTCGTCCAGCCGGGTTGTTGGCGACCGGGTGCGATAACGTATCAGGACGATGGTTACCAATTCTCCAGCCCTGCCAAGCGCAGCACGCAGGCCGGGCGCACTGCCCACATTGCGGTTTACGTTCATTGCGTTCCCCATCATTGCCGTGCTTTCCATGATTTGGGTGTTCGCCTCACCCCTGATGTCAGTGCCCGACGAGCCGGCCCACACCATCAAAGCCGCGGCAGTCGCCCGTGGCGAGCTCACGGGAAGCTCATCAGGCAAGCAGGGCGAGCAGACTATTGTCACGGTTCCGAGATACATTTCCACCATCAGCGCCCAAGGTTGCTTCGCTTTCAAAATCGCCATGACGCCTGCGTGCGCACCTCCACTCGACCCCGCAGCGCGGGACCTCGTGCAAGCCCAAACGAGCGCCGGCAATTACAACCCGATGTACTACGCGATGGTCGGCCTTCCCTCACGGTTCATGGCGGGCGAGCCCGCGATCTACCTGATGCGCCTGATCAGTGCCCTGATCTGCTCAGTGTTCCTTGCGGCCACCATCGGCGCTGCGGCGTCATTGCGCCGTCGCTTCTGGCCAATGGCGAGCTGCCTGGTTTCCATCACGCCGATGGTGCTTTTTCTCAACGGCTCGATCAATCCCAATGCGCTTGAAGTGGTTACGACTTCTGCCTTGTTTCTCAACCTATGCGTCGTTCTCGAGAATTACCGGAATCTCAAGAACGTTCGGACGAGCATCGTTATTGTCGGGATTTCCGGAGCCGTTTTGGCCAATACCCGCGCTCTTTCGTTGCTCTGGCTGGCGGTGGCGGTAGTTTCAGCCGTGTTGATTTTCGGAATAAAGCCGATGGTCGCCGTCGTGAAGAACCGATTGGGCCTGGCCATGACCGCGCTCATCGGCCTTGGTTGCGCTGCCAGTCTCGCCTGGCTGGTCGCGGCAAATAGCCTGAGCAGCCTGACGGGTACCCCCAGTGATGTGACACCGGACCAGGCCTTCGTCACGATGCTGGACCGCTCATTCGACTATGCGTCCGGCTATATCGGAATCATGGGCTGGCTGGACACCGGCGCACCCGCCGCGGTCTACGCCTTCTGGCACTTTGCCTTTGCGGCCGTCATCATCGGCGGCCTCACCGCACGGCCTCTGCGGGCCCGGCCCGCAGTCTGGATCCTGCTTGTCGCTGTATTGATCCTGCCGCCCATCCTTCAGGCCCAGGTAATACAGCAAATTGGCTACATCTGGCAGGGCAGATACTTGCTGGCCCTGTTTGTCTTGCTTCTGCTCACCTGCGGAGTGGCCATGCGCATGCGCCCGACACCACGGGGACCATGGGCGCGTTCCCTGTCTCCGTGGCTCTTTGCCGGAGCCGTTGGCGTACACGTTTACCTCTTTGTGTTTGTCCTCCGGCGGTACACGATAGGCCTCCAAACCCATACGAACTGGACGGAAATGTTCGATCCGCTGTGGCAGCCGCCCTTCACTTGGGAAGGGCTGACAACCGCATACCTCCTGGTACTTGTTGCGGGTGCAGTCATCTCACACAGGATCCTCTTTCCGCGCATCCCGCGTTTTCCCCGGAATGTTGAGCGCAGCGAAGCCGAACTCATCACTACCTAGCGCACGGACCCCCCATCCGGGTCAGTCGAGGATGCGACAGGGGAGCTTGACGCCTTTGATCGACCAATCCGTCGGGGCGATCGGAACGATCTGCTCCGGTTCGGCCCCGGGCGTCCGGCATGCCGCTCGGGCCTGCTCGAGATGGTCCGCCCAGATTGGTCCGAACTCGCGCCCCACGGCCACGGGGAAGAAGTAGACGAGCATCAGCACGGCCAAAACGCCGAGCACCGCCGGCCGTGCAGAGCGCCCCAGAACCTCCCCCAGAAGCGGCAAGAGTGCGAGCAGGAACATGGACGGCGCAACAGCGTACCGCCCGAGGTGCAAGGCGTTCCAGCCGGCGTCGTCGAAAGCGGCGTAGTCGAGGAACGGCCGGAAGTTCAGGGCCACGGCTGCGCACGCTATGACGACCGAGCCGCCCAGGAACGCGCCTGCGGCAACCCTCTCGCGCGTTCCACCCCGAACAAGGATGAGCGCGGTCGCTGCAAGGAAGAGGACCCCCGCCAGCACCACGGGCACCCAACCGAAACGGACTACCACGCGGGATATCTGTCCGGCGGTACCGAACATTACGGCGGACGGGCCGTCGACGAACCACCCGTATACGACCGATAGCCAATTCACCGGCGGTGCGGCCGGGTTTTCGCGTGGGAACGCCAGCGTCGTGAAAACCTGCGCCCCAACGCCAACGAGGAGGGCTAGCCTCGGACCCCAAAGGCGTGCGTCCCGCAGCCTGTAGAGAAACAGGGGGACGAACACTGCGGCCTGTATTTCGGTAAGGCCCACGAGCAGCGCCGCAACCGTCAGGAGGACGCCCTCGGCCCATGTCCGGGGCCGTTTCAAAAGGAGCCACGGCGCCAAGTACAGGAAGTACCAATGCAGGTTTGCGAGGTTTCCGAGGGCCTCCTCCGGGCTGGCAGCGACCAAGACGGGCACCGCTGCGAACCCAAGCCGGACCCAGGTATTACTGGACAGCGCGGACGAGCAGTGGAACACGAGCGCGGCCACGCCGCCCACGATCAGGCACGCCGCCACGGTCACCGCGATCGCCCACGCGTCCACAGGAAGCAGTCTTACGACCAGCCACGCCACCCCGCGGGGCACGACGTGGAGGTAGCCTTGGTAGGGGGCGAAGATGCCCCGGAGGCCTGCGTCCTTGAGCACGTCATTGATGAAGATCCCGCCATCTTCGGCCCACAGGGTTCCGATAGCCGGGCCCGGGAGCCGCGCCAGCGAAATCAGTGTCGAGACCAGGACGATCGACGCGTACACCACAGGGTTCCGCGAGCGGACAGTAGGAGCGAAAAAGGCGCGACGGCGCACGGTCAGGACAGCCAAGCGGGGACCCCCAAAAGAAAATTGCAGACAGGAGGCCGATTCTACATCCTCAGCGCTTAACGCTTAGTTCCTGTTGAGGTTCGGGTTGTTGTACCTTCAACGCCGGCCTCTTCAGCTTCATCGCCGGGCGCTCTACAAAGTAGTAAGTCAAAGTGGACAAGGACAGTGTGATGGCCAGGACGAGGAGCCCGTTGAGCGGCAAGGCGAGAGTGTTTTGGCCGAACGTCCGGTGATGCCCCATTAGCCAAAAAATGACGGGCAGATGCCAGAGATAGATGCTGTAACTCATGACGCCCGTGAAGCGGAATGGCAACCATTCGAGAACACGGGCCGTCCGATTCAGGTCGTCTCCCCGGGATGACGGTAATACGACTGCGAGCAATACCAACGCCGCAGCCACCCCGGAGACCGTGGAAATTACGGGTCGGGCGAATTCAAGGGCCAGGAGCTCGATCAGCGCCGCGACCAGGACTAGTGCTGCCTTGACCCGGGTCTGCACCCGCTCCACGCCGCGTTCGTGGATCACGACCACTGCCACGGCGGCGAGCATTCCGTATCCAAAGAGATCCGCCTGCGCAAGGAAGCTCCGAAGGAAGACTGCACTGCCAGTCTGCCCGAAGCCGAAGTTCGCTGCATCGATCGGGCTCATTCGGCTTGCCGCGTCACTGGCCCAAAGCGTAATGCCCAGGCCGACGATGACCATGGCAAGCGGCGCGCACACCAAGGCGGCAGTCTTCCTCGATCCTTTTCGAATCCTCCACAGGGCAAGAAAGGCCACCAAGGGCAGGACAAAATAGAAGGTGATCTCAGCCGTCAATGACCACGACACCGGCAGGCCGCTCATGACGTACTCCGGAATGAACATGTGAACAAGAAGTACGTTGGCTGCGATCTTGAGGGGATCCGTGAGCCTGCCGATGTTTTCCGGGCCGAACCCGTGAGTGCTGCCGTGAAGGTACACGGAACCGACGAAGAGTCCGGTGACAACGAAGATCACGATGTACGCGGGATAAATCCGCAGCAGCCTGTTGTATGCATAGCGGCGGATGGACGGCAGCTGCCTGCCCTGCACGATCGCGGAAACGAAGGGCCTGTACAACAGGAAGCCGGAGAGAATGAAGAACAGGGTGAGGCCCTGGTTGCAAAGCGAAAAGAGAATTTCCAACGGCCCGGTCTGCACTTGGAATGAGGTCGTCAAAGCAAGGTGGTAAACCATCACCGATAGGGCCGCAATGCCTCGGAGGCCTTCGATTCCGGCAAGGCGACGACCCCACGATGGACGTACGGTAATGGTGTCCTGCACGGGCGGTTCCCCTCAAAAGGCGGCTGCGTGATCCTGTGGGAGCTTACAGGATTCACTCAGCTGTGGTTCACTCGAGCGGAATATTGCCGCGCAAAACAATCAGGTTCGGGCCGCCTCACTCAGTTCCCGGACCTGGGTTCTGCAGCCTGTCCTTGAGTGTCGCGGTATCCACGCCCAGGTTATGGAGCAGGACGGCGGCCGGATCCGGTTCGCGCCGCTCCAGCAGTGCGAGCAAGAGGTGCCGCGTGCTGATCCTGCGGGCCTTCTCCCGGGTGGTCAGCATCAGTGAGTCCTGAATGACTGAGCGGGCGGCCGAGGTGAAGGTAGTCCGGCTGCTTCCCTTCGGCGCATTCAGCGGGCCGAAGTCCCCCAGCGTCACGCCAACGGCTTCCAGCGCCTGCTGGTCGAGGGCATCGAGCTGGGCGCGGGCGGATTCGAGGTCCGTTTCCAACGTCCGGCAGCTCCCGGGGTCGTGAAGCAATCCCAGCAGCAAATGGTCCGTGCCGATTCTCCGGTCTCCACGGCGTTTGGCTTCCTCGGCGCCGGCATGGACAGCGGTCCTGGCTTCGCCGGCAAATCGTTCAAACATGGCAGACTCACTTTCCGTATTTGGCGTGGACCGACTGCTTGGAGACGCCCAAGGCATCACCTATTTGCTCCCAGGACCAACCGTGCTCCCGCGCGAGGGCCACGTTGGTGGCCTCCACCTTCTCAGCCAAGCGATGCAGGGCACCAACGGCGCGGAGCCCGATTGCCGGGTCCGTCGCCGGGATGTGGGAAGTCAGCTCATCACCATTCATGCTGTCAGTTTGGACTGACGGCACAGGCCTGTCAATACAGACTGACAGAATCTTCCTGTCCGCGGATCGGCCTGACGCGCCGCCGCATGGCGATCCTGGGCCAACGGCTCAGGCCCACCAAGCCCTCGCATTCGAGGATGCCCCGGAGTCCATCGTCCAACAGCTCCGGGCCCAGCTCCTCGAAACCCAGCCTGCGATAGTAGGGCGCATTCCACGGAACATCCCGGAAAGTGGTCAGGGTCAGCCACTCCAAGCCCTCGGCCTGAGCCCACTTTTCGGCAACATCGAGCAGCTCGCTCCCCAGACCTTGCCGCGCATGCGACGGATGGACGCTCAATTGCTCCACGTGCGCATTGCCGTCGAGGTGCTCAATCAGAAGATAGGCCACGGGAACATCTGACGTGTCGGCAAAGACCAAGGCACCACCGCGCGCCTGGTAGAGAGCCATTTCCGTAACGGTCAATGGCTCGTCGTCTGCGATGGCGTCCATTCCACAGGAGCGGAAGATCTCCCCCGCGGCGAACTCGATCCCCCGGAGCCGTTCCAGTTCGTCCGCGCGGGCCGTCCTGATCATGCGGCGGCACCGCTGCGGGCAAGGTATTCGTTGCGCTGTTCGATGAGGTTCCGCAGGTATCGCCCGAGGAAAGCCTTCTCCGCAATCCGGCCCACAACGCCGAAAGGCGCCGCGAACTCGACGCGATCGATCATGAGCGTGCCGCCGTCGTCGGGAATGAACTCGTGCACGTGCCGGAAGAAGCGAAAGGGGCCACGCACTTGCTCGTCCGTAAACGATTCAGGGAATCGAAACCGGGTGATGCGGCTGCTCATTCGCAGAGGTACAGCGAAATGCCAGGCCTGCCAGGTGACCTCGTCGCCTTCCGAGAGCAGTCCGGACACGACGCCGGCAACCGCACGTTCCCGGGACTTGGCCATGGAGCCGACGTGCGCGTCGACATTGCGGGAGAGATCGAAGAGCTCCCCGGGTTCCATTCCGATATGCGTACGGCATGTGAACGACACAGTCATGCTTCGATCCTGCCACCGTTTCAAAACACCCGTCGACCCGACTAGCTCGCAGTTAATGTCGTTATGGAGGCTCAAAACGACATCTACTGCGAGGGCCCACGCCGCCAGGGTTCCCTGGCCGAGCTTGCGAGGCGAGGGTGGCGGTGGGGACTAGTTGGGTGGGGACGCACAAGGAAACGTTGTGACCCAGCTAATGGCGCAGATCGTGGGGTGCTGATAACTTCCGAATGATCGGCTGAGTTGATTGGTGGTGTCCCGTTGCGATCAATCATTGCCCATGCCCGTGCGCTTCATACCGTTCCACCGGCAAGCAACGATCACCTTGCCGCCGTCCGCGTCGCACTGAGCGTCGCCGTGCCGGCACTTGTGCTTCTTGCGATTGGCCGGGCGGACCTCATCATCTACGCCGTATTCGGCGCCCTGACCGGCATGTACGGTCGTGCCGAATCGCACCAACTGCGGCTCAAGCACCAGGCCCAGGCCGCCGCCGTGCTCCTGGCCGGCGTCTCGGTGGGCACGTTCTTGTCCGTCTCCCATATCCATTCATGGGGATTGGTGGTAGTCGAGGCGCTCCTGGCGGGTGTTGGCTCGCTGTTCTCGGACAAGGTTCGGCTCAAACCCAACGGCCCGTTCTTCGGAATCCTGGCCCTTGGAGCATGCGGGTCCGTCCCCGCGCACGTCCCGTTCCTTGCCGCGGTCCTGATCTGCGCGGCATCGGCAGCGTTTTCGATGGTGGTGGGTTTCGCCGGGTGGCTCCGGTACCGGGTGTGGGAACGTGGCGCCGTCCGGGACATTCCGGCATCCTCGGCGCGGCTGCGCCAAGCAGCCGGACTCCACGCGGCCCGGTATGTGCTCGCCGTCGGCGCGGCAGGTGCTTGCGGAGTGCTCACGGGCAGCGGGCATCCGCACTGGGCGATGGCCGCGGCCGCCGTTCCGCTGGCCGGAGCCGATGTGCCGAGCCGCCTGCACCGCGGCATTCACCGTATCGTGGGGACGTTCCTCGGATTGGCGATTGTCGCCGTCGTGCTCTTTCCAGGACCGCTGTCCCCGCTGCACTATTTCCCCGGGCAAACCGCCCTCATCCTTGCCCTGCTGGTGATCGGGTTCCAGTTCCCCACCGAGTTGTTCATGGCCCGGCATTACGGCTGGGCCATGGTGTTCTTCACTCCGGTCATCCTGCTCATGACTCAGTTGGCGGCGCCCGCGGATCCCGGCGTGCTCGTCCTGGAACGCGGGGTGGAGACGTTCGTGGGAGCCGTGATCGGGATCGCGGTGGCGGTGCTGGTCCAGGCGCCCCGGCTTACTTCGCGGGCCCGGATTGCTTCGCGGCGAGGCGGGGCGGACCCGACGTAAGCTTCGCCGGCAGGAAGCGCATGACGGCGGTGATCGCTTTGTAGCGCTTCGACGGAATGGAAATCCCTTTGCCCTTGGCGTTGTCTTCCAACCCTTCCCGGACAACGCGCTCGGCGTTAAGCCACAAAAAGCGCGGAGCCACCGACTTGTCCATGCCCATGCGATCGTGGAACTCCGTGTGGGTGAAGCCCGGGCACACCGCGGTGACTTTCACGCCGCTGCCGGCATACGCGGTGTTCGCCCAACGGCTGAAGCTGACCTGCCAAGCCTTGGCCGCCGAATAGCTTCCCCGGTTCGCGAATGCCGCAACGCTCGCAACGTTGATGATCCTGCCCGACTTGCGTGCCAACATCACCCCCAACGCCGCGTGGCACAGCTCCATGGGCGTCTGGACATGCAGCCGCAAATGCCGCTTTTCGTCTTCCACATCGTTCTTCTCGAAAGAATTCAGCAAACCGATTCCGGCATTGTTGACCAGCACGTCCACCGGCCGCGAAGCGTCCCGCAGCCTGGCCACGACAGCCGCAACCCCGACGTCGGAGGTCAAGTCGGCGGGCACCACCTCCACAGAGATACTGAAGTCCCGTTCAAGCACCTCGGCGCTTGACCTCAGCCGGGTTTCGTCGCGGGCCACGAGGACCAGGTGGTGGCCGGATTCGGCCAGCTGACGGGCGAATTGCGCACCGAGCCCGGCAGTAGCACCGGTGACCAGGGCGGTGAGTTCGTTGGCACGAGTTGTCATGCGCCCAGACTAGTCCCGTTGACGCTCCGTGTGGTGATGCACGTCCCGGCCGTCAAATGCCATCTCGACGGCGGTACTCGTACGTTTTCGGTGCTCGCGGTAGTTTGCCTCAAAAGTGCGCCTTTCGAGCCTCTGTGGGGGCCACGGCACACCAACCGGGAGGAACAGACCATGGACGAGGCTCATGGCAGGATTGAATTCCGCGAAATCGACGAGCACGGGAATGCGCTGGAGCATCACCTAGGCGCGGTCGAGGTACCTCAGCGGAGGGCCGCGGTGAATCCGTTCATCATCGGGCTATGGGTGCTCGAGCTGCCGCTCGTCATAGGCATCATGGTGATCATCAATGAGGCGATGGCCCCGCTCACCCCCACTCCGGGAAATACGATGCCGTTCCCGTTCATCCTGATGAACATGACCCCGCAGCTTCTCCAAGCCACCGCTCTGATCCTGGCGACGCTTCTGTTCTGGCACGCCTGGCAATGGCAGAAAAGGAAGGCACAAAAGTAGGCACCTACACCGCGACGGTGGCCCGCCCGGGGCGGCAGTTCGGCCCGATTACAGCAAAGACGGAAAGTGGCGTGCGGCTGGGGGTGTGAATCGTGTCGCGAACTTCGCAAATTGTTTCCGAATCAGAGATCGGCTGGCTCAATGCCGGGGCCATGACTTAGTCAGCAGGGTGGTCTTCCGGCGTTTTCTAAGGCAAAACCGCGTCTGGCTAATCGTTGTCCGGTTCCCCCACCGGCGGTTCCGGCGGCCAATCGACGTCGAGCTCGTAGCCCTCGTGCTTGCGCAGATAGGCGGCGATGAACGGGCAATGCGGGATGATCCGCTTGCCGGAGGCGACGACGTCGTCCAAGGCAAAATGCGCCAGGACCTTCGCCAGCCCGCGGCCCTTGAACTGCGGGCGCGTCTCAGTGTGGAGGAAGTCGATGTGGCCGGGTTTGTCCATAAACTGCGAGATCACGGCTACTTCACCATCGACAAGAAGCTCGTAGCGGTGGAATTTGTCGTTCCTGACCGTTGTCACGTCCGGGCTGAACGACTCTGCGGTTGAATCCGTGAACTCAGTCATGAGTCGAGATTCGCACGTAAACCGGGCTCTGGCAATGGCCCCGCAGGGGCATCGGGAACGGCCGCGGACGGGAGTCCGGCGGGTATCCGTCCCAGGAGCAACACTCCCAGCGCGAAGCACGCCGCTCCCCCACCCAGAAGGGTCAGCGTGAGTCCGTTGAACGCGGCGTCCACCACCGGAATGAAGACCACGACGCCGGCAGTCACCACCGCGACGTGCGTCCTGCCGCGCGCGTGGCTGGCCGCCGTCGGGCGCTCTTCAAGCCTTCCGCACAGCAGCAGGACCGGAACCAAGAGCAGGAGGACGCCCAGCAGCACCAGCGGGCGGGCCCACCACCATTCGGCCGTACCTGCCGCTGGCTTGGGGAAGTCCGTAAGCAGAAGCAGCCCGGACATGGCTGCGAGCAGCGGCAAATGCCACAAGTAGACCGTCATGGACCGCCGGCCCGCCACGGCCACCATCCAACGGATCCAGCGCACGCCGGCCACCCAGGCAAGAGCGGGGCGGAGCAATTGGAGGGTTGCAGCCTGGGACAAACCCAGAAGCAGCATGCAGAAGTTGGGCGGGTTCAGGTCCACGATCATGTTTCCTGAGTAGACCCCGATTCCAGTCACGAACCCCAAGAGCAGGTTGCTGCCCACGATCAACCCCGCGAACCAGCCCCGGCTGCGTCCAGCGAAGATGCCGTCAGCGATGAAGAAGCCGAATTGCTGGACCGCGCACCACACGAAGAGCATGTTGACGAAGGCGAGCATCGGGAATGCCCCGCGCAAGGAGTCCAGGGTGATCACGGCGGCAACGAGCCCGCCGAGGGTCAACCACGGGGAATGTCCGTGCAGCCGGGCCAGCACGGGAACGCTCAGTTGGGTGGCGAGGTAGGCGGCCAGGAACCACAAGGGCATGCCCGCGCCGGTCGCGATGAGCTGGACCACTTCCGGGTCGACGCCAAGCAGGCTCGCGGCCCAGAGCCCCACGAACATCGACGCCAGCAGCGCAGTTGCCGGACGGATGAGGCGCAGGAGCCGCAGTTGCGCGTAGTCGATGCCGGATCCTCCGCGCGCACGCAAGCGACGCCACGATTCCAGTCCCGTGATCCCGCCAAGGACGAAGAACAGCGGCATCACCTGGAACACCCACAGGACAGGTTCAAACCAGTGCTGTTCCATGAGTGTGTTTTCGGTGGTGACGGTGCCGTCCGGGTGCAGGACCGGGCTGACCATCATGCAATGCGAGAGCACAACCAGAACGAGGCAGAAGAACCGGGCGAGATCGATCACGGGATCACGAGGGCGGCCAAATGCGGCCATGCCCGGCGCCATCTTTTGTTGCCTCGAGAATCCCATTGCGCTCCTTTGCGAACTGCTGAGATCATTGTCCGCCCGCTTGACGGCGGGAACCAGAGCGGGCGACGGGGTGAATTCGTGGGTGCGGCCCGCCCTCCCCGACGCTCGCTCACCTATGAACCGAATATCCCCGACGCTCGCTCACCTATGACTGAAAGCCCTGCGGCCCTCGCTCAGATGATCTGAGCGAGGGATCCCGATTTTGGCATCATAAGTGAGCGAGCGTCCCTGCAGGGGAGTTCAGTTGGTTCGGCGGGTTAGCAGCCGTTCCCGTTGCCGCGGATCGCTGGCCGCCGCGCAGGCAGCCAAGGCCAGGCCGAACGCGCCGTCCAAGACCGCCCGGTCCGCGGAGGCCGACGAGCCGTGGGCAGCGAACTCGGCGGTGTGGTGGGCGGCCCCGCCGACGTCGTAGCCGAGCAGCGGATGGATGCTCGGGACCAGTTGCGAGACGTTGCCCATATCTGTGGAAGCTACTGGATCTTCGTTGAACTCAACAGCCCTCCCCCGGGCGGACATTGCTGTCCGGTACGCCTCGGAAAGGTACCGGTCCTGCCTGAGTTCAGCGTAGGCATTGCCCGTGGGGGTGACCTTGAGCGTGCTTCCGCTGGCAAGTGCACCCGCTTCCAGGCAGCGCCGCACGCGTTCCTCGATGACACGCAGATTCTTGATGCTGGGTGAGCGCATTTCGACGCTCGCCCGTGCCCGCTCGGGTATGACGTTGACGGCGCTCCCGCCTTCGGTCACGATCAGCGAAACAACCGAGCCGGGCGGAAGTTGCTGCCGGGCCAAGGCAATCGCCGTCTGTGCGATCACGAGGGCGTCGAGGGCATTGACACCCTCTGACGGAGCGGCGGCGGCGTGCGCAGGCCGCCCTTCGTAAAGCACGTCCCACATTCCCATGGCCAAGGACGAGCCGCCGACGACGTCCTCGGCGCCGGCGTGGGCCATCATCGCCAGGGACACGTCCTCGAAGAAGCCCTCGCCTATGAGATCGACTTTGCCGCCGCTCGTCTCTTCTGCCGGAGTGCCGAGGACCTTGACTGTGATCCCGAGCTCGTCGGCGACGGAAGCGAGCGCGAGTGCGGCCCCCACGGCGCAGGCGGCGTTCACATTGTGTCCGCAGGCATGCCCGATGGTCGGCAAGGCGTCGTATTCGACGCACAGCGCGACCACCAGCTCACCCGTCCCGAACCTCGCGCTGAAAGAAGCCGGGAGCACAGGCTGCGGATCGTCAAAGCTGAAGCCCGCGCTCCGGAGCAGCCGGCTAACCCGCTTGGCGGCCCGGAACTCCTGCCCGCTGAGCTCGGGATCGGCGTGGATCGCGTGGCTCAGGCCGAGGATTTCCGGCTCCCAGCGTTCCAGCGCTGCGGAGATGGAGCGCCCGACGGCGGCCGAAGAGGTCGTGACGGGCGTTGCGGTTTCGAGGGAGGCGGCTTTCAGAGCCGCGGCTTTCATACGGCGACCCCTGCAGTTGTCGCCGCGGCTTTGCGCTTCGGGTAGCGGGCGGCAGCTGCCGCGGCGACCAAGGCCGCGATGGCCAGGGCAATCCAGATCGACAAGAGCCCGCCCTTGCTGATGTGCCCGGACTGGACTGAAGACGAGGAGATGAGCTTCACGACGGCGGCGCCCACCGCGATGCCAACGGACAGCGCCAGTTCGTTGAGGCCGGCCGCCGTCGAAGTTTCCTCCAGCGGAACGCCCTCAACAGACAGTGCCCGGGTTCCTGCCTGGTACATGCCAAGGCTCAAGTTGAACATGGCGAATCCGGTGCAGTAGCCGGCCAGGGAGCCGTGCGCAGCCGCCATGACCAGGAAGCCGCCCGCCAGGAGGAGACCGGCGAACACCAGGGTGGCCCGTTCGCCAAACAGACTGAGCGCCTTTGAGGTCAGAAGCGAGGAGAACAGCGAGAGCACCGATGCGGCAGCCAGGACGATTGCGATGATGAGGGGGCTCAGCGCGAAGCCGTAGCCGGTCTTGTCCGGGTTTGAGTACAGGAAGATCCCGTTGGTGCCGAAGTAGCTGATGGAGGCAAAGCCGAAGAAGAAGGTGGCCAGCGAGACCGTCCGGATCCGCGGGATGGCAAGCATCCGCAGGTCCATGAAGCGCTTCCCGTTGACGCGTCGAGCGTCCAGGACCACCCAATAAGCCAACAGCGCGAACCCGATGATTCCGGATCCCAGGGTCTTGGCATCCAACCAGCCCCAGTCCGGGCCCATCGAAAGCGCCACCACGAAGCCGATGAGTCCCAGGGAACATGCCATGAGCGGCACCAGGGCGAGTCCCTCGCCCGTGGGGGTTCCGGCGTCGGGCAGGACGAAGGAGCAAAGCAGCCCGGCAACCGCGAACGGCACCGCAACCCAGAAACCGAGGGTGGGATCGTCGACGCCGATGATCCCGGCAAGCAGGCCGCCTGCGCCGACCATGATCATGAGCATGCCGATCATCACGCTGACCCCGGTGCGGGTCTGCGCCGGGCTGCTCACGCGCAGGATGCCCATCATCAGAGGGATGAAACCAACCACGCACGTGAGCATGACGACGCCGATCGTCACCGTCCACAGCGACGGCCACATCGCCATCATGACGACGCCGGCCGCGACTACCGCCGTCGACCAGCGCAGGACGAGCCTGTAGCCGTAGCTGTCGCCGAGCCGCGAGATGATCGGCGTGAGCACCGCGAAGCTCACGTTCGAGATGAGGAAAATACCGTTGATGGTGGGGTCGTCGATCGAAAAGGCCGGCCCCAAGGCGGGGAGGATGGGGTTCAGGTATCCCTGGGTGACTCCGCTGAGGGATTCGATCAGGGCCATCGCCACGATCATGCCGGTGATCGTCCGGCGGGCGACGGCCGCAGTCGCCGGAGGTGCTGTCTTGCTTGCCATGTGCTTCCTTGAGTGTTGGGGGGCTTCGTTGCCTGGGTCTTCGGATGCGAGCGGGTGATGCGAGTCACAACGTTAGGTCCGCCGTCTACACTGGCTAGGAATTTGTTTGAAATCATCTGAGAACCGTGAATTTTGAAGGAATCAGCCATGATCTCCGAAACTGACCTTGAAATCGTCAATGCCCTTCAGATCAATCCCCGCGCCGACTGGAGCCGCGTGGGGGATGTCCTGGGCTTGTCCGGGCCAACCGTCGCGCGCCGCTGGAACTCTCTTGCGGAGCAGGGACTGGCATGGATCACCCCGGCCCCGGGTCCGCGCTACCTGAGCGCGGGGTGGTCTGCGTTCATCAGCCTTTCGTCGCTGCCAAGCGAGAACGAAGCCCTGGTCCACAAGCTGTGCGCGGAGCCGGCCTTCGGCACCGTTTCGCTGGTGTCCGGCTCGCACGATCTCTTCATCGACTGCTTCGCCTCAAGCCACGAAGAGCTCATGGAGATCGTCACCGGCTCTTTTGCAGGCCTCCCCGGAGTGACCCACCGGGAGGTCGTTTTCGTCACCAAGCTGTACCGGCAGGCCTCCGACTGGCGCAGCGGCACCCTCGAACCGGCGCGGGCCCGGCTCATGTCGGCGGAACCCCTGCCCGCCCCGGCCGCCTACGCTCCTGACCGGCTCGACGCATCCCTCTTGGAGGAACTAGCACGGGACGGGCGGGCCAGTTGGGCGGAACTGGGCGCCGCCTGCGGCGTCGCTCCGCAAACGGCACGACGGCGGGTGGAGCGGTTCCTCGCGTCCGGCTACATGACGCTGAGGTGCGATACGTCCGCTTCAGCCCAACAAGGACTCAGGGAAGTGAGCCTGATCCTCAACGTGCCCGCCCACCACGTTGACGCCGTCGGGCGCTATTTCGCGGCCCTCCCGAATTGCAGGCTCAGCGCCCAGGTTCTGGGCGCCCAGAATCTGCTCGTGACGCTGTGGGTGCGCGACTACCTCGAAGTCCAAAGCCACGAGCGCGAACTGGCGGAGCGAGCGCCAGGAAGCGCCGTCATCTCCCGGCAAGCCGTGGTCCGCAACTACAAACGCCTCGGGCACGTGTTGGACGAGTCCGGACGCAGCCGCAGCGTGGTCCCCTTGCCTCTGTGGCGCGAAGGCTAGCCGCCCAACCCTCGCTCACGTATGACGGCAAATCCCCCGACGCTCGCTCACGTATGACGGCAAATCCCCCGACGCTCGCTCACATATGACGGGAAGTGCGGCTCCCATCTGGAAACCCAGACGGCAACCCGGACATTTGCCGTACACCGCGACGGCGCGCGGCGTTTAGTAGAGAGTGCTATCAATCCATGACAAAGGAGTCATCGTGGCACGCGCCGATTTCGCGACAGTGCAGTCAGCCCCATTTCCCCTCGCTCCAGCCTCACTTGCCAGCGGCCAAGCGCTTGACCCCGGTTTGGCGGCGAGGCCAAACGCCGACGACGATTCCGGGTCCGGCGGCGAGGTCCCCAGCAGCGCGTGGCGGGTGCGCGCCGACGCTTGGGAGTTCCTTGGCTACGCCGTCAAACAGCTGGCCGCCGCCCGGTCTCTCACGGGCGCCGGCCGGCCGCCGCGGGAACTGCCAAGGGACGTCCGAAGGTTGTTGCCGCTGCTGGAATCCCTCGAAATGTATTGGGCGTCTCCGGGACAGCAATATGTCACGGAATTGCGGCGAATCCTGGAGGCTGGAGAATACCTTGAGGCGCTGAACCTCATCGAACCGGTCGCGCGACGAGTTGCCGGCCACAACCACCACGCCCAGGAACCCGCACAGGACCCCGAACGCGAATCGGAACGGGTTGAAGAACCCGCCGAGTCGCGCAAGCGGTTCGAGGTCCTCGTGATCGATGACATATCCAGCGCCGACCGTGAAACCCTTCAAACAGAACTGCATAGCCAGCGCCGTCCCGCCGACGCCTTCAACTACGAGCTGGTGTTCGTGCCGAGCTTCGAGGACGCCATCGTAGCTGTCCTGCTCAACCCCGACATCCAGGCGTGCGTACTGCGGCCAGGCTTCGTCCCCAACAGCAGGCAGCGCCTGGGCCGGGATGTGCGCGGCTTCCTGGACAGGTTCCTGGAGCAGGCGCTCCCCCAGCGACCTCTGGACCGCATCCTGAGCTTGGCGGAGAAGCTGGGCCAACTCCGGCCCGAGCTTGATCTCTACCTGGTGGCGGGGGTGGGGATCGAAGAACTCGCCGGTTCCTTGACCCGCCAATTCCGCCGGATCTTCCGCCGCCAGGATGGGCTGGAGCTCCATTTGTCCTTGCTGGCCGGCATCGCGGAACGGTATGAGGCGCCGTTCTTCCACGCGGTCCAGCAATACAGCCGCAAACCTGCCGGCGTTTTCCATGCCTTGCCCGTGTCCCGGGGCGGATCGGTCATCCATTCCAAATGGATCAACGATCTGGGTGAGTTCTATGGCCTGAACCTGCTCCTCGCGGAAACCTCGGCCACGTCCGGCGGGCTCGATTCGCTCCTGGATCCGCACGGCTCCCTCAAGCAGGCCCAGAAGCTGGCGGCCCGGGCATTCGGTGCCCAGAAATCGCTCTTTGTCACCAATGGAACGTCGACAGCCAACAAGATCGTGCACCAATCGATCCTGGCTCCCGGCGACGTGGTTCTGGTGGACCGAAACTGCCACAAGTCGCACCACTACGCCCTCATGCTGGCCGGCGCGCAGGTCTCGTATTTGGACGCCTACCCTCTGAACGATTTCTCCTTCTACGGCGCCGTTCCTTTGGAAAGCATCAAGCGGATGCTCCTGGATTACCGCCGGGCAGGCCGGCTCCACGAGGTCAAGATGCTCGCCCTCACCAACTGCACGTTCGACGGCATCGTGTACGACGTCGAACGAGTGATGGAGGAGTGCCTCGCCATCAAGCCGGACCTGGTGTTCCTGTGGGACGAGGCCTGGTTCGCCTTCGCAGGCTTCCACCACATCTACCGCCGCCGTACGGCCATGGCTTCGGCCCGGTCCCTCGAGGCAAAGTTCGCGGATCCAGCGTACGCCCGGCGGCACGCCAAACAGCTTCGCGCGCTGGGCGCGCTGGGCGGGGCTGCGGGCGGCGGTGGCCAAGCGGCCAGCGAGCCCGACGACGGCGGGCCCGGTTCCGGCGTCGGGCACGTCAGCGATGAGCTGCTCCTGAAGACACGACTGCTGCCCGATCCGGCGAAGGCCCGCGTGAGGGTCTACTCAACGCAGTCGACGCACAAGACCCTGACGTCGCTCCGGCAGGGGTCCATGATCCATATCCATGACCAGGACTTCGGCCAGTTGAACGAGGAGAGCTTCCGGGAGGCGTACATGACGCACACCTCCACGTCCCCCAACTACCAGATCCTGGCTTCCTTGGACATGGGACGGCGGCAGGTCGAGTTCGAAGGATACGAACTGGTGCAACGGCAGGCAGATCTCGCGGTCAGCATCGCCCAGGCCGTGGCGAGGCATCCCTTGTTGAAGAAGTACTTCCGCGTCCTCGGCACCAAGGACCTCATACCGCCTCAGTACCGCGAAACGAGCCGGCAAATGCCGCTTCGCGACGGGCTCGCGGCCATGTCGGAAGCCTGGGAGCGCGACGAATTCGTTGTTGATCCGAGCCGTTTGACCCTGCATATCGGCCTCACCGGCGTGGACGGCGATACCTTCAAGCACGACTTCCTGATGGACAAGTACGGGATCCAGGTCAACAAGACGTCGAGGAACAGCGTTCTCTTCATGACCAACATCGGCACCTCGCGGAGTGCCGTTGCCTACCTCGTTGAGGTCCTGGTCAAGCTGGCCGAAACCTTTGAAGATGAGCAATCCGGCCTGAGCGGTCTGGGTCAGCGAGCGCGCCTTGCCCGTGTCGCGGCGCTGACCAGCACACCGCCGCCTTTGCCGGACTTCAGCCGCTTCGCCGAACGATTCCGGGTAGATGCGCAGACGCCGGACGGCAACATGCGGGACGCCTACTTCGAGAGCTACAAAGCCGGATCCTGCGAATACTTCAGTGCGGCCGAACTTATGCGAAGGGTCGCCGCGGGAGAGGAAATGGTGTCTGCCTCCTTCGTCACCCCCTATCCGCCCGGATTCCCTGTCTTGGTTCCCGGGCAAGTGATCACGGAGGAGATCCTGGCTTTCATGTCGGCACTGGACACGCGGGAGATCCACGGATTCAACCCTGAATTGGGGTTCAGGGTGTTGACGGGTGAGCTAGCGTCACGCCAAAAGCCTGCATAAGTGAGCGAGCGTTTGCCTCGTAGGACGCTCGCTCATATCTCACGCCATTTTCGCCAACGCTCGCTCACATCTCACGCCATTTTCGCCAACGTTCGCTCATATCTTTAGCCGAGCGCCACGGCCAGGATGCCGAGCACGACGGCGAGCAGCGGAGTCGTGCCCTGAAGAACCGCGGGGCGGAGGTACTTCTTGCCGCTCAAGGCGAGCACGATTGCCGCCAGCAGCATGGAGCCGCACGAGCTGAAGACGAGGGTCCAGCCCACCTGCGGATGACCAAGAGCGACGAAGACGATCCCGGCGATCGCCCCGATGGCAAGGAAGAGGTTGTAGAAACCCTGGTTGTAGGCGAGGCCCTTGGTGGTTTCCGCCTCGGACTGGGAAGCGACGCTAAAGCGCTTCCACGTGGCCGGACGGGTCCAGGTGATGGACTCCATGCTGAAGATGTAGACGTGCAGCAAGCCGGCAAGGAGGGCAAAAATCAGGGAGGCTACGATCATGTGCTGATCCTAGCCTCCCTGCGTTGCGCGGAGGCGCGGCGGCTTGGCCGCCCCGCGAGCCGCGCCTAGCGACTCAGCATGTCCAGTGTTGCTCCGGCGAACGCCCCTGCCGAGGAACTCCAGTGCCCCAGCAGGCCCTGGAGGTTCTCGCCGTCGGCCCGGTGCGGGGTTGTCTCGGCTTCGAGCGTGGCGAGGATGCCGGTGCGGAGCTCCGTGTTGAAGTTCACCTTGCCCACGCGCATTGACGTGGCCTTGACCAGGTCTGCCGCGGGAATGCCCGACGCGCCGTGGAGCACGAGCGGAAGCTCAGTGCGCGATGCAATGTCCTCCAGCACATCCCAGTGCAGCCTGGGCTCGCCGGTGTAACGGCCATGCGCATTCCCTACGGCAACGGCCAGGAGCTGGGCACCAGTGCGGTATACGAATTCCAGTACCTGGCCCGGGTCGGTCAGGCCCGCCGGATGGTCACTGGCCGGATGAGCGTGAACGTCAGCACCGAAGGCCTTGTCCTCGTCGCCCGCCAGCCCGCCAAGTTCCGCTTCGATGACGATGTCCGAAGCACCGGCGTCTAGCACGACCTCATGTACGGAGCGGACCAAAGCGATGTTTTCCTCGAATGGGAGGGAGGAACCGTCGGCCAGGACGGCGTCGGCACCGGCTGCCACCGAATCACGGATGACCTCGAGGTCCGAGGCGTGGTCCAGCTGCACCGAGACCGGCACGCGGGCGTCGTCGGCCAGGGCGCGCAGCGCCGTGATCAGTCGCAAGCCGCTAGGAGTGCCGGCTGTCTTGGGTGCGACCAGCAGAATGATTCCGCGGCCGGACTCCTCTGCTGCGGCCACCACCGCGAGGGCGGTGGTGAAGTCGTAGCAGGTGAAGGCCGGAACCGCGGCTCCTCGCTCCTGCGCGGAGCCTACAAGCTCGTCAAGGCGTACACGCATCAGTGGGCCAGGCCTCCCACCAGGATCCAGGCGACATAGCTGAGCAGGAAGCCCGCGACGCCCAGGATGGTGGTGAGCACGGTCCAGGTCTTGAGGCCGTCGGACACCGTGAGGCCGTAGTAGCGCACCACCACCCAGAAACCGGCGTCGGTCACGTGGGACAGGCCCAGTCCGCCGAAGCCGATCGCGATCACGATGACGGCGATCTGCGCGGGGGTGTAGCCGCCTTGGGCAACGGCAGCCGAGAGGAGGCCGGTGGTGGTGACGATGGCGACCGTGGCCGATCCCTGTGCGGCACGCAGTGCCAGGGAAATGATGAAGCCGAGGAGGATGATCGGCACGCCCAGGGAGTCCAGCGTCTGGGACAAGGCCGCGCCGATGCCGGAGACCTGCAGGACGCCGCCGAACACGCCGCCGGCAGCAACCACCATGAGGATCGAGGCGATGGGAGGCAGCGCGCCTTCGAAGATTTCGCCGGTTTCCTTGAGTGACCACTGGCGGCGGACCGCCAGAAGGAAGAACGCGAGCGCAACGGCCACCAGCAGGGCGAAGAACGGGTTGCCCACGAAAGACGCGACGGCGTACCAGTAGTCCTTCTTGTTGATCAGGAGGGTACCGGCTGTGCCGAGCAGGATCTGGACGATCGGGGCGGCGATGAGGAACATGATCAGGCCCGGACGCGGCGGAGCGACTGCGCTGGCACCGGGACCGTCGTGGCCGACGCGCACCAAGGAATCGGAGCCGAATTCTTCGATCTGGTCGCGGACGCCCGGGAGCAGTTCGTAGTCCTTGCGGTTCATGATGCTGGCAACCCAGTAGGACAGGAAACCGAGCGGCACGCAGATGATGAGCGAAATCATCGCGATCAGTCCGATGTCGGCACCCATGACGCCTGCCCCGGCAACGATGCCCGGGTGGGGAGGAACGGCGACGTGGATCGAGAGCATAATGCCGGCCATGGGAAGGCCGAACTTGATGGGGTGCAGCTTGGCGATCTTCGCGAAGGCGTAGACGATCGGCACCAGGACGATGATGCCTACTTCGAAGAACACCGGAATGGCAACGAGGAAGCCGACGGCGGTCAGTGCCACGGCGACGCGCTTGGCACCGAGCTTCTCGGTGAAGTGGTTGGCCAGCGATTGCACGCCGCCGGACACCTCGATCATGCGGCCCAACACGGCGCCGAGGGCAATCAGCAATGCGACTTTGCCCATGGTTCCGCCCACGCCGTTGGCCACGACGGTGAATACGTCCGCCAAGGGGATCTGCGCGGCAACGGCCACCAGGATGCTCACGGCCAGCAATGCCACGAAGGCCTGGATCTTGAAGCGGATGATCATGAGCAACAGCAGCGCGACGCCCGCAACTGCAATGGTCAGCAGCAGCGGGGTCCCAAGGGCTACGGACGGTTTGATGGCGGGGGCATCAGCTGCCCGGACCGCCAAGGAATTGATGAGGGGAATCATCAGGGGTGTCTCCTTTGACAGAGCCGGCCTGGACTCGAGGCCGGCGAGAGGGGCGACGACGGCGGAGGGGGGACCGCCGTCGTCGCACGTTTCTTTGGGGTGCTTTGCTAGACAGTGCGCCTCGTGGGCGCGACGACCTTGATGACTGCGGAGTCGTCGGCGGCGGCGAGGCCCTGGGCCTGGCCGAGGAGGTAGAGCTGTTCGGCGGCGGCGGCGACTGGGGCGGCGAGGCCGGCGGCGCGCGTCGCCTTGCCGACGATGCCCATGTCCTTCACGAAGATGTCGAGGCGGCTGAGGATCTCGGCGCCATCTTCGGTGTAGGCCTCGAGGATGCGGGGGCCTCGGTTGGACAGCATGAACGAGCCGGCGGCACCTGCTTCCAGCGCCGCGAGGGTCTTCGCCTGGTCGAGTCCGAGGGCGTCCGCGAGTGCCATGGCCTCGGCGGCAGCGGCGATGTGCACGCCGCACAAAAGCTGATTGACGGTCTTGAGGGCCTGGCCGTCGCCGGGCTTGTCGCCCACGATGCTCAGCGTGGAGGCCAACAGTTCGAGCGCGGGGCGGGCCTTTTCCTGGGCCGCCGGCGTTGCGCCAACCACGATCAGGAGGTCGCCTTCCCCGGCACGCTTGGGGCCGCCGGAGAGCGGCGCGTCCACGAGTTCGACGCCGTATTCGGCCAGGCGGGCCACGGTAGCCGGAATAGCCTCGGTACCGACTGTGCTACCGAGGATCACGACAGCGCCCGGCTTGAGCACGGGAGCGACGCCGTTCTCGCCGAAGAGGACGGCGTCGAGCTGTTCGCCGTTGCGCACGGCAAGGAGGAGGGCGTCGGCGCCTTCCGAGGCTTCGCGCGCCGAGGCGAAGGTGCGGATCCCGGCGTCGGCGGCGAGCTTCAGGCGCGGCTCGGCGATATCGAAGCCGTGGACGGTGAGCTGGGTCGCCAGGCGGGTAGCCATCGGCAGGCCCATGGCGCCCAGGCCGAGGACGGCGACGGTGTAATTGCTGGTCATGGTGTTCTCCATTGAATGCTGGGGTTGCGTTAGGAAGAGGATCGGCTAGAAGGTGTTGCTGAGTTTGCGCGTGACGTGCGCGAGGGATTCGTCGTCGCCCACGTTGCCGGCGAAGACGATGTACGGAATGCCCTTCGCGGGTCCGTCCACCGGCTCCCACAGCGAGACGATGCCGGGCAGCATGGGGCCGCGGACTATCGCGTGGCGGATTTCCAGGCCGTGCGCGGCCACGTCCGAGGACGTGATCCCGCCCTTGGCGATGACGAAGCGCGGCGGGAAGGTCTTGAGCGTCCGGTTCACGATCGCGACGACGGCGGCAGAGACGGTGCGGGCAATCTTCAGGCTCGCCGCGGCGTCGTCCGTCTTGATGAGCAGGCGGCTCGTGTGGACGATGACGTCTCCATTGCGGAGGGCAATGACGACGGCGGCGACCGTCTCGTCCAAGTAGGCCTCCGCGCCGCTAGCGAGCAGTTTCTCGACGTCGATCTCGATGATCCGGGCGGCGCCGTGCTGGGCCGTCAGGGCATTGAGCTGGCGCGTGGTGACGCCGACGTGCGAACCAACAACGATGAGGCCACCGGCTGTGGAGGGAGTGTTGCCTTCGTAGGCTTCCTCGCCGCTGAGCGCCTCACGGATTTCCTGGCCGATGCGGCCGCGGACGAAGGGCGGACCCACACGGTAGAGCAGCTTCTTGCCGCGGCGTTCGGCTTCTTCAAGCCCGAGGGCCAGTGCCCGGAAGTCATTCTCGGTGACGATGTCCGCGACGATCGGCGTGGAGTTCGTGGCGGGTTCGATCGCGTCTGCAATGGCCTTGGCGGAAATGGCAGGGTCCTGGGCTGAGGCCCCGGCACGGATGAGGTTCAGGTCCAGGACGATCACATCGCTTGCCTGGAACCGGCCCTGCGACTTCTCCTCCACATACCTGGCCATCTCCGAGTTGGCGAAGCCGAAGCTCGCATCCTTGGCGAACTCGGTCTCGGCAACCGGGGTGAGCTTGCCGGCGTCGTGCCCGGTGCCACGCGTGTAGTGCACGCCGCCAACGGTGACCCGCCCGGCGTCGGGAAACGCCGGGACGATCACGACGCCGTCGGTCGCCTCGCCGGTCACGTCCGCGACAGTGGCGGCAATGACGTCCGGTTCCAGCGGGTAGTGGCCACGGAGGGTGGAGTCGGAGCGGCTGACGAATCCCAAGCGCAGCTGGGAGCCGGCGGCGGCGAGCGCGTTCCGCACGATTTCCTCGTTGCGGGCAGCGGCCTCAACCGGGTCCAGGCTGCGCGTGTTGGTCAGCACGTAGACCGCGGGCTGAGACCGGCTTTCCGCGATGTGGGCGAACGCCCACGTGAAATCGGCGACCTCCCAGCGGGTGAGGACGGGCAGGTTGGCGACCGACTGGGTGCCGGTGGGGTCGTCGTCGAGGACTACCAGGATGCGGGGCGAGGTTGCGGAAGACGCTGCTACGGCGTCGGCAACCAGCTGAGCGGGGATCTGGACTTCAGCCGGGAAGGCAGCCAGGACATCGGCTTCAAGGGTCACTGTGCACTCCATCGTGGTTTTGAAGGTAAATGTAAGATGTCAGACATCTAATATTTGAATGCTAGTGTGACACACCCGCTTTCGGCTGTGCAAGTGTCAGTCGTCACTATGCTTGGCGCATGCTTCAAGAGCCTCCCGCCGTCGCGGCATTACACGCGGACATGCGCCTCCCGGCGGCCGCCGTTAAGGCGGACTTTCCGTCCCAACCTCCCGTTCTGTTGCTGCACGGCTGGGCGTCGACGTCCGCCTATTGGGAGCCACTCGCCACCGAGTTGCTCGACGCCGGACGAACCGTCTGGATCGTCGATTTGCCTGGGTATCACCGCGGGGACATGTTGCCTCCGGGCTTCCAGTGGACTCTGGAATCAGCTGCCGATTCCGTCGCTGCCGTTGCTGCCAGGAACGCGGCACCGGTCCACATTGCGGGCCATTCGATGGGCGGAAGCGTGGCGCTGGCACTGGCCGCGCGGCACCCGGGGCTCGTGGCCAGCGTGGCCCTGATCGGCATGGTTCCGGCCCCGCCGAACGAAGGCTTCAAATCGATGCTCGAATCCCAGCTACGGCAAGGCTTCATTGACGACGCGACGCGCGCCAAGTGCATGAAGGCCTGGTTCGGGGCGTTGTCGCCGGAGGACAATCGCTTGCTGAGCCGAGGATTTGAGCTGCCTTTCGAGGTCCTTGGCCCCAGCGGCCTCGCGGCGATGGCCGGAGTGGCTGCCGATGTCCCCGAAAAGGTGACCGCACCGACGCTGGTGATTGCCGGCGTCGGGGACCGATTACGTTCGCTGGACCAAGCGGAAGCCTTCGTGGCAGCCAGCCCGCTGCGCAGGCTCGTGGCAATACCCGACGCCGGGCACAGCGTCCATTGGGAGCAGCCGCATGCTTGCGCCGTGGCGCTCGGCGCGTTTTGGAACGAAAGCCGGCAACCGCCGGCGTAAGATGTCAGACATCTAGGAACGGAGCACCATGGCACGCAAGTCGCTGGTCGGCGTCGTCGCTGACGAGCTGCTGGACCGCATCGTCGCGGGCGAATTTCCGCCGGGCACAGTGGTTCCCGGCGAACTCGAACTGAGCGCCAAGCATGAAGTCAGCCGCATGACGGTCCGCGAGGCCATGAAGACCCTCGAGGCCCAGAGAATCCTGAGCGTGGAGCGCGGCCGGGGGACTTTCGTCAACCCACTGAACCGCTGGGCTTCCCTCGAAGCTGTGCTGCGTGCGGCTTCGGAAGGAAAGAACGACGCCGCAGCGGCCGTCCAGCTCATCGAGCTGCGCCGCATGCTCGAGACCGGCGCCTGCGAACTGGCCGCCTCACGGGTCTCCCCCGAAGAAATCGACCAGCTGCAGGTTCACGTGTCCGCCATGCAGAAGGCCCACGATTCCAACGATGTGAGCGCGTTCGTCGAGGCGGACTTAGGCTTCCACGATGTCATCCTCCACGCCTCCGGCAACGTCTTCGTCGCTGTGCTCTTCGAACCCCTGCACCGCGTCTTGGAAACCCGGCGCACCCAGACCTCGCAAATCCCCGATATCCAGCGGCACGCGATCGGACATCACCGGGCCATCCTCAAAGCCCTCGAAGCCGGCGACGCCCCCCGGGCCCGCGAGGCCATGGACGCGCACATGCAGCAGACCCTCGACGATCTCAGGACATACGTCCTGGAGGCCTAGGCAGGCCCGGCTCCTTGGGACGCCCGACTGAGTTCTCGGACGCCCGCTCACATATCAACGGTCGCGGGCGGACCCTCGCTCACATGTCAACGGTCGCGGGCGGACCCTCGCTCACATATCAACGGTTGCGGGCGGACCCTCGCTCACATATCAACGGTCGCGGGCGGACCCTCGCTCACATATATCGACCGATCCCAGCAATATCCTGCGGTGTCGTCCTGCAGCACCCTCCAATAAGCCGAGCGCCAAGTTCTTGCCAGATGCCGGCTCCTTCCGCAATGCTTGCAGGTTGCTTGCCATCAGCACCGCCCACGGCCGGGCCGGGCGTCCAGGTCTTGGTTAGAGCGTCATAGCTTTCGCCGGAATTCGGATACGCGATCAACGGGATTGAGGTGACTTTGCGGAGGGCTCGAAGCGACGGAGAGACCAGTTCCAGAGGCACGCAATTTACGCCGATCGCGACGACGCGCGGCTGCGTTGCACAGAGCCTTGCGACGTTGGCCAGCGTTGTGCCGTCGCTGATGTGCTCCCCGTCCCGTAGCGTGAAGGAGAACCATGCTTCGATGTTGAACTCTTCTACGAGTGCCAACAGTGCCTTCGTCTCCGAAACCGAAGGCAACGTCTCACATGCCAGCAGGTCCACTCCCGCCTCCACCAGCGCCGCGATCCGGGGCCTGTGGAATTCCATGAACTCGATCCGGCTGAGGGTGTAGTCCCCGCGGTATTCCGAACCGTCAGCGAGGTAGGCGCCATAAGGGCCTACTGATCCGGCAATCAGCAGGGGTCCCGCTTCCGGGTTTTCAGCCAAGTATTCGCGCCTCGCGTCGTCGGCCAGGCGTACGCTCAATGCCACCAGCCCCAAGGCTTCCGCTTCGCCGATGCCGCGCTGTCTGAAGCCTCGCGGCGTGGCCTGGTAGCTCGCAGTGATGGCTACCGTGGCTCCTGCATCGAAATAGTCGCGGTGCACTTGCTTGATCAGCTGCGGTTGTTCCAGAAGCACCTTGGCCGACCAAAGTGGGTCCTCCAGATTGCAGCCCCGCGCCTCGAGCTCAGTGGCGAGTGCGCCGTCCAGCGTCAGCTTCGAGCCGGCGTCGAGCATGCGGGACAGCGTGATCTTACTGGGCATCGTTCGGGGCTCCAAGCAGTTGATCTTCATTCGTGCCTATGTGGGGACGAGATGGTCCAGCGTGACCACCCTCTCACTATATTCGTCATTATGAGCATTTGAAAATGCTTGTAATGATCAGGCCAGTTATGCCACCATGGCAGTCAAGCAATCGGCGCCAAGCGCAGGGAAGAGGACCCCTTGAAGATAGAAATGAAATCAGTGCGCAAGCTGCGCGTACATTGGCCTATCGCGTCCGAGACTTTCGCTGGGCTCGCTGGGGGCGAGGCCGGTGCGTTCCGGAATGACCACGGCATTACGGCACTGCTTCAGGCCTTGGCGGACTCCCCGGAGTTGGGGGACTTTGGAAACTACAGGCACGTTTTCGAGTCCGGCGTGGGATTCGAAGGATTCACCGTGGCTGAAGGCGCCAACCCCACCTTGGGGCAAGTGGGCCAGCGGACCATTTCGCCGACCTTTGTCTTCACGACGTACTTCGACGCCGCCCTGGACGACGAGCGGGTGGATCGGTTCATGCGTCACCTTGTGGAGATCCACCCTTGGGAAGTCCCTGTCATAGAGCTATCCGGCGTCGTGAGCGTCTCATCCACCGCACTGGCAGAGGCCCGCGAGAGCGGTGTCGCATCATGACCGACAACGCCACGACGGATTTTTGGGACGGGCTCCAGCCCCTCATAGCGGGCAGGACGTTCGCCGACTTGACGCATGCATTCCACCCAGGCCAACCGCACTTCCCCGCTTTCCCCGACGAGATCAGGGAAGCCGTGTTCGATCTGGAGAATGGCGACGGATTCACCGCGCACCGCTATTCGATCATCGGGCAATGGGGAACACACGTTGATCCCCCCTCACATTTCATCCGCGGCGCCCGGTCTTTGGATCAGATCCCGGTAGGGGACATGATCCTTCCGCTGGTCATCCTGGACATTTCAGAACGGGTCAAGGCTGATCCCGATGCCACCCCCACGGTGGCGGACATCCACGCATGGGAAACCCGAAACGGCACTGTCCCGACGGGTAGCTTTGTGGCACTGCGGACCGGCTGGAGCCGACGTTGGCCCGATGCCGACGCCATGGCGAACAGGGACGACGAAGGCATCAGTCACAGTCCGGGCTGGTCGCAGGAGGCCCTCACCTTCCTGATTGAACGACGGTCGATTGCGGCTGTAGGTCATGAACAGACAGACACGGACCCGGGGCTGGCCACTTCCCGCAAGGACTTTAGCCTGGAGACATACGTGCTGGGACAGAACCGTTGGCAGATCGAGCTATTGGCGAACCTGGATGGTCTTCCGGAAAAGGGTGCCGCCCTGGTTGCGACGTGGCCAAAACCCCTTGAGGGCAGCGGCTTTCCCGCCCGGGTGTTTGCTATCCACTGAGTCACGCCCGTCCGGTGGCTAGAATCAGATCCATGCCTAAGACATCCAGCATGGGACGGGGAATCATGGCTGTCCTTGCAGTCGGCTCCCGTAACGCCGAAGGCCTCGCCGGCGGCACGGTCGCCGATATTGCAGCCGATTTAGGCAAGGATCGCAGCCAGGTCTCGCGGAGCCTGCGAGTCGCGGAACAAGAAGGGTTCCTGGAACGCGCCGAGCGGCGGTCCTACAACCTGAACTGGTCACTCTTTACCGACGCCCAGCTTTTGACCGAACAACGGCTGCAGACGGACGGGATCACTGCCCTGGAGGGCCTTGCCGGCGAAACGAACGAAGGATGCTTTCTCGGAGTGCTGAGCGGTGACAGCACGGTGACGGTCGGTGAGCGTATTCCGGCGAGCAGCAACATGGTCGGTTCGTGGTTGGGCCGGCCTTACCCGGCCTACTGCAGCGACGCCGGCCAGGCATTGTTGTGGGAGGCGTCCGACGCCGAGGTCCGAACCGTTTTCGCGTCCTCTGCATTTGTTCGCCACGGCCCCAATACTCCGGTCAATGTCGAGGACTTCCTGACGCGGCTGCATGAGGCTAGGGGGCGGGGGTATTCCATCGTGGATGAGGAAGCAGAACCAGGCTTGTATTCCCTAGCCGTTCCCGTACGGGATTTCAAACGCGAAGTGGTGGCTGCCCTGCAGGTCGTGGGTCCTAAGACACGGCTGGCCGCGCGGCGGGAACTCTGCGCCTCGGCTCTCGTGTCGTGGGGAAAGTGGCTCGAATCGACGATGGGTCAGGGACTGCCGCAGGCGCTGGCCTAGCTCGCAAGGCCCCTTCCTCCCGTATTGTCCCGAGTACTGCGACCGCATGATCCGAGCCGCGCGGCGGCTTCCGTGAGAACCTTCGCGATTTTCCCGGCCCTGGGCTCGATCTGGGGCCGGTTGCCCAGAACACTAAGTGAAGCAAGAATCACTCCTTCCGGGTCACGGACAGGAACGGCCAATTCGTAGACGCCATGTTCGAATTCTTCGGCCGCCACTATGAAGCCCCGGTTCCGGTCCCTGTCCATCAGCTCGCAGACCTCCTCGGTCGAGTGGGCCGCGCCCGGACCGCCGACACCGATGAAGTTGGCGTCCTTGAGGAGATCCTGAATCGCGGCCTGCTCGTGATCCCACAAGAGTGCCCGGCCTGATCCCGTGCACCATGTCGGCGTCACCATTCCAGGTTTGACGAAGCTGCCAGGGAGCGCGTCATTGCTAGATGCGCGCAGGAGAATTACCCGGAAGCCCTCGCGGACAGAAACCCTGGATCGGAGGCCAAGCGTGGCCACCAGCGCCTCCAACTCGGTTCTTGATTGGCGAACCCAGCCAGTATTAAGCGACGCCGCGAGGCCGAAAAATTGCGGGCCTGTCCGGAACGGACCGCGTTCGACCCTTTCGAGAAGTCCCAGATCACACAATTCCTGGGTCAGCCGGGATACCCGGCTTTGCTCCATGTCCAGCTCGGAGGCGAGCTGGGAGACGCCGAGGAGCCGCCGGCCCCACTTCTCCCGGTCCGCGACCAAGCGCACAATACGAAGTCCTTGTGCCATGGACGACGCTTCCGAGGAAGAATCCATTGTCAATGCTCCTTCCGAGCTTCATCAGGCCCTATTCTCACACGTCCCCGTTGACCGGAACGCGGCTTCCTCTTGCCCACACGGTGTAGAGATCGGCGAGGATTGCCGAGTTCGCCGTCTCCATCTCCTCAACGGTGATTTCTTCGGCTCCTTGCTTTCCGAACAGCACAACTTCGTCGCCCGGAGAGGCGTCAGCGATGTCGGTTGCGTCAACAACCATGGAATTCATCGAAACAAGGTCGACGATGGCGACACGCCGGCCACGGACGAGCACATGGCCTCCACGGGCCAGCGCGCGGCGGTAGCCGTCGCCGTATCCTGCGGTCACCGCTGCCAACTTTGAGTCCCGGTCCAGCGTGTGGGCGAGGCCATACCCGACTTTGGTGCGGGCAGGATAGCTATCGATATGGCGGTTGTCATCTTTGGGGGAGTGGGTCATGATCCCGGCCAGCTGAAGCCTCGGATGGCTGACCATCCGTCGGACAGCCCTCGGCCAGGGACAGCAGTCCCCGGCCGAGAGCTGGGTGAACGATGGTCAGCGATCCAGCAAAGACGGCGCGGCCGTGCGCGCCTTGCGTCCGTACTTGAGATAGAACAAGGCGTAGCAGGCTCCTACGAAGGGGACCCCGAAGTAGAGGGCGGCTACCTGGTTCGGGTCAAACGCGATACCGATCAACGAAATGAAGCAGAGCGAGAACGCCAGGATCGGAACTAGGGGAAACAGCGGGGCCTTATAGGGAAGGGCGGCGACGTTGCCGCCATTCTTGACGAAAGTCCGCCTGTGGAAGAAATGTGATGCGGCGATGGACATCCACACGCCGACGACGGCGAACCCTGCGACGGACACAAGGGCCAAATACACCGTCTCGGGCGCAACCACGCTGCTGATGAGCGATGCCAGGCCACCCACCATGCTCACGGAGAGCGCAACCATAGGGATGCCGCGCCGGGTCAGCTTTCGCAACACGCGAGGGGCATGTCCTTCGTCCGAGAGAGAGTACAGCATGCGGGCGCACGAGAAGAGACCGCTGTTGCCGGCGGAAAGGAGCGCGGTGATGATGACGAAATTCATGGCGTCGGCGGCAAACGGGATGCCGATGGAGGAAAAGACCGTCACGAACGGGCTCTGGTCCAGGCCGACCTGATCAAACGGGATGGTGGCGGCGATGACCGCGATGGCCCCGACGAAGAACATCAGCAAGCGGACGACGGTACTGCGCATGGCCTTCGGAATGCTCTTGGCAGGATCCGCGGTTTCGCCTGCCGCTACGCCGATGAGCTCGGAACCGGAGAAGGCATAGAACACTGCAAGCGCGGTGACCAGAACGCCAGTGAATCCGTTGGGGAAGAGACCCCCGGTGGTGTTGAAGTTCTCGAGGAGGAAGGGATGGTTGCCGGTCTCGCTCAATGGGTGGAAACCAAATAGTGCGGCACCCCCGAGCACGATCAGGACGATGATGGCTCCGACCTTGATGATCGCGAACCAGAACTCCGACTCTCCGAAGAACCGCGAAGAGACGGCGTTGAGGCCGAAAAGAACGGCGGCAAAGATGACACACCAGACCCACACGTCGATGTTTGGAAACCATCGCTGCATGAGGAGGCCGGCCGCTGTGAATTCCGAGCCGATGGCCACGGCCCAGCAAAGCCAGTAGAGCCACGCCGTGGTGAATCCCGTGGCTGGTCCGATCGACCGCGATGCGTAGATGTGGAAGGCTCCCGATACTGGGTACGCGATGGCAAGTTCGCCAAGGCATGCCATTACCAGGTAGACCACGAAGGAGCCAATCAGGTAGGCGATGACCGCGCCGAGCGGTCCGGCCTGGGAGATCGTGTAGCCGGAACTCAAGAAAAGTCCGGAGCCGATCACCCCGCCCATGGCGATCATGACGAGGTGCCTGGGCCCCATGGACCGGCGTAGCCCGGATTCAGACAACGGAGGGGATGAGAGCTGTGGTTCTAGCGCGACGGGTAATGAGGATTCCATGGTGCCTCCGGGGTCGGTGGTCAGGTTGGTGGTCGAATCGGTGCGAAGAATGCGCGTGATACCTCGGGGGTCGAGGGGTGATCCGGATTGCCGGAGGTGCGCAAGGGGATGGTGATGAAGATAACACAGCGTAGTCGAATTGGTCATTAAAAACATTTGGGCATGCACATGTTGCACGCATGTTACTTGCGGGTGCTGATGTCGAATCGCCATGCGGATGGTCGATTCGCCCTATTCTTCGGCCGGAATCACATGCCCTGGCTGACATGGAATCCGGTCAATATTGGAGGACAGATGTAACTGACTGAAGGAGCAGCATGACCACCTATGACATTGCCCTGATCGGCTTTGGCGGCGTCAACAGGACCCTGGCCGAACTGATCGCAACACGCAATGAGGCACTTCGTTCCGGGCTGGGCTTTGGCCTCCGGGTCGTGGCAATCACCGACCTTCGCCTCGGATCCCTGGTCCAGCCTGATGGTATCGACCTCTCCATGGCCCTGGGCCTTGGCGGCGGGAGCGAAACCTTCGCCGAACACGGGGGATCCGCGGACACCAACAATGAGTCGGTCATCCGCTCGTGCACAGCAGACATCATCTGCGAAGCCACCTTCACAAACCCCGACGACGGCGAACCTGCGGTCTCCCATGTGCGGTGGGCCCTCGAATCGGGCAAGAGCGTCTGCACCACGAACAAAGGACCGGTTGCCCTCCGTGGGGCCGAACTGATTTCCCTAGCCGCGCAAAATGGCGTCTACTTCGAATACGAAGGAGCCGTCATGAGTGGCACGCCGGTGATCCGTTTGGCGAAGAAGATGTTTTCAGGACTCCGGTTGAATGGTTTCGAAGGCATTCTCAACGGAACCAGCAATTACGTGCTCGGTCGGATGGAAGCCGGCCTGGACTTCGAAGCTGCCGTCAGCGAGGCACAGGAACTCGGTTACGCCGAGGCGAACCCAGCAGCAGACATCGAGGGCTACGATGTCCAGCTCAAGGTCCTCATCCTCGCCAACGAACTGCTTGACGCGGGCATCGAACTCAAGGACGTCCGGCGGCAAGGGATCTCGACGGTCACGGCGGAAGATGTCCGAACGGCATCCCGGAACGGACGCCGCTGGAAGCTCGTCGGTTCGGCACGGCGGAATCCTGACGGGACCGTCACCGCAGGTGTAGCCCCGGTCGCGGTGCCCCTTGACCACGGACTTGCCGGCGTTTCGGGCGCTACGAACGCCGTCTCCTTCGATACCGATCTACTTGGCCCGGTTACCGTATCGGGACCTGGAGCAGGTCGCGTGGAGACCGCCTACGCCTTGCTCTCAGACATCATCGCCATCCACTCAGCAAAGACAGGGGCGGCCGCACATGTCTGAGTCCACACTCTGCGCCACGGAAATGGTGCTGCCACGATTCCGTGAAGTGACGAGCCCCTACGATGGCAGGATCGTCGGCACGGTCCCCCTGACCGACGCTTGTGCCGCCGACGCCGTGCTCGAAGTGGCCCGGGCCGGCGCGCGAAAAGCACGGGCACTGTCCCGCAACACCCGGGGGAAAATCCTCGACACTGCTGCCACCGACATCGAACGGCGAAGCGAAGAGTTCGCCCGGACCATTGTTGCCGAGTCAGGCAAGACCATCCGCCAGGCCCGAAAGGAAGTATTGCGAGCCGTCAATACCCTTCGCCTGTCCGCGGCCGAAGCGCGCCGGAACGCCGGAGAGGTCATTCCCTTTGACTCATACGAGGGCTCGGAAGACCGGACCGGATGGTACTCGCGCGAACCGCTTGGCATCATTGCAGCGATCACGCCCTTCAACGACCCCCTCAATCTCGTGGCGCACAAGATCGGTCCGGCCATTGCCGGAGGCAATGCAGTGGTCCTCAAGCCCTCCGCCCTGACTCCCCTGTCGGCCCAACTCCTCGCGGACGCCCTCGTGGATGCTGGGCTTTCGCCTGAAGTCCTGACTGTTGTTCACGGGGATCGGGAGATAGCCGAAACCATCATCCGGTCCCGGGATGTGAGAATGGTGTCCTTTACCGGCGGGTTCGCCACTGGGGAAAGCATTGCCCGCGCCGCCGGCCTGAAGAAGCTTTCCATGGACCTGGGCGGAAACGCACCTGTCATCGTCCTGAGCGATGCTGACATTGACGACGCCGTGGAATCCTGCGTCTCCGGAGCGTTCTGGGCCGCTGGCCAGAACTGCGTGGGGGTGCAGCGAATCCTTGTAGCCACACCGTTGTACGCCGATTTCCGCCAGCGCTTCCTGGAAGCGACAGCCCGATTGGTATCCGGAGATCCGTCGGATGAGCGGACGGACGTCGGGCCGATGATCAGCCCCGCTGCGTTAGACGAACTCAAAGCCAAGCTTGATGAGTCCATCCATGACGGCGCTGCACTTCTCGCAGGCAACGTGAGGGTAGGCAATGTGCTTGAGCCGACTGTGCTGGAAGCGGTCCCGGCGGACAGCAGGCTGTGGAGGGAAGAAGTGTTCGGGCCTGTTGTCATGCTGCATGCTTTCAATACGTTCGAAGAAGCCATTGAAGTAGCAAATGCCATCGAATTCAGCCTTCACGCCGGCATTTTCACGGACTCCCTGAGCAACGCCATGGACGCCGCGCGCCGGATCGACGCAGGCGGAGTCATGATCAATGATTCCTCGGACTATCGGTTCGACGGCATGCCGTTCGGGGGTTCCAAATACGGAAGCCTCGGCAGGGAAGGTGTCCATTTTGCTTACGAAGAGATGACCCAGCCCAAAGTCGTCTGCATCAAGAACCGTGGGATATAGAGCCGTGACCAGCCGCATCGAGACCGATTCGCTCGGGAACATTCCCGTACCCGCCAACGCCTACTGGGGAGCACACACTGCCCGGGCATTGGAAAACTTCACCATCAGCGGCATTCCGATCTCCAGGCATCCGCACTTGGTACGCTCCCTGGCAATGATCAAGAACGCCGCGGCGCAGGCCAACTGCGAACTTGGGGTGCTCTCGCCCCGGCAGGCGGCAGCAATCCGCGAATCGTGCCGGGAAATCCAGGAAGGGCATCACCTCGAACAGTTCTGCGTTGACGTCATCCAAGGAGGGGCCGGCACCAGCACGAATATGAACGCGAATGAAGTGATCGCGAACCTCGGGCTGGAAAAACTGGGCCAGCGCCTCGGCGACTACCAGCACCTGCACCCCATCGACCATGTCAATCGTTGCCAATCCACCAATGACGCTTATCCAACCGCCATCAAGCTGGCCCTCATTTTCGCCATCGCGGAACTCAACCAGGAATTGGGCAAGCTTGCCGAAACCGCCAGAAACAAGGGTGCCGAATTTGCCGATGTCGTGAAGATGGGTAGGACCCAGCTTCAGGATGCTGTCCCGATGACCCTGGGGCAGGAGTTCAATGCCTTCGCCGCCACGTTGGAGGAAGATCGCTCCCGGCTCCTGGAGTCCACCGATCTGATGCGCGAATGCAGCCTGGGGGCCACCGCCATCGGCACCGGCATTACCGCCGAACCGGGTTATCAGCAACTGGTGCTGCGGGCACTCTCCGAAGTTTCCGGCGTCGACGTCCTTCCTGCCAACGATCTGGTTGAGGCGACGTCCGACGTCGGAGTTTTCATGCACGTGTCGGGCATGCTCAAACGGACCGCAATCAAGCTATCCAAGATCAGCAGTGACCTCCGATTGCTGTCCAGCGGACCGCAGAATGGCTTTGGCGAGATCACCTTGCCTCCCCGTCAAGCGGGGTCGTCCATCATGCCCGGAAAGGTGAACCCTGTCATCCCCGAGACCATGAATCAGATCGCTTTCGCGGTTGCCGGAGCGGACACCGCGGTAACGATGGCTGCAGACAATGGCCAACTCCAACTCAATGCCTTCGAACCTGTCATCGCTCACGTCCTGCTTCAAGCCGTTTCATGGCTCAAACAAGGAGCTCGCGTTCTCCGCACACACTGCATGGAAGGCATCGAAGCGAACACCGACCGCCTCGCCCGCCAGACGGCAGCTTCGGTGGGCCTTGCAACGGCACTGGTTCCGGCCATCGGCTACGCGGCCGCGGCGGCGGTCGCCAAGGAAGCCCTGCGGGACGGATCACCGGTTCTCGACGTCGTTACCGGCAAGAACCTCCTGGACCGTGCCACCGCTCAATCGATGCTTGAATCGGCTGCGCTTCCGGTCAGGGGTACCCGCATATCAGCGGTCTGATCGCCAACTCCTCACGCGGTCGGCACTGCGCCACGCCGGATGAGACTGGAAAGCGTCATGGCCGTCACGGTATCCGTGACGCCCGGAAGTGCGGCGATCTGCTCCCAGATCTCTTGGATTCTCTCCAAGGACCGGGCTTCAAGCCTCACGAGAAGATCAAAGTCCCCGCTGACGACGTCGCACAAAACCACTTCCGGAATGGACCGCAAAACAGCAATGACATCCGAACCACGCACCCGGTCCTTCCGGTAGACCATAAGGAAAGCCGAGACGGACCCTTGCCCGGGTAGGCCAGCAACCAGCGTATATCCCTGGATGTATCCTTGCCGTTCCATCCGGTCGACGCGCTGGCGCACAGCATTCCTTGAAAGCAGGACTTTGCTCGCCAGTTCGGCATGACTAATGCGTGCGTTCTTGGTGAGCTCCGCAAGGATCCTCTGGTCTATGTGATCGAGACTCACGCGGTCCATGCCCACCCTTCAAAAAGTAATCCCTGTGCACAACCCAAGCAGAACCCGATCCACAACCGAAAGCTCCAGAAAAGATGATACTTCCGCATCACAGCCATCCAACGTTCGGCGCCATCACCTGCGTCCTGTTCGACATGGACGGAACACTTATCGACTCTGCCCCAGGTGTTACCTCAAGTGCTGCCCGGGCTTTGGAATCCGTGGGAGCGCCGGTCCCGAGGCCGGACGAACTACTCAGGTTTGTCGGGCCACCGATGGTCGAATCGTTCAGGGCAGTCTCCGGGATTGACGAAGCGACAGCCCAGAGAGCCCTCCAACACTATCGCAAGGCATACGCGGATCACGGCGCTGAGCAATCGAGCCTCTACGAAGGAGTCACAGAACTGCTGGAGCAACTACACTCAGCCGGTATCCCCATGGCTGTTGCCACGTCCAAAGTGGAAGATCAAGCACTACGACTCGCACGACGCTTTGGAATCGAAAGCAACTTCATCACCATATGCGGGGCATCGGACGTTGAAAGACGGGCGACCAAGGCGGAAGTCATCGGTGAAGCACTGCTCCGCCTTGCCTCCCTGGGCATCGATATCTCCAACCCGGCAATGGTCGGCGACAGAAGTTATGACGTCGCGGGAGCCGCTGAGCATGGAATTTCCACCTTTTTCGCGCTCTGGGGGTACGGGGGAAATGAGGAGGCGTTGCACGCTGCTGCCACTGCCATCTCACCCACAGTTTTGCTGCCGATGATCCTGGCCTCATCAGTGAGCGAGCGTTCCGCCGTTTGGCCTCATCAGTGAGCGGGCGTCCGCCGAAAGGGCCGTATATGTGAGCGAGCGTCGGAGGGGACCAGACCCCTAGTCCGCCGGCCCTCCGTCGGCTAGTCTGCTTTCACGGCCTGCCAGGCCCGCAGTTCAGGCATCAAGGACGATCATGAGGAGCAAGAATGGCTGACCACACATATAGCGTTTCCGAAATTGTTGGAACTTCGTCCGAGGGCGTCGACGCCGCCATCAGGAACGGCATTGCGGCCGCGAGCCAGACCCTCCGGAACCTCGACTGGTTCGAGGTCAAGGAAATCCGCGGCCATCTTAGCGAGGGCGCCGTTGCCGACTGGCAAGTAACCATCAAGCTCGGATTCCGCCTGGAGCGTTAAGAAGCCCCCAAAACCCCAAAACGACGATGGCCGCCAGCCTTTCTGTGGAAAGGCTGGCGGCCATCAGTTGCGAGGCTGGACTCACCCGCGGGTCCAGACTTGGACGGGGTCACCGCCACAGAGGAGTCGCCGGCCGCGGCCGGCAAATTCGATCCACAGGAATTCGTGGTCCGACGAAACTTCGTCCACGAGGCCGGCGTCGAAGCCCCATTTGTCCTCGTGGATCCAGACGGTTTCGCCGCGGCTGAGCTCCGACCATTTCGACGGCGGCAGGCGAAGTGCCGCTCCAGCGGGCCGTTGCGCCGACGTCGTGAAGTGGCTTGGGCCCCACGCGCCCAAGGTTTCGGGACTCATCGGGACTCGGCTACCAGGTACTGGCGGTGCCAGACCGTTGCCGTACCGTTATGGGCCGGGAAGACGTGGCCTTCGAAGAACGTGTGCACCACGTGGGGTTCACCTTCGGGGCTCCACTGACCGGATGCCGGGCAATGCGAGCCCGTGGATCCCGCGGACCCGGCGGTGGTTGCCCGTTCCCTCAGCAGCGCGATGCGTTTCATCGTTGAATTCCATCCTTGATATGCGAAAAGGTCTGGATTCAGCGTAAACGCGATTCAAAAGCCGCCCAATGGGCACATAGACAGAATCACGCTGATTCACTATGCAGCAGCACAGTGACGTGGAGCACTTTTGGCTGAAACTCCCTCAGCTCTCGTCCATCGCATGACGCTCGGACAACTCCGCGCCCGGCGCCGTTCCGGCAGCAAACGTCGTTCCGGCACCAAACGCCGTTCCCGCACCAAAGCTGCCCAGCAACTTCAAGGCATCGTCCGACGGCGAACCCGCCTTCGCTGAATAGACCCGTAGGACCTGGTCCGGGTCCTCCGGCAGCGCCAGATTCTCGAAGTTCAGTTCCACGTCCCCCACCGTGGGGTGGTGCAAGCGGACCGTGCCGGCCGAGCGTGCGGCCACTCGATGCCCTGCCCACCATTGGCGGAAATGTTCGCTGTTCACGGCGAGTTCGCCCACGAGCTGGTTCGCTTGTGGATCGTCGGGGTGCCGCCCGGTATCCGCACGCAGGGAGCCGGCGGCTTCCGCGGCAACCGTCTTCCAGTCCCGGAACAGTTCGCGTGCCTGCGGGTCCAGGATCAGCCAGCGAGTGAGGTTCCGCTCGGCGGGAGGCATGGACGGGAAGTCGGCAAACAGCAAGACCGCCATGCGATTGGCTCCGAGCACGTCGCTGCGCCGGCCAAGCAGGAGCGCCGGAACGTCGCCCACGGCGTCCAGAAGTTGGCGCAAGGCCGGCCGCACCCGTGGTGCGGGAGTCGGCGCCTTGGCAGTCGACGCGCAGTGCTCAAGCAGGTCCATCATGTGGGTGTGCTCGCTTGAGTCCAAGCGAAGGGCCCTCGACACCGATTCGAGGACCGCCCGGGAAGGATGGATATGGCGGCCCTGTTCGAGGCGGGTGTAGTAGTCCGTGCTGACATCGGCCAAGCGGGCAATCTCTTCCCTGCGCAGCCCTGGAACGCGGCGCGCGCCGGACGCTTCCGGCAACCCTGCGTCCTCCGGCGACATCCGGGCACGCATGGCTTTGAGGAACTTTCCGAACTCGGCACTTTGACCCATGTGCCTATTCTTCCTTCCCTCAGGGCTTGTTTCTACGGCCAAGGTAGGACTCCGAGTCCTAGGAAAAACAGGGGGCGTCAAAACTACTGATTGTTGTGCCGAAAGTGCATAGGCTCGAAAAAGCCAGTCAGGCAATCCACCCACCAGTGACGAAAGGGCCGGACATGTCCAACGCTCAGAATTCAACCGTTCCCGGGCTCGTCCTGAACAACTCGGTCACCATCCCCCAGCTCGGCTTCGGCGTCTTCCAGGTCCCGCCTGCCGAGACCCAGAAGGCCGTGGAGGACGCTCTGGAGGCCGGTTACCGGCACATCGACACCGCCGCGGCCTACCGGAACGAATCCGGTGTCGGCGCGGCAATCAAGGCTTCCGGCATCGCCCGGGAAGAACTCTTCATCACCACCAAACTCCGCAACGGCGAACAGGGACGGGCGGCGGCGGCATTCAACAACAGCTGCCGCGAACTCGGCCTCGACGTCATCGATCTCTACCTGATCCACTGGCCCGTCCCGTCTCAAGGCTTGTTCGTGGATGCGTGGAAGGCACTCGAAAGGATCCATGCCGACGGCGGCGCCAGGGCAATCGGCGTCTCCAACTTCCTGCAGGATCATCTCGACACCCTCCTCGAGTTCGCCGACGTCGTTCCCGCCGTCAACCAGATCGAGCTGCACCCGACCTTCCAACAGCGGGAACTGGCGGCGAAGAGCCGCTCGCACGGAATCGCCGTCGAGGCGTATAGCCCGCTGGGGCAAGGAGCGGACCTGGGGTCGCCAACGGTCGCCGAACTTGCCGAAACGCACGGTGTCACCCCCGCACAGATCGTGCTGGCCTGGCACCTCGGAACCGGCAACATCGTCATCCCCAAGTCCGTCCACCCCGAGCGGATCCGCCAGAACCTCGCGGCGGCGGCGCTGCAGCTCACCCCGGACGAACTGGCAGCCATCAGCGCGCTCGACGCCGGTACGCGCCTCGGCGCCGATCCCGCCGTCGCGTCCTTCAGCCAAATGTAGAAACCACCAGCGTAAGGAACCCAAAACCATGCAGTACACCCACTTGGGCCGTTCAGGGCTCAGCGTCTCCCGCTTGTGCCTCGGAACCATGAATTTCGGCCCGCAGACGGAGGAATCCGCAGCGCATTCCATCATGGACTCGGCCCTGGACTCGGGCATCAACTTCTTCGACACCGCCAACGTCTACGGCGGCCACGACAACCGGGGTTGGACCGAGGAAATCCTGGGCCGCTGGTTCGCCAAGGGCGGCGAGCGCCGCGAGCGCGTCGTCCTCGCCACCAAGCTCTACGGAACCATGACTGACCGCCCCAACGAGTCCAAGCTCTCCGCCCTCAACATCCGGCGCGCCTTGGACGCCAGCCTCAAGCGCCTGCAGACCGACTACATCGACGTCTACCAGTTCCACCACGTGGACCGGAACACGCCGTGGGACGAGATCTGGCAGGCCATCGAGGTAGCGGTCCAGCAGGGCAAGATCCTGTATTCCGGAAGCAGCAACTTCGCTGGCTGGCACATCGCCCAGGCCCAGGAGACTGCCGCGCGGCGCAACTACAACGGACTCGTGAGCGAGCAGTCCATCTACAACCTGCTCACCCGCAATGTTGAACTGGAAGTCATCCCGGCCGCCCAGCAGTACGGCCTCGGCCTCATCCCGTGGTCGCCGCTTCACGGCGGGCTCTTGGGCGGGGTGCTGAAGAAGGAACGCGACGGCGTCCGTCGCCTTGAGGGCCGCGCGGCGGAGACCCTGAAGAAGCATGAAGACCAGATCCGCCAGTACGAGGACCTCGCCGACGACCTTGGCTACGAGCCCGGCGACGTTGGCTTGGCCTGGTTGCTCCACCAGCCGGCTGTAACCGCGCCGATCGTGGGTCCGCGCACGCAGGAGCAGTTGGACGCCGCCATCAGGGCTTTGGATGTCACCCTCGACGCCGATGCCCTCAAGCGGCTCGACGACATCTTCCCGGGCCACCGGACCGCGCCGGAAGACTACGCGTGGTGACGTCGGCACCGTTGCGCCTGCTGTTCATCGGCGGGACCGGGACCATCAGCGCGGCGGCGGCGGAGCGCGCCGTCGCGCTGGGTCATCGGCTCACCGTGCTCAATCGCGGAGTGAGCTCGGAAAGGCCCGCACCTCCGGGCACGGAATTGTTGCAGGCGGATATCCGCAACCCCGCGGAGGTGGCGGAGGTGCTGAACGGCCGCGAGTTCGACGTCGTCGCGGACTTCATCTCTTTCACGCCGGAGCATGTGGCCGCCGCGGTGGAGCTGTTCCGCGGCCGGACCGGGCAGTACGTGTTCATCAGTTCGGCCTCGGCCTACCAGAAGCCGCCCGCACGCTTGCCGATCCTCGAATCGACCCCGCTCAGGAACCCGTTCTGGAAGTACTCCCAGGACAAGATCGCGTGCGAAGACTTTCTCGTCCGCGCCTACCGCGACGAAGGATTCCCCGTGACCATCGTCCGGCCTTCGCACACCTACGACCGCACGCGGATCGCCCTCCTGGGCGGCTGGACGGACATCCATCGGATGCGGGAAGGCCTGCCCGTGATAGTCCACGGCGACGGTACCTCGCTGTGGACCCTCACGCACGCGGATGATTTTGCAGTCGCTTTCGTCGGCCTCCTCGGCCGGCCCCAGGCTGTGGGTGAAAGCTACACCATCACCTCGGACGAAGCACTCCCGTGGGACCAGGTATACCGGCTCTTCGCCACAGCGGCAGGGGTGCCGGAACCCGAGCTGGTGCACATCGCCTCGGACACCATTGCAGCGCACTCCCCGGAGCTTGGCCCTGGGCTTCTCGGGGACAGGTCCCACTCCGTGGTCTTCGACAACACCAAGATCAAAACGCTGGTGCCCTGGTATCGGGCAGAAATTCCGTTCGCGGCAGGCGCACGGGAGATCTTCCGGTGGCATGATGAACATCCAGGCATCAAGCACGTGGACCAGGACTTCATGAAACTCAGCGATCAACTGGTCCAATGGGCACGGAGGCCGATCTAGCAACTGAAAGGACAGGAACATGGCACTTGCTCCGACTGTCAGGCTCAACGACGGTAATGCCATTCCGCAGATCGGCCTCGGAACCTGGCCCCTCGACGACGCCCAGGTCGCCACGGCGGTGGTGTCCGCCGTCGAGCTTGGCTACCGGCACGTCGACACGGCGTACCGCTACGGTAACGAGGCCGGCGTCGGGCAAGGCGTGCGGGACTGCGGGGTCCCGCGGGAGGAACTGTTCATCACCACCAAACTGGACGGCACCCACCAGGGCCGCGATCGCGCCGTCGAGGGCCTTGAAGGATCCCTCAAGCGCCTCGGGCTGGACTATGTGGACCTCTTGTTGATCCATTGGCCGCTCCCCCAACGGAATGAATTCGTATCCACTTGGGAGACTTTCGAGCGGCTGCAGGCTGAGGGGAAGGTGCGTTCGATCGGCGTGTCCAACTTCAAGCCCTCGCACCTCGAGCGGCTCCTTGAGGAAACCTCGGTGGTGCCGGCCGTCAACCAAATCCAGATTTCGCCGTCCATCACGCGGATCGATGAGCGCGCCTTCAACGGCAACCATGGCATCGCCACGGAATCGTACAGTCCGTTGGGGGCCGGCCGCGATCTCCTGAATGCCCCGGTGCTGGCAGCCATCGGGAAGAAACACGGAAAGACTCCCGGTCAGGTGGTGTTGCGCTGGCACGTCCAGGAGGGGCTCGTCGCCATCCCGAAGTCCGCCAACCCCGCGCGCATGAAGGAAAACCTGGACGTTTTCGGCTTCGCTTTGGATCATGACGACCTGTCCGCGATCGCCACTTTGGACGCGGGCGCCGATGCCGGTGTCGACTCGGACGTACAGGGACACTGATACAGGTTTCACTCACCAACACTGAGGACGGCATGGCAGAGAACATCGACGGAACGCTCATCTGGACTGGCGCGTACACCGCGGACAGCGACGGGAACGGATGGGGCATTGGGGCAGTCGCCGCGCGCGAAGATGGCAGCCTAAGTTGGCTGGGCACCGCCGTCGAAGCGCCGTCGCCGTCGTTCCTTGCCGTTCATCCCACGCTGCCGGTGGTCTATGCAGTGGCCGAGGCCGCGCAGACGGTCCGGGCGTATCGGCGGACCGGGCTTTTCGGCCTCGAGCCGCTCGGCGAGGCCTGGCCAGCCGGAGCCGCGGCCTGCCACGTCGCCGTCGACCCTTCCGCACGTTTCATCGTGGTCAACTGTTGGGGCGACGGCAACGTGCTGATGTACGGGCTCGACGACGACGGCGGCATCACCTCGCGCTTTGCCGCACCGCCGGCGAAAGACCCGCACGCCGGCGTCGAAGGCGGCATCGACATCGCCACGGGCGGACCCCGGGTGAGCCGTGCCCATGCAAGCCTCATGCTCGAGGACGGCCGGATCATGACCACCGACCTCGGCTTCGACCTCGTACGGGTGTGGAATTACTTCCCCGACACCGGCCTCCTCAAGGACCACGAAGTCGCGCTCCCGATGGGCAGCGGCCCGCGACACTTGGTCCAGCACCCCTCCGTCGACGCAGTCTTCGTGGTGACCGAGTACTCCATCGAAGTGGTGGTGCTCCTGCCGGGCGCGGACGGCCGCTTTGCGCTCCACCGTCGCGGCCCTGCGACAGCCGGTGGAGCCGCCGACGGCGACGCGGCAGCGGAAATCGCGCTTTCCCCGGACCATCGCTTCGTCTACACGGGCATCCGCGGTTCCAACCGGATCTCGGTATTGGCCGTCGAAGGCAGCGGAACCCGGCTCCGGCCCGTGGCTGACGTGCCCAGCGGGGGAGACTGGCCCCGCCATCACCTGGTCCGCGACGGCTGGCTCCATGTGGCGCACGAGCGTTCCAACCAAGTCACAACCTTTGCACTGAACCCTGCCACGGGTATACCGGGGGATGTCCTCGAGCAGGTGGACGTGGGTTCCCCTACCGTTTTGGTCATCGCCCCCTGACGGGCCAAAACAGCGACGCTCGCTCACAAATGCGGTCAAAATCGGGAACGCTCGCTCACCAAGGTGAGCGAGCGTTCGAGGGAAAAGGCCCAAAGATGAGCGAGCGTCGTGGGGAGGGCCAAAGAGGCGAGAACTCACGTCTCGATGCGTTGCCTATCCCCGCACAGCCTCGTCCACTGCCGCCAGCAGGGAGTTGAACCGCGGGTTCGCGTCAAGGTCATCGATCAGCACCGCGCGGCCGTGGTCGTCGGCCAGCGGTACTTGCCAATTGGGGTAGACCTCCGACGTCGTTCCCGGTTGGTTCTGCACACGCCGCTCCCCCACGGCATCCACCAACGCAACGCCGAGCAGGACCGATGGCGCGAGGGCCAGCAAGCGATGGAGCGCCTCAATGACCTGTTCCTCGCCAAGCACCTTTCCGTCGGCCGGCAGCAGGCCGCGTTCCCGCAGCAACCCCATCATCTTGTCCAGGCTGGCCTCGTGCTCGGCCCGTTCCTCGGCCACGCTCCGTTCAAGCAAACCCAGTTGGCTGCGGAGTTCCACGTGATTGCCGGCGAGGTACCCCGCAGTCGGCGGGAGGTCGTGGGTGTTGACGCTGGCGAGGGCCTGCGTTCGGTAGCGTTCGGGCGGGAGCGGCGAGTCGCCGTCGTACTCGAACCAGAGGATCGAGGTGCCCAGGATGCCGCGGGCGGCAAGGTAGTCCCGCACCCACGGCTCGAAGACGCCCAGGTCTTCGCCGATGACCACGGCACCCGCGCGATGCGCTTCCAAAGCGAGGATGCCGATGAGGGCCTCGTGGTCGTAGCGGACATAGGCGCCGTCGCGGGCCGAGTTGCCGGCGGGCACCCACCACAGGCGGAACAGCCCCAAGATGTGGTCCACGCGGATTCCACCGGCATGGCGAAGGACGGTGGAGAGCATCGCGCGCAAGGGCGCGTAGCCCGCCTCTGCCAAACGGACCGGGTGCCACGGCGGCTGGTTCCAGTTCTGGCCCAGCTGGTTGTACATGTCCGGCGGTGCGCCCACGCTGACGCCCGGTGCGAAGCTGCTGCGCAGGGTCCAGGCGTCGGCGCTGCTCAAGTCCGCCCCGACGGCGAGATCGTGCACTACTCCCAACCGCATGCCGGATCGCTTCGCCGCGACCTGGGCCGACTCGAGCTGTTCATCGCAGATCCACTGAAGCCAGCGGTGGAAACCGATCCGGTCGGCCAAAGCCTGACGCATCGACTCGACCTTGGGCGAACCGAGGGTGGCCGCGGGGTCCTGCCAGAAGGGGTCGTCCGGCGACCGGTCTTCGCGGATCGCGCACCAAAGGGCGAAATCGTCCAGGCCGGGGCCGGACTCGCGGCAGAACTCCTCAAAGGCGCATTGCCGGGCCGGAGAGAGCTTGACCGTGTGAAGGAGTTCCAAGGCAGCGAGCTTCGCGGCAAAGATCTGGTCCCGGTCCAGCCGTTCGGCGTCCTTGTTGAGCGCGTGGACGTGGTCCAACAGCCGGTCCACCGTGGCGCGCTTGCGAGGCTTGACGTATGCCAATTCGGGAATGGATTCGACCCGGATGTAGAGGGGGTTGAAGAATCGCCTGGTGGAGGGAGAGTACGGCGATGCTTGAATGGGAGGCACCGGATCTGCGGCATGCAGTGGGTTCACCAGGACGTAGTCGGCCCCGCGCGCGCCGGCCAACGATGCCAAATCGGCAAGGTCCGCGAAATCCCCGATACCCCAGGAGCGCTTCGAGCGTACCGAGTACAGTTGCGTGGCGAGTCCCCAGCCCCGTCGTTCCTCAAGCCCTGCCGCCGTCTGCAACGAGGCTGGAACCACGGCGAGCGCGGCGGTGGCCGTCACGCCGTCGGACTCGGCCGTGAGCGAATGCCAGCCGAGCGGCAAACCGGCCGGAACCTCAAACGTTGCACGGCCTGTGGGCACTCCATCAACGTCGCGCGGCGGCGCCCAGTCCTCCTGTTGAACGGCGGCAAGTTCCGTTCCGTCCTCGAGCGAGATCGTCAGGCGGGCCGGCGAACCGTCGCGGACGTGGACGTGGACAGCCGCCGTCGTTCCTTCTTGGACGACGACGGCGGGTGGCAGCATCCGCCGCCACGGCGCCACTTCCGCGTCCGCAAGGGCCGCTTCGATCTGCTCGTCGGAATGGGCGGCGACCCCCAGGGCACCAAGCACCTGGATCAACGTGGTGGGCGAAACGTCGTGCTGCAGCCCATCCCAGCCATGGAACGACGTCCCGACGCCGTGAGCATCCGCGAGCCGGTGGAGCAGGTCCTCGTCAATGGCGGGGTTGGTAGCGGGTGGAATCGCCGTGGTGTCGGTGGCCTGCTGGATGGGAGTGTTGGTCATGTCCGCCTCGTCTGCGATGTGATTCGTCCGAAGGTGCATACCGCCCCGCGTGCAACTCAAGCGAGGCAACTGGTTCCGATTATTGCAGGGCGGTGATGGCCGTCCCACTTATTCCGGCAGCATGACGCCCCATTCCGGAACCCTCGCTCACATGATCTGAGCGAGCGTCGGTCGAAACACCCGCATACGTGAGCGGGCGTCGGTCGAAACACCCGCATATCCGAGCGAGCGTCCGAAGTCCCGAACCCTCGCTCACAAACAACCACCAAAATCCGAACCCTCGCTCACATACGTATGGGCGCGGCGTGGTACATGATTGAGCCATGGACGCCATCGACGCGCTCAATGAAACCGCCTTCTGGCTGGAACGGGAACTCGCGGACAGCTTCAAGGTCCAGGCCTTCCGCCGGGCTGCGGGAGTCATCGCCGGACTGAGCCACGAGGAACTGACTGCCCGGCTCAAGGATGGCCGCCTCAAGCGGACCAAGGGAATCGGTAGCCGGACCTTCGAGGTGATCAGCCAGGCCCTGGGCGGCGCTGTTCCCGACTACCTTGAGAACCTCCGCCGTCGCGGCGCCGAACCTTTGGTCAACGGTGGACACGAGCTGAACGCCGAGCTCCGGGGCGATCTGCATAGCCACAGCAACTGGTCGGACGGCGGCTCGCCGATTGAGGTTATGGCCGACGCGGCTCGTATACTCGGCCGGGAATATATTGCATTAACCGATCACTCCCCCAACCTCACTATCGCCAACGGGCTCAGCCCCGAGCGCTTGATGGAGCAGCTCACCGTTGTGGATGGAATCAACGAACGGTACGGGCAAGAGTCGGGCTTTCGGCTATTGGCCGGCATCGAAGTGGACATCCTTGAAGACGGAGAGCTGGACCAGTCCGCGGAACTGCTGAGCCAACTGGACGTTGTAGTGGCCAGTGTCCACTCGAAGCTCAGGTCGGACAAACGGCCCATGACCCGGCGGATGCTCACTGCCATCGAAAACCCGCACACGAACGTCCTCGGGCACTGCACCGGCCGCTTGGTGAAGGGATCGCGAGGAACGCGACCCCCATCGGAGTTCGACGCCGAAGAGGTGTTCGCCTCGTGCGCGGAACACAGGGTCGCCGTCGAGATCAATTCGCGGCCCGAACGCCAGGACCCGCCGGACGAATTGATTCAAATTGCCCTCGATGCCGGCTGCCTCTTCAGCATCGACAGTGACGCCCATGCCCCCGGCCAGCTCGACTTCCTGCAGTACGGTGCGGAGCGGGCGGAAGCCAACGGGGTACCCGCCGATCGCATCATCACGGCGTGGCCGTTGGATCGCCTTCTGCAGTGGCTCCAGCCCGGCTAGCGGCGCCGCGCCGCCCGGAACCGCAGGGCCGCAACCACCCACACGACGGCGAACAGCCCAATCAGCACCAGCCCGGCGTCACCGAGGTCTATTTCGCCCAGCCACGTGGTGACCGGATCGCTCAGTCCAAAGGCCGCATTGAGGAAACCGCCCAGTGTGATGACCGAGATGAAGAGCGCCGAAAAGGCCGAGATACCGGTGATAATGGCGTTGAATCCAAGCTTGCGCTGGGGATCGTGGATGGCGGATTTGTACATCCGCATCATGGCCACGCCGTTGATGGAATCGCAAAGGGTCATCGCCGCGGTGAAGGCCAGCGGCAGCGCCAGGAGGGCGAGCACGGGCACACCCGCGAGCGACGCCGCCGTCGTGAGCACCAGCAGCCCGATGGTGGTGGCGGTGTCGAATCCAAGCCCGAACAAGAACCCGATCACGTAGATGTTCCGCGGACGCTGGACCTTGGATAGCGGCTTGGCCAAGAGCCGCGCGATGAACCCTTTGGTTTCGAGGTCGTCGACGGCGATCGCGCCGCCGGCCTGGGCGGCGCGGTACAGCTGAATCGTACGGAGGAACGCCGACCCGTTGAAGATACCCATGGCCAGCAGGAACATCCCGGACACGCCGCTGCCGATCAGCCCCAGCACGAGGTGTCCGGTGGTGCCGTCCTCCATGAGCTGGCCCACAAGGCTGGCGCCCCCAACCACCATCACACCGGCCAGGATCACCACGGAGCTGTGGCCCAGGCTGAAGGCAAAGCCGACACTCACGGGGTCCTTGCGCTGTGCCACGAATTTCCGTGTGGAATTGTCGATCGCCGCGATGTGGTCCCAGTCGTAGCTGTGTTTGATACCGGCCACATAAGCCGTCAGCACGAGACCCAGCGCCAGCGGCTGCCCGCCACTGGCGCCACCCACCAACAGGAGTACGACGGCGGCAAGGTGCAGGAGGACGACGGAGCCGAACATGAACGCGAGGCGGGACTTCATCGGGAGATGCTCACGCCACCGGTACATCGAGGCGAGTTCCGCGAGTGACGTCATCAGTACTTCCTGAGGTTCAGCGGTGCCCTGCCGTACCAGCGTCCGCGCAGAAGGCCTGTACATGCACTGAGCAATCGATTCAGTTCCTCGGTGCTGTTCGAGAGGGACCGCAGGACCAGGCCCGTCGTGCCTGCAAGGGTTCGGCTCAACGACAAGCCCGAGTACGCCTCGTACCCCGCCGTCAGCCGGTGCAGTTCATCGGCGAGCGCCTGGTCAACCCGCGGATCCACCACAACGAGCGAACCCAGGTGGCTGTACCCCTCCATGAAGCCCATTCCGGTCACATCCCCCAGGGGTGGCCGGATCAGGAGGTTGTCGAGCGCAAGCAGCACGGCGCCGTCGTCGCCCTCCACCTGGATCTCGTTCCGGAGCCGGAGTTCCCGGTACTTGAAGGAAGCGCCGTCCGGGGACCAGCCCGGAGTGATGACTTCCGCCATGATGAGGCTCGACGTCGGATGCACACTGATGTGCGTATCCTGCCGATAGCTGGCCTCCCGGTAGGCGATGAGCTGGTCGGGCGCCAACTCCAGTTCCGCCCCCTCCCCCAGCCGGATGTTCATCCGCTGCTCAGCAAACGATCCCGGAGTCCGATAGATCTTCGTGGCCGACTGAGTGGTCAAAAGCAGCGAAGCCCCAGCCTCGACCTCCACATCCACAACATAGAGATCCGCCCCCAAAATCGCCCCGCCCGGATTGACCATGACATAACAAACCTGCCCGCTCTCATCCAAGTAATGCGGTCTCAAAACCCGCAAGGCACCCTGATGAAACTGCTGCACGGCCACGGACCGCTGACCACGAAGGGCGACCCGCAGGCTGAGCTCCCCGCGAGGCGAGCTTGCAGAAGAGGCGGCGAAGCCGGATTTGGGGGCCGCGGCGTGGTGGGCACCGCGATGGGCCCACTGCCGCGAGGGCCCCGACTCGAGCTTGCGAGAGTTGGGAGCGGCTGGGGACGGGCACGGCCCCAAATCCGGCGGAGCCGCCGGAGGTGACCCGTCCGCCGACGAGAGCTCAGCCGCCGTCGCCGTCGTGCTCATGACGCCAGGTCGAGCATCAGGACATCGTGCCGCATCCATGCGATGACCTTGTCCAGCCCTTCGTCGGTCTTCAGGTTGGTGAAGCAGAAGGGCTTGTCGCCGCGGAATTCCTTGGAGTCCCGTTCCATGACGGACAGGTCTGCGCCGACGAATGGGGCGAGGTCGGTCTTGTTGATGATGAACAGGTCCGACTTGATCATGCCTTGGCCGGCTTTGCGGGGGATTTTCTCGCCCTGGGCGACGTCGATGATGTAGATCGAGAAGTCCACGAGTTCGGGGCTGAACGTGGCGGAGAGGTTGTCGCCGCCGGATTCGACGAAGATGACCTGCAGGTCGGGGTGGCGTCTCTTGAGTTCCTCGATGGCCGCCGTGTTCATGGAGGTGTCTTCGCGGATGGCGGTGTGCGGGCAGCCGCCGGTTTCGACGCCGATGATGCGGTCTTCGGGAAGGATGCCGTTGGCCGCGAGGATTTTGGCGTCTTCGATCGTGTAGATGTCGTTGGTGATGGCGGCCATGGAGATTTCCCGGCTCATGTGGCGGGTCAGGCGCTCAACGAGCTGCGTTTTGCCGGCACCTACCGGGCCGCCGATACCGATCTTGATGGGTTCAGACATGTGTCCTCCTATGGTTCTAGCTCATGAACATGCGTGCACGTTGCCATTCGTGCCGCATCTGCGAAATTTCCAGGCCGGGGCTGACGGCTCCGAAGTCGTCCCAGCCGAGGTGCCGGACATGTTCGACGGCGGCAGCGACGTCGTCGTGCGCTTTGCGCAGCAGCCGCTGCCCGGAGTTCTGGCCGAGAGGGATGGCGCGCACGGCGTTCTGGGTCAGCGAGGTGACCGCCGCGAAAAGGTACGCGGCCAGCGCTTCTTCGAACGGCACGCCCAGCGAGCGCGCGACGACGGCGAACGCCAGCGGCTGATGGCCGTCGGCCCGGCCCGTGGTCACCATAGCCCGATAAGCTTCCAGCTCGGCCGAGGGAAAGACTTCGCTCCCGATCTCGATCAGCCGCCCGCCCATCTTGGTACTCGCCTCCCGCAACTGCCGAGGCAAGAGCTGAGCACTCAAATGCGCATCCAACTCCCCCAAATCCACCCCTTCATAAAGGAACCGGATGGCCAGCCCATCGGAATAAGTCAACTGCTGCCCCACAAACGCAGACAGCCAAACCCCAAAACTCCCCTCATCAGAAACGACCCCCCGGTCGATGTACGTCTCAAACCCCAAAGAATGAGCAAACGCCCCGGTAGGCAAAGCGGAGTCGCACAGCTGCTGGAGCGCGAGCTGATAGGAGCTCACTGCTGCCCCCCGAAGGTGACGTGGACGGCGTAGGTGGGTGATAGGGGCCGCGGCGTGGCGGGCACCGCGGAGCGGGCACGGCCCCTATCACCCACCGGAGGCTTGCCGACCGGGTTAACCGCAGCCGAAGCAGGCTCAGTGCGTGTGTTCAGCATGGCGGAAAGGCACCGGCATTACGCGTTCCTGGCGGTCATAAGGCACGCCGACGTGTTTGAGGTAGTCCTCGACCGTGTGGTCGTACTGGCACACCATGACTTCGGCCCCGTATTCGGAGTCGCCGTCGAAGAACTGGGCCTGCAGGTGCCTGTTGCCGAGGGAGTGCGCCACTACGCCCATTTCGTAGATGCTGCGCGCGGCTATGACCAGGACGTCGCTCGGCAGCACGGAGACCACGATGAGGTTCGCGTCCTCGACGGCGAGGATGTCGCCGTCGCGCAGGTCCCCGGATCCGGCGGGGAGGCGGATGCCGAGCTCCTTCCCGTGGTCCGTGGTGACGCGTTGGATGCGTTTGACCAGCTGGGCGCTCGGCAGCACGACCTTCTCCTTGTGGAGTTTGGCCAGCGCCGCGGCCTCGGCCTGCGGCAGTTCGTGCAGGTTGCCGAGGATCTTTTCGATGATCATGTGGTCTCCTCCTGCGATCTAGAAAAGGAAGTAGCGCTGGGCCATGGGCAGCACGTCGGAAGGCTCGCAGGTGACGTCTTCGCCGTCGACCGTCACTTTGTAGGTTTCGGGGTCGACGGCGATATCGGGGGTTTCGCCGTTGAACTTGAGGTCCGCTTTGCTCAGGTTCCGGATTCCGGAGACCGCACGGATGACGCGTTCAAGGCCAAGCTCTTCCGGAACGCCGGCGTCGATGGCCGCCTTGGACAGGAAGGTAATGGACGACTGCTGCAGCGCTTTGCCGTGGGTGGCGAACATCGGGCGCATGGTACGTGGCTGCGGTGTGGGGATGGAGCCGTTGGAATCGCCCATGAGCGCGTAGGCGATCTGCCCGCCTTTGAGGACCAGTTCAGGCTTCACACCGAAGAAGGCCGGATTCCAGAGGACGAGGTCGGCGAACTTTCCCACTTCCACGGAGCCGATGGAGTCTGCCATTCCCTGCGCGATCGCGGGGTTGATGGTGTATTTGGAGATGTAGCGCTTGATCCTGAAGTTGTCGCTCTCCGCGCCCAAGCCGTTCGGAGCGCCGTGGCTTGCACCTGACGCATCCTTGAGGACGCCCCGCTGCCGCTTCATGGCGTCGGCCACTTGCCAGGTGCGGATGACCACTTCGCCCACGCGGCCCATGGCCTGGGAATCCGATGAGGTCATGGAGAAGATGCCCAAGTCCTGGAGCACGTCTTCGGCGGCGATGGTTTCGGCCCGGATGCGGGAATCAGCGAACGCCACGTCTTCCGGGATGTCCGGGTTGAGGTGGTGGCACACCATGAGCATGTCCAGGTGCTCTTCGATGGTGTTCCGCGTGTACGGGAGCGTCGGGTTGGTGGATGCCGGGAGCACGTTGGGCAATCCGGCGATCTTGATGATGTCCGGGGCGTGCCCGCCGCCGGCGCCTTCGGTATGGAAGGTGTGGATCACTCGGCCGTCGATGGCCTTGATGGTGTCCTCCACGAAGCCGCACTCGTTGAGGGTGTCCGTGTGGATGGCTACCTGTACGTCGTATTCGTCGGCTACCCGCAGCGACATGTCGATCGAAGATGTCGTGGCGCCCCAGTCCTCGTGGACTTTGAGGCCCACTGCTCCTGCGCGGATCTGTTCGGCGAGCGGCTCGATGGCGGACGCGTGGCCCTTGCCGAAGAGGCCGATATTGATCGGCAGCCCTTCCGCGGCTTGCAGCATCCGCGAAATGTGCCATTTGCCAGGCGTGATGGTGGTGGCCTTGGTACCTTCGGCTGGTCCCGTGCCACCGCCGACCATAGTGGTGATGCCGCTGCACAGGGCCGTGGGGACTTGGTCCGGGGAAATGTAGTGGATGTGGGTGTCGACGCCGCCTGCAGTGAGGATCTTGCCTTCCCCAGCGATCATCTCAGTACTGGCCCCGATCACGATGTCCACGCCGTCGGCGATCTGGGGGTTGCCGGCCTTGCCGATCTTGAAGATGTGGCCGTCTTTGAGCGCCACATCGGCCTTGTAGATTCCGGTGTAGTCGAGGACCACGACGTTCGAAATGACGGTGTCCGGGACGTCCTCATCCCGGGTCACTTGGCCGTTCTGCCCCATGCCGTCGCGGACCACTTTGCCTCCGCCGAACATGACCTCTTCGCCGTAGACCGTGTAGTCCTTCTCGATCTCAAGGAAAAGTTCGGTGTCCGCCAAGCGGATGGAGTCGCCCGTCGTCGGGCCGTAAAGGTCTGCGTACTGCTTGCGCGAAATTTCGAAGCTCACTGTGCTGTCCCTTCTGTGCTGGCACCGGGCCGGTCGGTGTAAGCGGCAGCGCCGCCGTCGTTCTTTCCGGCGTCGACGTCAAGGGGACCGTTGACGTCGTTCCGCAGGCCGTAGACTTCGCGGGTTCCCGCAAGCGCGATGAGTTTGACGGTCTTGGAATCGCCGGGTTCGAAGCGCGCCGCCGTTCCGGCAGGGATGTCGAGGCGGCGGCCGAAAGCGGCTTCGCGGTCAAAATCGAGCGATGGATTCGACTCGGCAAAGTGGTAATGCGAGCCCACCTGGACCGGGCGGTCGCCACGGTTGACGACGTCGACGGCGATTGCCTCGCGTCCGCTGTTGCAGGCGATGGGGTCTGCTTGGAGACGGTACTCACCGGGAATCATGTTGGCCTCCTAGCGGATCGGGTCGTGGACGGTGACGAGCTTGGTGCCGTCGGGGAAAGTGGCCTCGATCTGGACGTCATGGATCATCTCTGGCACGCCCTCCATCACGTCTTCACGGCGAAGCAAGGTGGTCCCGTAGCTCATGAGTTCTGCGACGGTTTTGCCGTCGCGGGCGCCCTCGATCAGTTCGTAGCTGATGACGGCCACGGCTTCGGGAAAGTTGAGCTTCAAGCCACGGGATTGCCGACGGCGGGCGAGGTCGGCCGCGACCACGATCATGAGCTTTTCCTGCTCACGGGGCAAAAGATGCATCGGTTCTCCTTAAAAGTTCTGTGCTGCAGAAAGCGGACATCAGATCACTCGAGGCTCAGATGGGCCGAGGACGTCGGGGCAGCTACTACGGTTATAACGCCAAACATCAGACATATCCAGTTCGACCATTCACCACCCCTCCCGAACGAATTGTGACCAGCCTAAAGCCTTGAGATTTCCGCCAGATTTCCGCGCTGCCGCGGCATCAGGCCCTCTTGGCGCGGTGTTTCCTGACCTGCCACACAAGCACAATCGCCACCACAATGACTGCCACCACAGCCGCAGCACCCCGGCCCACTACGCGCGCAACTTCTTCGTACGAATTTCCGGCCACAAAGCCGAGCGTCACGAACAGGGACCCCCAGATAATGCCGCCGCTGAAGTTCCAGAACGCGAAGCGCCGGTAAGGCATGCGGCTGAGTCCGGCGAGCGCAGGCATCACGGCACGAAAGAAGGCCGTAAACCGGCCCAAAAGTACCGCGACGCCACCTTTGTCTTTGAGGAAGTCTTCGGCTTTCTGCAATTGGGCGCGCCTCTTGTCCAGGATTTTCAAGGCCATCACCCGCGGGCCGAAATGCTTGCCGATTTCGTAGCCCACGGTGTCCCCCGTGATCGCGGCAGTGACCACAATGGCGATCATGGCCCACAATTCGAAGAGCCCACGGCTTGCAATCACCCCGCCGACCACCGCTGCCGTTTCACCGGGAATCACAAAGCCCACAAAAATTGCATCCTCAGCGAACACGAGGGCGAAAACGATGCACGCGATCACAAGCGGGCTGGTATTCAGGAGTCCGTCCAAAAGCGCTTGCATGAAGAACAGTCTGGCAGTTGGAGGCCCACTTGGGCAGGAGGCGTTAGATCCGGCTGCCATTGCTCGTTTCGTGTGGCCCCGTCAAGAATGGTGAGTGTGAACGACAGCTTCGCTGATGTGACTTCCCGAGTGTGGCACGCAATCGGCGCCGATGATGCGGATTGGCCGGCCACCCAGCTAACGACAACAGGGCCCCGGGCCGTTCTCCCGGCCGCTTTCGACGTGACAGGACTGGCGACGGGGGCGGTTGTGGTCGCGACAGTGGCCGCTGAGCAGTTCCTCGCAGCCCGCCGCCAGTCAGTGCCGCGAGCGGTGACGGTAGACAGCCGGGAGTCCTGCGCCGCGTTCGCCTCCGAGCGGCTGTTCACCCCGATCGGCTGGACCCGGCCGCCACTGTGGGACCCCATCGCCGGGAACTATCGCACGGGGGACGCGTGGATCCGGCTGCACACCAACTACGCCAGCCACCGCGCCGTCGTCGAGCGGGTGCTTGGCGCCTATGACCGCGAAACAGTTCAGGCCGCAGTAGCTGGGTTGCCCGCCGAAGAATTGGAGACCGCCATCGTGGAGGCCGGCGGATGCGCCGCCGTCATGCGCAACCGCGGGCAATGGCTCGCCTCGGCTCCGGGGATGGCGACGGCGGACGCGCCGCCGGTCACCGTCGTCGACCGCCGCTCACCCGGCACCGGCGCACCGAACGCCGTCGGGCAACTGCCCTTCCACGGGGTGCGCGTGCTCGACCTGACCCGGGTGATCGCAGGACCCGTGTGCACCAAGTTCCTCGCCGGTTATGGTGCCGACGTGCTGCGGATCGATCCGCCAGGCTTTGACGAGGTGCCGTCGCTGCTGCCTGAGACGACGCTGGGCAAACGAACCGCCGCTTTGGATCTCACTGCCCCGACCGACCGCGCGATATTCGAGGAACTGCTCGCGGGCGCCGATGTGCTCGTGTCGGGACTGCGGCCCGACGCCCTGAAACGCCTGGGCTACGACGACGGGTCCCTGATTGCCATGAACCCCGGCCTGATCATCGCCAGCTTGGACGCCTACGGCTGGGATGGTCCCTGGCGCAATCGGCGCGGGTTCGACAGCCTGGTCCAGATGAGCTGCGGAATCGCCGACGCCGGAGCCACCGCCAGGGGCCAAGCGGAGCCCACCCCGCTTCCCGTCCAGGCCCTCGACCACGCGACCGGCTGGCTATTGGCCGCGGCCGTCGCCCGTGCCCTGACCCGGCGCCTTAGCCACTCGGTGACGGCCCGCATCCAGGGCTCACTCATCGGTACGGCCAATTTGCTGTACTCGCTGACCCCGGCGACTGATCACATGGCTGTAGCTGCACCGAATGACTTCACCTTGGTGGAAACCAGCACCGACTGGGGACCGGCGCGACGCGTGCCACTTCCGGGGCGAATCGACGGCGTCGCCGCGCATTGGTCGCAGCAAGCCGGACCGCTCGGCCGTCACCCGGCCGCGTGGGCCACGCCGTAGTTTCGCCTGGCACAAGTAAACCCCCGGAACCGTGCGGTTCCGGGGGTTTTGGGTGGGCCCTGTGGGGATCGAACCCACGACCCACGGATTAGAGGGCCTTCGATTTCGCCCGATGCCAATAGATGCCAACGAACGCTGGATTCCGCGGGTATCGAAGCTCCAACGGCAAAGCGGGGTCAGTTCGATTTCGTCGGATGCCGCTGTTTTCGTTGGGTAAACGTTGGGTTCAAGCGGAACGAACCTTCTAAATACGGACGAGATTGGAGGGCCTGTTGAGAACAGCTAGATCGGCGGCTACGTGGATCAGACAGTGATGGCTTGGACCTAACCATTTGGGACTTTTGTAGCACTGCCACTACCAAAAGTGGTATCGCGGGCACCATTATCCACACTCCGCGCGCCATGTCAATCTCCAGATTGGTCTTTGGCGCCGTTTGCGGCTATCTTCGTCCGTAGACGTCCTAATCGGCCACGGAAAGATCACCATGACGCTCCCAGCAACAGAAACCGGGCCCCGTACCTACAAGGTCGAAGAACTCGCCGAGATCCTGCAGCTCCGGCCAGCGACCGTCCGGGCCAACGCCCGATCAGGCGCCTGGCCCTACCTCCGATTCGGGGAACGCACCATGCGCTTTACCGAGGCGCACCTAGCCACAATCCTTGCCACATCAGAAGTTGAACCACCAGCACCGCAGCCCATGCGTCGCAGGACGCGCCGCCCAACAATGTGACGACGACACAGAGGCTCGGGAGCCCTGACGAACCGCTTGAGAACTTACGATCAACCTGAGCCACCGAAGGCTCACACAAACTTGGGGGAATCTAATGAGCATGGTTCGTACGAAGAAACTAGTTGCGCTCGCGATCGGGGCAGGCTTGGCGCTCTCCGCTTGCGGTAGTCCATCAACACAGACGTCCACGACGACACCGAGTTCTCCAACTCCCTCGCCCCAACAGACGGCGACGCCCGCCCAATTCGCGAGCATCCTCTCTGAAAATCAGAAAGTCTGGCGGGACTACAACGCAAACATCGTGGCGTGCGGCATTGCTCGAGTCCTTGGTAAAAGCACCTCCGATCAGATCAAGGTCATGACGTGCGGCATGACGGTTGTCACCGTAACCCTCACGGCGAAAAACGCCATCCGCGACATCGTGGCCCTCCCAAAACCAAGCCCCGAAGTAAAGAAGCTCGTGGATCGTGCGATCACAGACCTAACTCCACTTTCGAACGTTGACGCAGTTGCGGCCTGCAAAGACGCGAACAGCGAAGCCTGCGACGAAAAGGAGACCTTGGTCAACGGGCAAATCAGGGACGTCGTCTCCATGCTGGACGCATGGGCTCCATACATGCGGTGACGCGTGGATTCACACTCACGCGTTCAGGGACACGCTGAGGGGCTGTTTCGTATCTAACGCACTCTCGGGTCGATGGTCCGGCGGCGCACTCTGGACGCTTCGACCCAGACCTCTTTGCGGCCCTCGTAATAATCCATCGGCCAAGGCACTGACACCAGCACGTGCGCCTTCGTCCACCGGTAAGCAAAGGCCGGCACCTCATGACTTTCACCGTTGTCGTAATCCAGCATCACGAACACAGGCAGCGGCTCCTTGGGCGTTGTCGCGGCTTCAACGGCAGCCGGATCCACAGGTGGCACGACGGGAGTTACCTTGCGCGATTGGGGCGGACCCCAGAACTTCTTTTCCTCCACAGCCCGAGTCTGCCACCGAGGGCAGACAATCGGGGTCGCGTCCGGCAATGACGTTGGCCTCGTGGAAAGGTAGCCCCCACAGGGTCGGCGTTGGGGTTTCGGGGCGAGAGGAAATGGGGAACTTGTGGACGTTGGCGAGCTTGTACACCGCCTTAGGCGCCTGGGATAGTCTTGCGCACAAGTGTGCGGGCGAGAAACATTGGCCGGACGATCAAAGACTGAGCCGAGAGCTGAGATCGGGGGCGGACTTGGACGGACAGCAGTGGATCTGGGTGGCGGCGGTGCTGGTAAGCGCGGCGACGCTAGCCTTTCTTATGGCCTTTGGGCGCCGGTGAACAGTGAAGGGTCGTCCGCAGAGCGTGGGTGACCCTTCAGGTTGTTCTAGCGCGTGGACTTAGGCGGGGAGGTCGAACCGCTGGCCTTCTGGCTTGGACGGCAGGACGAGCTTCCGCGTACGTGAAAGCGGCCCGAATTAGATTCCGGGCCGCTTTCTAGCTTTCGGTTCTACGGGGCATAGGCCCATCCGAGGTACCCCGGAGGCCAAGTGATGTTTTTAACGCTGATGGGCTGCCCAGGTTCCAAGGTAGTGATGACCTGGCCGTTTCCGATGGAAACGGCCACGTGCCCGTTTCCTGCGTCCCATCGCGGAGAGGAGTAGTACACGAGCGCGCCGGCCGGTGCGTTCTTGTCAGTGTGGATCCGGCCCCGAGTTGCTTGCCATCTGTAGTTGGAGATGGCGTTAGGGAACGTGAAACTGTTACCGAAAGCTCTTGCGGCGAATACCTCGCACAGGCCCCCGAGACTCTTGTTGCCGATCATGGAGTGCGCGTAGGCGACAGCCCTTGCCTCACGGCTACCGCCCGAGGGTGAGGGCGCGGGTGCGGGCTGGTCGCAAGGAGGGACGATTGGATTGGCTGATCCGGTGATGACGAATGCATCTGCGGCATAGCCGATCCGGCCGCCGCCAAGGTCGACCCGGTCCCAGATGTTACTTGCCCCCCACGGTCCTTGAACATTCGCTCCGCGCACGTAGCAGAGGAGGTTAACGGAACCGCCCTTCGGGATCGTGCCCACAACTGATGCTGATACCTGTGGCGAAGACCGCACGTTGAGCGAGTAGCTTTTTCCGAGTCTTCCTGTGGCAGCGTCCGCCGGTGCGGCGAAGACCGCACTTCCCGCGGCCAAGGCGACTGTTATTGCGCCGGCCGCCAACACGCGTTTGAATCGTGTTTTAGTAAACATAGTGCCCCCATGATCTGCGTGGTCCCCAGCGAACGACGCAGTTCAGAGCTTGGCATGGGGAAAGCATCTCCGGAAGTGTTGAAGAACAATCTTGATGGAAAATTAAAGTTGCCTAATGGCGCTCAGCGACGCCCCAGTCGGCCGTTATCGACGCAGTATCTCGATCTTTTCCGAACAAGTAGGCGATGCCGACGGATATCCATCGACGTGTATGGCTGAGCGTGAGCATACCTTCGGGAGCCCGTTGCCTTAATTGGGATGAGTGCACGCGGCTGACCAACGAGCGGTGCACGGCTGTTGTTTGAGGCCCGCCTATTCGGGCGCGCCACAAGATCGGGTCCGTCACCAGGTGCGGCTCCCGCCAGCTCTCTTGAAGCGGGGGAATCTGGAGGCTACATCCGAACCCCGGATCCTGCATCGATGTGGCATGGTGGGGTCAATGTCCGAGCGGAGGGCTACCATTTGAATAGAACATATATTCGAATAAAGGTGTGTCATGTCTCTTGCCCTAGACCCCCGCATGATAAAAGCGGGGGCCGAGCCCGGGCACATCCCCGTGGCCCCGGTGGCCGTCCCCGCGGGCTACCCATCTCCGAGCCAGGACTACTTTTCCTCGGAGCTCGACCTGAACGAGCACCTGATCAAGGACAAGACCAGCACCTACATCGTGCGGGTTGCCGGGAACTCGATGGAACCGGCGGGCATCAGTGACGGTGACGAGCTCATCGTCAACAGGGCGCTCGCTCCCAAGGACGGCTCAGTGGTGGTCGCGATCCTCGACGACGAACTCACCATCAAACGCCTCCGGATCACCCGGGCCGGCATCATCCTGCAGTCGGACAACCCGGACTATCCGCCCATCCGCGTCCCTGAACTCTCCGATCTTCGGATCTGGGGAGTCGTCACATGGTGCCTCCACCATGTCTAAACCAGCAGTGATGCGCCGAATGCAGGAGATCGCACACATCGACGTCAACTGCTTCTACGCCTCGGCTGAACGGATCTTCGATCCCTCCCTCGAAGGGAAGCCGATTATCGTTTTGTCCAACAACGACGGCTGCGCGGTCACGAGGTCGAACGAGGCCAAGAAGCTCGGGATTGCGCTGGGTGAGCCATGGTTCAAACTCGCGCCTCGGGCCAAGGAATGGGGGCTGATCGCTAAGTCGAGCAATTACGAGCTCTACGGATCGATCAGCGCCCGGGTGATGGAGTTGCTGGCACGGTATTCGGCATGGCAGGAGATCTACTCGATCGATGAGTGCTTCCTCGGCGTCAAGGGATCCGGAGAGGATCTACTGGCCCTGGGCCGGACGATGAAGGACGCCTGCCAGCGGAACGTTGGCGTGCCGGTCTGCGTCGGCATCGCCCCGACCAAGACGCTCGCCAAGCTGGCCAACAAATGGGCCAAACATAATCCGGTGTTCGGTGGCGTGTGCCGCTGGGAGTCCGTGCCACCAGCGGAACGGGAGGCGCTCATGTCCCGGCTGTCCGTGATCGAGATCTGGGGTGTGGCCGCCAGGCTCACCAAGCGGCTTTATGCCATGGGGATTAACTCGATCCTCGACCTGTCCCGCGCCGACCTGGTCGCCATCCGGGACAAGTTCTCCGTCGTGATGATGCGAACCGTCCTCGAACTGCGGGGCACGCCGTGCATCCCTATGGAGGAAGAGCGGATCGGTCGGGACCAGCTCATTTTCAGCCGGTCGTTTTCCAAGCCGATCACGACGGCCGCGGACCTGCGCCAGGTCTTGAGCGTCTATGCGCAGATGGCCAGTGCCCGTCTGGCCAAGCACGATCAGCAAGCCAAACTGCTGACCGCTTTTGCGGGGACGTCGTACTACAACCCCAATGACAAGTCGTTCCCGTCAGTGAATGTCCCGTTGCCGATGCCCACGGCCGACCCGGTGATCCTGACCAAAGCTGCTCATGCTCTGCTCCCGCGGCTCATTGAGGGCGTCAAGTACGCCAGGGCAGGGATCATGGTGACAGACCTTCGGCCCAGCGGAAACCAGAAGCCGCTGGAACTGTTCGAGAACTCCCACGAGGAACGAGGCATCGGGACGCTGCTCGAGGACGTCAGCAAGAAATACGGCAGGGGCTCAATCGGGCTCGGGCACGCCGGCATCAAGGGAGGCCCAGACTGGACCATGAAGCGGGACATGCTCAGCCCACGGTACACAACCGAATGGGCCGAGCTGCCCATCGTCCGGGCAGCATAACCGACCGCGGACTCAGGCGGCCGGCTGGATGAGTTCGGGACCGTTGTTCCGCACATAGTTGACCTTGTCACTGACGATACGCGGCACGAGATGGGGTTCAGGCATGCAGTCCAACAGGGCGCGGACGTCGGCTTCGGAGGTTGTTTCAGGGTCAAGCCAGTCCGAGAACATGTCAGGTGGCACGATCAGCGGGGTGCGGTCATGGATATGGCCGAGCGCGTCGGAAGCCGCGGTTGTGATGATTGTGGCGGTCCGCAACCACTTGTCCGGATGCTCGTCCGGGAGGGCAGGATCGGGCCAGTTCTCGAACAATGCCGCGAAGGCAAGGATCCGGTCGTCGGCATCATGCAGATAGGTCGGGATCTTCCCGCCGCCAGGGATCTTCTCCCACTCGTAGTAGCCGTCACCAACAAGCAAACCACGCCTTGCCGAGGCGGCCTTCCGAAACGATGGCTTCTCGGTGACGGTTTCCATCCTGGCGTTGATTAGCCTCGCCCCGCCTTTGGGGTCTTTCGCCCACGACGGCACGAGGCCCCAGCGCGCCGTGACAAGTTTCCTCGTCACTGGCGTACCCTCACCGGGACTCCGATCCAGGATCAATGGCACCGTGTCCGTCGGGGCGACGTTGTAAGAGGGCTGCAGTTCATCGACGTAGGACTCGTGCACGTCGAAGGCGGCCATAAGGTCAGCCGTCGATTTCGAAACAACGTAGCGCCCGCACATAGGACTATTGTGCCTGCAACCCCGTCCGGGTGTCCCCACAGCGAGGCAACCATGCGTTGCGGCGTCGCGGGGGGATCATTGTCTCTAGTGCACCAAGGAACATGGGCGAATTAGGGGGAGTCGTGGATACCGCAAGAGCAAAGGCCTTTCGTCGGCTATTTTTCGACTTGAAGGCGGTTTGGCTAGACGGCCCTGCTCCTGGCTCTTCTTCGTTCGGGGAAGGCGGCAGAGATGATTTCAATGAGTGGTGCGTCAAGCCTGTTGCGTGGGGATGGGCATCCCGCGCTATCCGCTCAGCAGAGGCGGCCGTACGGCTCTCAGACGCCGGTCTGAGTGAAGAGACATCACCGCTTTTGCGTAGCGCAATCGAGCACTCGATGTTCCTGTGGTGGCTCCAAATTGAGCGTGGAAAAGTCATCGAAGTCCTCAAGCGAGCCCAGAAGGAGAGCTTGGGAAAGATGATCAAGGCTCAGTCGATCGGTTGGGCCATCGATGCCCCTACGCTCAAAGTCATTCAGGATCTGATCGATGATGCGAACGATCAGCACAAGCATCTCGACGCACTCGCCAAGACGGGAAACCTTGCTCAGCGATACACGGATGATCTTGGCAACCTTTTTCAGGCATGGCTTTACGACACCCAAACCTCACACGCAACGCTTCAGAGCGCGAGTGCCTACTACAGCTTGATTCCCGCCCACGATCCTGGAGGTCCCGGGTTCCGACTTCTTCGGATTCCCGAAACCAAAGACAACGTCGCGGCCAAAGCTGCTGTGGCGACCCAGGTGGCACTGTCCGGATACAGCAAGGCCAGTGGACTCGAAGGCTTTTATCAGCCAAAGCTTGATCGCTTCACCTCGAGGTTTGCCGGACTAATGGCCCCCTAATGCGCCTTGAAGGATACTTCGCGAATTCAGACACCTGCCCTCGACGGCGCCGCGCCCGCCCAGCCACGCAACCACGGCTTCGAGTGAGTCACGCGGAAGAGCTAGCTCAGGAGTCTGGCCTTTTGTTTCGAGAACTCCTCATCAGTTAGCACCCCAGAGTCCCGAAGAGTTGCCAGTTTTGTCAGTTCGTCAGCGATAAGCCGCCCGTCCAGGTTCGGGGCAGGCGTAGCGTCAACAGCTTCATCCGAGTGCTGATTGTCGCGGAAACTTGGATGTGCGCGGAACCATGCCTCGATCTTTTCGGAGGTCCCATGATTCACACTGACCGACGCAAGCTCGGTACCGTTACCGAGAATCTTGAGGGTACGCTCAAGTGCCTTATTTCCTCTGGTCACGGAGAATCCGGTGACGTCGGAAATTCGGACTCGGAAAGCCTGTGTGAATTCGATAGGCTTTTTATAGGATGCGGTTCCGTCGCCATTGTCGATCATTGTGCCATCCCCAAAACCCAACTTGGTCGTAATCATGCTCGTTTGCTCCCCATTTCATCGAGTTGTAATTGGACTGCTGGAGGCCTCACGGAGACGACAGTGCCAATACCTGGCAGATTGCCAGTCTGAAGCAGACTCTAGGCGTCGTTGGACAGTTGCGCTAGAGTCGGGTTTTCTGACGAGCCAATGGGCGGATGCTTGCGGGAGGCATGACACTTTCCGCCCCGCAGCGGTCGGCCACAGCTTCCTTGTCAGCCAGTGGAGGGTGTGATTGAGTCAGGGCATGGGTGAAATCTTACGGATCCCGGAAGTGCACCTTCTTCAGAAAGTCGTCGTTGCCAACAATCCTGAATTCGTCGTCAAACTCGGAGGCCTGCGCTTTCGTGGATATTTCACCAGTTTGGAAATTTGGAACACAATGACCAGGGCGCACGTTCTGTTGCCTGCCACCTCACTGAGCCAGGTCAGTCTGTTAGGGCGCCTCGTTGACCAGAACGGCGATGTCTGCGCATTCCAAGGAGCGAACGGTGGAAGTGACGGTTTCATGTCTTCGCAGGCATTCACCATGGAGCCCATCAGGGATACGGCCACACGGGTAACGCTGCAGATGTGCGACGCCCAGAGAGATAGATTAACCCCGTTCGAATCCATCATCACAAGGCGGTAGACGGGCAGTATGACGGACCCCTATGGCATTCCCGACAACATGTTCGGCTACGACCTCGGCGAGTTCCCGGCTCTCGTTGGCAGGGTCGTCATGGTTGCCGCAGTTGTCGAACTGAAGCTTGAGTTCCTTGTCATGTCGCTGAGCGGAGAGTCGCAGGAGGCTCATGCTGGCAAGAGCGCCAAGGCGAGCATTGACTTGTGTATCAAACTCCTGAAATCCCGACGCGTTGACTTTCCCGACGAACCGGCTGCCTTCGCAGACCATGTCGTGACACTTCTGAATGATGTTGAAGTCGCGCTACACCAGCGCAATGCTGTCGTACATAGCCGCTGGCCCGAGCCGGGCCGGGGCTGGAGGAATCTTCCGAAAAATCAGCGGGTATCCGGGCCAGCATTTGGCAGTCCTGACTGGACCAAGTGGATTCAGATCGACGAGGACCATCTCCAGTCTCTGATCCTGCTGTTGTGTGGCTTAGTGGATCGACTGGCTCAGGCCATAGGAATGGCTGGGTCCTTAGAAATGCATTCGTCGGAGAGAGGGCCCGGGCGCGACTCGAGATGACCGGCTGATCGGGTATCGCCAACGGACCTGCTGGATGGCCCCGCATGCGCGTCTCCGGTCAAGCCCTTCCCATCTCAATGAGCCGTGTCGCGGGGATCATCAGAGCGCTCCGCCATGCATACTCTGATTCATGGATGATCCTCATCGCTCCGTCTATCAGGCTGTTGTTGCTCGGCGTTTGCAGTGGGACAACCTGCTGTGGCAAGTTCCACTCCTGTCTCTGACGGCTCAGGCTTTCCTGTTCACCATCGCCCTTGGGGCCGACACCTCAAAATGGTCCAGAACCCTTGCCGCCACCCTGTCTGTCGTCGTGGCGGTGCTTTGTGTGTCGCTAATGGCACGACACCGCCAAGCCGAGCTGTCGGATGCACACTGGCTTGAAGTCTACGAGGAAGGCCACCCCGAACATTTGCGCGTTCATGGCAGCCCCTTCGTGGAGCGGAGAAACAAAATCAACGTACGGCTGGCGGCCGGTCGTCTCCCCGTTCCTACCTGGAAGGGCTATGAGACCTGGACTTGGGGGATGGCTATCTTCGGACTCATTGGCCTGTTAGTCGTGGTACTGACCTGGATTGATCCCAGCCCTCTCCACGCCTGACTCCAGCAGGCGACTAAAGCCTGGATCTCGCGTACTCCGAATTTGGTTCGTCCATGCCCGCGCAGGATAGGTGCCGCGGCCTGCGCACGCACTCATTTGCTCATGTTCCCCGCGTTTGCACTCCCAAGCACTTGACGCACCGTCGAGGCGTACCATTTCCCGCCCGCAGCAGTCGGCACGGCGCCCTCGTTGAGACTTCTGGCAATCCCTGCCAGTGAGGCGCCGTTTTCGCGCTCTGAGACGATCTGACGGACGGTAGCCGCAGGCAGCGAGCTGGGGCGCCCCATGTGCTTGCCCGTCGTCGTCTTGATCTTCGCCATGCCATCGCGGGTGCGCTCCGCGATCTTCTTGCGCTCCATCTCCGCGAAAGTACAGGTGACCTGCGCCATTGCCGCGCCGGTGATGGTCGATGTATCGATCCCGAGATCAAGACAGATCAGGGCCCATCGCTGACGGTTCGCCGTTTCCAACATCCCAGCGAAGTCTGCGACGCTACGGCTGAGGCGGTCGAGCTTCGAAACTGCGAGCGCGTCGAAAGATCCGCCCTTCAAATCTGCGAGCGCCCTGGCTAGCACGGGCCGGTTCTTGAGACTCTGTGCGGAGGCGGCGTCTTCACGGTAGATCGTGAGCGCCCATCCATTCCGCTTGGCTTCGGCCTCCAGCGCCGCAATCTGCACCTCGGGGCCGATGTCCTGCTTGGACGTGGAGACGCGAATGTAACCGACGACCCTAAGGGCTGAATCCGTGGCGTTCATGACCCGAGCATACACAAAGGGTTCCCTTTATGTAAGAAGGAAAATCTTAGGCACATTCTGTTTCAAACCATGCCTACGGATGGAAATCTCCTCAGTATGCCACGTCCGTGATGGATCCGATATCGGTACCGCTCATGCGCCTGAACAGCGTCGTCGCCTGCTTCTCGGTCAGTGACGACACGTGATCGCATGCAGCGCGAACTCGGTTTGAATGATCCTGAAAGTCCTCCAGCCTATCTGCAGGGAGAAGGTGCTCTGGATCCGCCGAGTGCCAACGAAGGAGCTCGGAAACCATGTGTTTTTGTCCACGCTGCTGCCCTGTCAGTTCAGGCCGATCGATCACATAGCACCAAATCAGCTCCTTGAGCAGAGCGCACATGCGTTGGCGGTCCTCCGGAACTCGGAACTTCGCCCCATATCGAGTCAGGTGACCGTCGTAGGCTTCTGTCGGTTCCAGTGCTATACCCGTCAGCATGTGGCGAATCAGCCCTCGAGTAGTGGCGGCTAGAGCCTGCCGATCCCTATGGCTTCCTCGAAACGGACCAAAGAACCGGAAGTAGTTGCTAAAGATTCGGAGCTGATCGACGGCATCCTGACGATCAAAGACGGTCCACTTACCCTCGACGTAGTTTAGGAAGTATGAAAGCTCCTCGGATTCTTGGGTCAAATCCAGCTTCCCCGAGACCGTGGGGAAAGCTACGATCGACGCAAGCGGAATGAAACCAGCCCGAAAGAAATCCTCGAGATCGTGACACGCGTAAGTTACGTCATCCGCCCAGTCCATGATCTGTTCTTCCACGGGTCGCCCAGATGGCAACGAAGGGCCATATAACCACGTGGAAGTGTCCTCGTCTTCGGCATAGATTCCGAACTTTCGGGTTTTATCAATGTCGCCGTCCGACTTCTCGAGAGCTCGCCGCCACGGATACTTCGTTGTCGCGTCCAACGTCGCACGGGTTAGGTGAAGGCCTCGGTGACCGCCATGGCTGCGATCCGACAAATAGGTGAGGATGCGAAAGTTCTGAGCATTGCCTTCGAATCCATCAGCGCCAGCCTCAGCGTCTCCAGGTTCTCGATACTCGTTCATCAATTCCCCGTAAGTCTCCCGGAGCGCCGTCTCGCCCGCGTGACCAAATGGCGGGTGCCCGATATCGTGAGCCAGACAGGCGGACTCCACTAAATCAGGATCTGGCCCATTGCCGCCATTTTCCAGGACAAGCATCTCAGCCATTCGCCGGCCGACCTGGGCAACTTTAAGGCTGTGGGTCAGCCTAGTATGGTAGCCGCCTAGCTCATCGGCGGGAACGACCTGCGTTTTGCCGGCTAGTGCAGAAAACGCGCTTGAATAGAGGATGCGGTCGCGATCATGTTTGAAAGGCGCGCGGGGGTCGATGGCTTCAGTATTATGCGCTTGCTTCAGGCCCTGCTGTTCAAAGTCTTCTAGCGAATACCCGGTGCTCTCTGTCATCCCTGAAGGATAGCGGAAAGCTCAGAGATCAACGGGCGCTTATTGTTGCGGTGAGGCTGGAAACCAATTCCCTAAAAGGCCCGTTCCAACTCTCCCGTGCCGCCTCAGCGGAAGATGACAGCTTTAGTCCATCCGGCAAAGTGTCCATCAATGACTGATCACTCAGGTCTGCAAGAACAGCCATTAGACGTTCCGGAAGCTCCCTGCGTACGAAAGGATTCGAATTTTCGCCAACGGTGGAAGAAACGTAGCTCAGCAATACCCGGCGCGGGGTCGGTTCGTGGCGAACGTCATTGTGCGCCGCAATGAGCGCGAGTGCAAAGCGATGGTGAGCGGGCAAATCCGCAAACGACTTCGGGAACGAAGTGAGCTGGGTTGGTCGCTCGGATAGGATCGCGGGCATTCTGACTCCTAGCGTTCGAGATAACCAGTCTGATGTATCTACTCAATCACATGCTGCCGACAAAACAGGGATGTCGGCAAGATCAGGGCGGCTCTAATCTGAAACAGTTTACGCCAACTTGCGACTCGACGCGCCGATGCGACTTCCTCTCTAAGCGGCATGCGGTCCGATCTCAAAGCCCGCAATGAACGCCTCCATCAAGTTTCGAAGATGCAGATCGTTGGCACTGGAATCGTCCGGAGGCAGCGCTGCCAGCATCGCCTTGAGCTGCCCGACGACGAGGCCTGCGTCGGCCCCTTTCATGCGGAGCTCCAAGTGTCTTGTAGTTCCAGCTTTCGTCATGGTTCCTTCCTATACCGAAGTCTGTCTAGGTCAAAATAGTGAGGGTCTGGGAGGGTGAAGCGGGGATTCAGTCATCCGACACCCTCGGCCGTATGGAGCCTTTACAATCAGGGCATGACTATTGGGGGCATTTCCTTGAACCTTCGCCGCGTACTTCCTGCTGTGATCGTAATTTCGGCGCTGGCCTTGGCGGGCTGTGCATCTTCGCCGCCACCCGTGTCCGAGAAGGTTCAGAAGGCCTATGAGGCAGGCGTCACGTTGCCACCCTCACCAGCCCCCGTTGATCCCCTGGCCAAGGGGCGGGCCGATGGGGTGCTCTCCACCTATTTCATAGGTGACTCTCTGACGGACGGGTGGAATGCGACGGAGCAGCCGAAGTCATTCCGACCCCTCGTGGCTGCAGGCCTTGAGGCTGGCGGGAAAGTGGACGCTACTGCGGACTTCAAGGCCGGCGCGAACCTCGCGCAAGTAGCGGCACTAGCCAACATCCCTGCCGCGCCAGATCTTGTCGTGCTTGAGCTCGGCACCAACGACGTCAATAAGACTGACCTTGGCGCGTTCCGGGCGAACCTGGAGTCCCTGCTTACGAGGCTCACGGCAGCCAAACCGGTCCTAGTCTGCGTGGGGACATGGCAGTTCGGAACGACCCAAGGTTTCGATACGCAGATCCAACAGGCCTGCGAAGCCAGGGGCGGCAAGTTCGTCAAGATTGGCGATCTTCGGGAAAATCCCGCAACCGTAGCTCCGAAGGGTTCTGCCGTATACCCCCTGGCGGCGGATGGTAACCATCCGAACGACGCCGGCCATGCCGAGATTGCCCGCCGCGTCCTCGCTGCTCTCGCTCCCTAGGGCATCGAGGCACTACTTCGACCTACCTCCTTTGACCCGCCCGAGCGAGTCACAGCCGGCCGGCGGGTCTTCGGTTTGGGTTGCGGCTGATTTTCTATTTGCCGAAGCTGGGCTTCTGCATTATTTGCCCGTGCCAACTGTGCCGCCGCTTCCTCTTGAGCGGCGGCGACCTGCGCGTAAAGATCGCTAAGCAGGGCAAGGATTGCTGAGGGGTTCATTGTTTCTCCTATGCGTTGTAGGCCGGAATGACCAGTGTTGTCCCGCTGGCATCAACGACCTTGAGGTATTTGTTGGGTGCTGCTGGTAAGGCGGCCGCTGACCCGGCGGCCCCCACGGTGGATTGCTGAAGCCCAGATGCATACCACTTCGGTCCCGATGAAGTGAGCCCGACAATGGTGGTGCCGCCCGAGTCGTGCGCGAAGAAGCCCTGCCGGCTTCTAACTGCTCCCGTTGTGTCGACGTATGCCTGTGCCGCTGATGCCCCTGATGGCCACCACTCTTGGATGTTCTTCGTCTGGCCGGCCGCGGCACCCACGCGGAGACTGACGAAGTCGGATGTTGAGGGAGGCAAGACCCGGGCAAACGGCGTGTTTCCCGAACTGACGGACACCCCAGCCATGTTCACATTGAACAAACCATTGCCGCTGGCGGGATTGATTCCGAGGCTGGTCTGAGTTTCGATCCGGTCAACGACTTTGACGCCGAAGTTGTTCGTCGCCCCTCCGGTGGCGTCCTGAGCGAAGCCGACATAAGTTGCCACGGACGCCGAAGCATCCTTCTCTGTCTGGGCATAGAACGAGTAGCCGTATGCCGTCGAGGATGTTCCTTTGAAGCCTGCTCGGCCTGACACGGCGACGGTCTTTCCAGTGACCGTGACATTGTTCTCGACCTGAGAGATGCCCTCCAACGCGGTCGTAGACGCATTCTGTGTGAACGGAACGCCGCCGTCCTTCAGAAGGCACGCGCTGGAGAAGCCCTCCGCTACGTCGTCAGTCGTCGGCCCCCAGTAGTTGGTGATCGCGTAGCCGCCCTGCGTCGTATGTAGCACGTTAGCTCCGGGGGCGCTGCGCCCATACTCCTGGTAGATCCCAAACGCGCCGGCAATGTCGGCTGGTGTTCCCGTCCCGGAAAACCCGAAAGAACTTGCCGTGCCAAAAACGTAACCCGTTCCGTAGGTGGATGAAGTCTTCTTGCGGATGCCCATCGGCCCTATGGATGCGGGGTCGAGGAATGAGGCATAAGTCGGGCTGAGGTTCCAGTTGGCGGCGCTGAAGGTGCCGCCCGAAGTGTGGCTGGCGATGGCGGATACAACGTCCCCATTGGGTGAGATGACCAGTTGCCCTGCCGTGTAGGCGGTGGCCGTGACCCATTTCGGAACTGTTGTAGACGTGGCGGCATAAGCGCCATCCAGCGCCGCCTTCGTAGCTGTGCCACCGGTGGTGATGAAGCTTGCTGTGGCACTGTCTTGTTGGACGCAGTTGATGGTCCATGCGTACACTTTGGTGGCGTCCGCGATCACAACGGTGGAGTTGGTGGCTTGCTGGAACTGTGGGAACACACCTTGCGTGCCCGAGTTCAGAATGTTGCCCGGCAAGGGGTTGTTGAACGTGTCCGTGATCGCCAGCGGCGTCGTGAAACCCGTGTCCGTGACCGCGTACACCTGGAACGACACATTCTTGACGTTCTGTTTACCGTTGGGGTCCCAAGTGACCATCGACGGGAAGGTGAAGCTCACCGGTCCTCCTCGAATTCGAGGCCGGCGCCCTTGGCTACAACTTTCATCCTTGCGGCGTAGCTGAACAGTGCCCGGATCTCGTCGGGGGTGGGCAAGACGTCGCGCCTCTCAACGGATGTCGTGAGCCATTCCACGTCGGCGATGATCTGGTGCAGCCTTCCCAGGCTCGGGCGGACCGGAGCTGGAGTCACGACGAGGGCGGGCATTGCGCGGAAGCTGGTCAACGCTTCTTGGATGTGGTGAGCTGCGGTCGTCTCGCCTGTCCGAGGCTCACCAAGAATCGTCCCGTGGACGTAGTCTTCCGCCGCTGCTCGTGTCGTCCCTAGTCTGGTTTGGACTAGCTCAATGAGCTCGGTGACGTCAGGCTCTTCACTCATCGTGCGCCTCTCTGGTCCTTATGGTTCATGCGCTTCTCTCAAGTCGGAATTCATTCAAAGCCTCGGGTTCAATGAACCATCGGCCACTTGTGTTGTTGCCACGGAGGCGACCGGCCCGGAGATGCTGCCTTACCCTGCTCGAGGTAGTCCCGAGAATGGTGGCCGCGGCCTCCGGAGTGATCTCCTTCTTCTTCAAGACTGGCGGCATTTCCGTTTCCGGCCCTTCCGTCCTTCCGGTGACGGAAATCTCGGCTTCGCGCACAGTTCTCGCATGGGCTTGGGCGGCTGCTTCGATGTCCCGCCACCCTTCGTGGATGGTGCGGGCAACGTCAGGTCGGCCCCGATCGCGAAAGTGCCGGCATGTGTCCTCCATGGCGGACTTCGGCAGGCGGGCGACGATCCACTGCGCGGTAATTCCTGACACGAGGGCGCCGAGGTTCGGACGATAGGTGTCATAGACCACTGGCGTCGGCCCCGTTTCCTCGCTGCGCCCGAGTGATTTCGCGGCCGTTCACAGGCGATCACCCGGCAGAACATCAATGCCCTTCGCCTCAGAAACCTGGGCATAGACTTCGATGCCGTTGGCCCGAAGCCATTCCATCAAGTGGCGAATGGCGTCTTTGTAGAGAATGACGTGTTCCCGTGTGACGAGTTCCGGGTTTTCCTTCAACTGATTGATCGTGGACTGCAGTTCCGCCCATATCATTTCGAAGTGTCCGAGTATTGCAGCCCTCCCGATGGCGGCTTGCTCGTCGGCGGGCATCAGTTCATTCGGATTGATATCTTGGTTGCTCATTGCGTGAGGTGTTCCTTCATTGGTTGGTTGGCGTCCGGCCGTTCGGTCGGCGCCACGCGCTGCTTTGTAAATTCGTTGGATGAAAAGGGTTTTAATTTGGGGCTTCGGCGATTAATCTGTGGGCATGGAGACGAAAACGACCTTGGCCGCACTTGGCGGCGGCGCTGCTGTCCTGTTGGCCGGCGGACTGACCTTCGGCATGGTCGCTAGTGCGAACGCGGACACCACGCCCGGCCCGACAGTGACCGCGACCGCTACACCCACAGCTACCGCGGCGCCGACAGCCTCGGTCACTGTGGCGCCTTCGCCGGATCCGGCTGCGGCAACCACCGCGCCAGCAACCGTGACAGTCCCGGTTGCCCCAGCAACGCCAGCAGATGCCCCCATAGCAGCAGGCCCGGCCGCTCCGGTTCCTCCAGCTCCAGTCCAGGCTCCCGCGCCGGTAGAGCCCGTCGCGCCGGTTCTCGAACAGCCCGTCGCACCCGCGCCCAAGGCTGGCGGAACAGGGCCGGTCATCGTTGTCACGCCTCCGCCGAGCCTTGCTGCCGGTACAACCAGCGCGAACCTGGTCAAGCCTGGACCCCCACCGGCGCCGGGCCGTTAGAACTCGTGGAAGGCGCCGCCGCGGACGGCGCCTTCCTTGTGTCCGCCGTCGAATCCGTGGGCGGCGTGGGCGGCGTGGTGTCCTTCAAGGAGACAACCTCGAAGTCGATCGGCTCGTTCGGGTTAGTGGAGCAGCGCACTGCCTTGACCATCCAGTCCACTTCCTGTCCCGCAGCCCCATAGACCGTGAAGCTACCCGCGCTGATGCGGTCAGCCGAGACTGGAACCGAAGCCCGGCCAATGGCCGTCACTTGCACGTTCCGGTTTTCCGCGTAGGTGAGGGCTTCGAAGTAGTCAGGCAACGCCACGACAGCCTCACCGTTGCCGCCGAGAGTAATAGTGCCAAAATATTCAACGCCGTTGACCGGGCCCTCCACAGAGGCGTGCTTCAAGATGTATCCCGGTTTCGTCGGGTGATCTTGGACAAAGTTCTTCGTACCGCTCACGGTTAGGCCCCCAACGATCAGCACCGGGCCGTTCTTCGCTGTCGTATAGACACCCGCAGTTCCAGCCCAGTTGCCGAGGTAGAACGTACCGGTATTGGAAATATTCAGGTACGCGGCACCCGAGCCGGTGGTGTCGTAGGTCTTCGCCCATGCCCCACTGTCCTTGGCCGACAGGATGGCATTGGAGGATCCGTTTGTTATGGTCTGCGGGCCTTGCATGATCAGCTCGTTGTACGACTGGAAAAGCATGCCAGGGTACGACTGAACTCCGCCATTGTCGCTCGTGGCGAACTCGATCAGCGGGACGGTGGAACCAATGTCCGCACCGCCGCTGATCGAGACCTGCCCGACCTGTCCAATCGCGAAGAATGTCCCAGTGTTTGTATCGAGGTGGATTACTTCCGTGCCGCTAGGCGTGAAGAGGTGTAAGCCATCAACATCGGTCGACAGACCCTTTCCGCCATCCTGCCCGGTGGAAGCGTGCCGCAGGACGGGCTGAGTCGAGAGGTCCCGGATGTTGCGTTCGATTTGGTTGAGGCGTTGGGGCATATCGCTGCCTAGGCCCATGACTGCATTCACCATGTGGTGGATTCCTTCAAAAGTTGAGTGTGTTCGGAGGGGTAATTCGGGCAGCGGGCTTCATGCGCGGCTTCGGTAATGGTGAGGAAATAGCTGTCCTCGACGATGCGGATATTTGGTACACACAGCTCGCATCTGCCAGGGGGCGTGGCAGAGTCATGGCGCACCTTTTCCCGGTCTGCACGTGCATGAATGACAGTCCGTACATCGCCGCCTTCCCGTGGCGCCTGAGTGGCGTTCAGCACCTCAACTGGCGACTGTCTTGGGTCCCCCGTTTGTGCCTCTCTCATGAGGTCTCGTCGGACCTTGGGTGTCCGAACCTTGTTCTGAGTGCTCACCAGACCGCCCCGTCCGTCTGTCCGTCGCCGGCCCCGTAGTACCTGCGTCTGGTGTTTGGGTGGATGTTGTCGGCAGTCCACGGGAACGGCCCGCCCTTTTCGAGTCGCTTGGGCCAATCGGTGCCCTGATTTCGGTCACCGCGCCAGCGCTGGATCGTTGCTGCGGTCGAACCGTCACCCTCGGGAGCCAGACCGAATCCGAATTCCGGCCAACCCATGAGTGCAGCGGAACCACGCGGTGAGAGGTCTCGGGCCATTTGCCCGTTGCCCTTCGGCGAATGGCCCTCCATGACCAGCACCAAGCCGCGGTCCCGCAGGGAGTCAAGGGCTGTGATGAGCGGCGCCGCGTCATCGTCGTTGTTTATGCCGTTTGGGACCATCTTGTATATCGGGCCGATAAACATGATCTCCGGTCGGTTTTGGTCAACGAGACGGTGGATGGCGCCGAGCGCGGCGTCCTTTGTGATGTCGATCCGACCGTGGCAGGCGACATCGATGTTCCCGGGATCGCTGGTGCCGTATTGGCGGGCCTTGGCTGCCATTGCGCGGACCTCCTTGCGCCACTGTCCTTCGGTGTTTTCGACGTCGACGACCTGTACCCGGAGTGGATCGATGTGATCCAAGGTGATGGGGTTGATTCCCGCCGCGAACTGGATGGCCATCTGCCGGATCCATGTGGACTTCCCGAAGCCTTCGTATCCAGTGATCACCATCCGGTCCCCACGCTCGAGTAGGCGTGGAACAATCCAGTCGTGGTCTTCCTTCACCGCAAGGATCTCGGAGAGCTTCTTGGAACCGATGCCCTGCCCAGGAGTGTTCTCCCGGATGGCTTTGAGGTCCTCCATGGCGTCGCTGAGAGCCTTGGCTGGGGGCATCCCGTCACTCGTTGCCTGCTGGATCAGTCGTTGGCCTGTAGACCGTAGGGCACGCTTCACCGATTCCTCGCGCACCTGTTTCGCGTAGAACTCGACGGTGTGCGCGGAGGACGTCCCCTGCTGCCAAGCAAAGAAGTCCGTGATGTTCAGGTTGGGTATTCCCCGGGCTTTGAGTTTCAGGAAAACCGAGCCCGGTTCGATGGGTTCCGTGTTGGCATACATTTCCCGCATTACCGAGAACGCTTCCCCCAGGAGGTGGCTCTGGAAGTCTTCGGGGTGGACAATTTCTGTCGCAAAGCGGACGGCCTCGCGGGACAGCATGCATGCGCCAATTACGAACTGTTCCGGGTTCACTGGTTGGCCCACCCATACTGCTGGGGAACGACGGCGAGCAGGGCGCCCTGAGGCGCTTCGTCCTGCCAGCGGCCGGCATTTAGCCACGAGCTTGGATGAGGAATGAATTGCTGATCTTTACCAGCTACCTCTTTGCGCAAGGTTTCAAGACCGTCCATGATCGTGCGGGGATCGGCCCGTTTGAGGGCCTTCTCGAAAGCCTTCCGCGCAAGATCCTTGCCAATTTTTCTCGGGTATGAAGCCCAGAACGAATCGAACTCCTTCGAAGCCGGAGGCTTTGATGAAGTCTTTTTCCCATCCCTTCCCATCCCATCCCTTCCTAGGGCGAGTTCTGCGGAGTCTCTCTGTGGCTCGCTCAAACTCACCGGAGTTTCGATGGGGACGAGTGAGTCAACCTGAGCGCAAGCGGGGCAACGCGTTTTCCACCGAGGATCGATCTTCTGGTGGTCCGAGAACCGCTTGATGTGAAGGTAAGCCCGGCCGTCTCCGTCCAAAATCCGCTGCACGCGCCCGGCCGCCATGATTTCCCCGAGGAGGTCATCGGGGTCTACGTCGTCGGTTGGGAGGATTTGCAGCTTGAGGCGGAAGGCGTCGTCAGCCACATGGCCGTGATCACAAAGAGTGAAGTTCCACATGCCAATGAAAAACAACCTTGCCAGCGGCGACAGTTTGACGACGTTGCCATCAGTCCAGAACTCGGGCTTGATCGTTCGGATGCGCGCCATCAGGCATCAGCCCAAGGCGCGTTTGCGAGTTCGGCCGCGTGGAGCATTTGCACCCACGCCCGGTTCACTTGGTTCGCGGGGCCGATCACGTTGTAGATGAGATCACCACGCACCCAAGCGAATGATTCGAGGACCGGTGCAGGTTCCAATCGCCCGACGTGGAGTTGAACGACATCCCCGGGCTGCGCCTCAATGAGGGTTTCGTCCGCATATCGGGCGAGCTCGCCGGCGTCATAGCTGTTGAGCCACGGGTACGCCGTGACGTCGATTACCAATGTTTGGGTTGCCGCGATCAAGAGATATCACCGCGCAGTAGGCGGACGGCTTCCTCGAGATGCGCCTCGGTGAGGGGCGGAAATTCAGAGACGGCTTTGGCGACGTACTCTTGGAGCTTGATTGCCCGCAGTTCCCGCTTGGCCTCGATGACCTGGGGAGAGTCTGACGGGTGGTGAATTGACATGGCGGCGACGGTTCCGCGTGCGCGGGACATTCGCTCGGAAATCTTGCGGTTCTTGGTTGACAAGGCGGGGGGCCTTTCGGGCCACGGCGATTGAACCTCATCCCGACCAGGGAAAGGTTGCGCCACGCAACCATGAGGATCAATGCATTCTTTGGAATGCACGTAGCTCTCTGACGAAGGAGCTCACCCGCGACCCGAACCGAAGTCCAGATAGTGATTACGCTACTAAACCTACTTAGAAACGTCAAAAACATGTTCACCGTCGGCAAATTTTTGGGCTACAATGCGGTCCAGAGTTTGCAGGCTCACGGGTCTGTTCGTCCCGCAAACTGGGCATCGCACCAGAATCTTGGTCGCTCCGGGTTGATCTTCCTGATGGGATTCGAATATCTGAATGCTCGGAACTTTGGCCCTGCGGAATGATCCGTCCCTGTGTCGAGGCAGTTCTATTCCCAGAATCCCAACCCACCCACCTTCCGTCGGCCAGGACTCCCTAACCACGTCGCCGCTGGGGTTGTCGTTGAAAGGGGCAGTAGTGAAGACAACCCGGCCAAAGTCGTACCTGTGCTTTTTCTTCGCTTTGCGGTTACCGGTGCATCTGACGATGATCTCGAAGCCTTGACCCGAGTAGTTCAATAGCTGCCCTTTCGTTTCGATCTGATGAACAAACAGATCTTCTTCATGTTGTTGGCGATCCCGCCTCGGCTCTCTTGCATCACGAGATCGCTGCTGGACTGGACGAACGGTCCTCTCTGCATCGCTCAAGATGCGTCGCGTGAAACTCCTTGGGTATGAGGCTCCAGAAGGCGGCGACGGTTTCTTCTAGAGACATGTCGGCGTCGATGATCGCGTTCACCGCACGATGGAGGGGGTCATTGCTAGCGCTGGACATGGTCACGCCGGCCGCTCATCCAGGAACGCCTTGAGCTTGGCGCCCATCTCGGCGAGGAGGTCCGCCGCAGCCGCGATTTCTTCCCGCGTTCCCGTGAGCTCGAGATTTTCGCCTTCTGCATACACGTCCAGGCCGAAGCCCTCGAAGTCTTCGAGCGAGATGGTCAGATGGAGGCCGATGGGGACGCCTCCGCCGATCACCTTTGAAGCGTTCAAGGTGGGTTCCCCGCGATCGTTCAGCACGAGGTCTTGGGTGTCGTCCCATGGAGCGTCGAAGTTGTAGAAGTTGTCCTCGCTTGCCCGGAAGGCGCGTGCTAGATCCGATGGCGAAGTGGCCTCTGATTCCAAGGCGACATAATCGAGAAGCGCCTCAAGCCGTCCGAAGGCGTCCTCTGCGGCGGTCGGATCCGCGTCGGGATAGATGTCTTCATCGAGGACGTAGGTGAGGCCGTCATCTGGTGCCCACGTCAGGACTGCTGCCGCCTCGGGGCGCCCATTGACAAGTTCCGGACCGTAGATCATAGGGCCGACCCATCCCTCCCTACGGTTGGTGAAGTCCGCGGCCGTGGCGGGTCTGAACCCACGAGGGGCAGCGAGGGCGGGCTCGCTGTTGGAGCAACCAAATTGTGCAGGTGAAGCGGGGATTGTTGTGGTGGTCATGACGAAGGTTCTCCTAGCTGGGTTTTACTGTTTGTTGCACCGAAGGTGCAGGCGCTGGTTCACGCGGGTGACCAGTGAGTGGCTTGGGACTAGGCCGGGATGAAGTCGACGACATCCAACGCGTCATCAAACTGGTAGTCATCGTCGTGGTCCAGGCTGAAGAGCAGGGTAGCGGAGCCCCATTCGTTGGGGATGGCTTTGACCGCTGTGTTGGCCGGAATCGAGGCGTCCCGCGGACTGGTCGCGGTTGGGCCTGGAGCGAACCGGAGTCGGCGAGCGGTCACGTAACGAGTCGACGCGGATGCAATAGAATTGGGCATGGAAAATCCTCCTGTTGGTGGTTTTCAAGCGGTTCGGTTGGTGACTTTGGCGAGTTCAACCGGGCCGCATTTTTCTAAGCGTTGGGCTTCGCGGTGTCAGGGGCTCAATTGCGTCTCCTCGAATGCAATGCATTCGCTCAAGCGATAGCGGACATACCGCCCCACAGAGAAGCCCCGAGGGCCGTAGCCCTTCATGCGCCACACGCGGACCGTCTGCAGCGGCACACCGTATCTATCGGCCACATCTTGGGCCGAAAGATGGTGGTCCAAAGCGAACGGGGTTGACGTACTGTTCAAACCAGCCTCCTAAACCTGCGTCATGTTTACTGACGATTAGAGCATTTATCCGTCAAATTCATAATGCTAGAGGTTCTGTCAGTTGTCAACCTAGACTTTTACGATTCCACCCATGTATCGTCAGTCTTTATGACAGAAGACTCTGGTAATGAGTGGATGAAAAGGACCGCTGCAGCGATAGGCGCACGCGTACGGCAGGCCCGTGAAGAAAACGGCATGTCAGTCCAAGGCTTGGCCGACGCTTGCACGGCACTGGGATACAAGATGCTTCGGACAACGCTGGTAAACCTCGAAGCCGGCGCCCGCAAGAACATCACGGTAGGTGAATTGTCAGTCATTGCCGCAGCCCTCGGGACGGGGCCGCTGGCCCTGATCGTCCCCCTCGGAGAAGATCAGACGATAGAAGTACTGCCTGGCCGCCACGCTAAGCCATGGGGCGCGTGGAAATGGTTCTCCAACGAAGGCGGCTCGATTGAAGGAGAGCGCTTCGGCATTCCATCCCTGAGGGAAGAAAACATCGGGGACAGGGTCTTTGAAATCCAAGGTCATTTCAGGCAACTTGAATTGTTTTGGACGGGCTACGACTCAGTGCGGGACCAAGTCCGAGAAATCCGGGACGTGCGCCTTGCCCGTGGCTTGCCAGACGAAAGTGCGGAAGCCTACGACTATTGGATGACAGAGATGGACAGCGCGATTGCTGAACTCAGGAAGCTGGGGGTTAGCGATCCAGAGCTTGACGACGAAACCATCGCTGACTTAACCGCATTCCGCGCGCGACGCGCCGCCAAAGCTCAGACTGAACCCACCTAAACACCCCCCGTTCATTGTGAAAGAACCAACATGGCCAGACCCCCACTGCCCCTAGGATCCTGGGGCAAAATCAAGCGCACCGAGCTAGCCAAGGGCCGCTGGGTGGCCAAGGCCCGCGTCCGGGATCTAGACGGAGTTACCCGACTGGTGGAACGCAACGGCCGAACCGGGGCGGAAGCGGAACGCAATCTTTCAACCCATTTGGCGGACCGGACGGCTCCTTCGGTCGAAGACCTCACACCCGAGAGCCGGCTTACGGCGCTTTGGGAAGCCTACGAGGCGCACCTATTGGAAGAAGGCCGTGCTATCCGGACGATGGAGCGGTACCGATACGCATCCACTTACGTCCTCAAGGGGCTCGGAGGCTACAAGATCCGGGAGGCGTCAACGCAGCGTCTGGACGGCTTCGTGAAGGTCCTCAAAAACAACCATGGACCATCAGTCGCGAAGTCAGCCCGCGTGATCCTCAGCGGCATGTTTGGGCTTGCAGTTCGCTTCGGAGCGGCGACCACGAATCCTGTTCGAGACGTCGGCACCATCAAGATGGAATCCAAGCCGGCGCGAGCCCTCACGGTGGATGAGCTCCGGGGTGTTATCGACGCCCTGAGGAACTCGGACAAGGTCCTCAATGCAGAGAACAAGGTCACCCCCAAGCAGACCATCAGCCAGTACTGCGCGATAGCCGATCTAACGGACGTGGTCATCATGTTCGCTGCCACCGGCGCCCGCATTTCCGAAGTGCTCGGGATCCGCTGGAAGGACGTCGACCTTACAGCCCAGACAGTCACCATTTCCGGTAAGGTCAACCGCGTACCTGGCGGTGGCATGATCCGCGAGAGCTTCACCAAGACCAAGTCAGGCGCCAGGACCCTGCCCCTCCCGGACTTCGCCGTCTCAATGTTGCTGGGCCGGCAAGTAGCCGCCACCAGCAACATCTACGACGTGATCTTCCCGTCCACGACGGGCGTCCTCCGGGACCCGTCCGCGGTCAGCAAACAATGGAGACGGGTCCGTGCCGCGCTCAAGCTCGACTGGGTCACTTCGCACACCTACCGTAAGACGGTAGCCACCCTCATAGACGCTCAGGGGCTCTCAGCGCGGATCGGAGCCGACCAATTGGGCCATGCTCAGGTATCGATGACTCAAGACGTCTACATGGGGCGCAAAGTAGTTCATACCGAGGTAGCCGAGGCGCTCGATCAAGTGATGCGACAGCCAGGACGCTGAAATGGACGAGCAACAACTCCAGAAGGTCAAAAGCATCATGAATGCCTTCCGCCTGGCCGTACGGAACATGGATGTCAGCAGTCACTCGGGGCTGCGCAGCTTCCCGCATGGCTCGTGCCGATGGGCTTCATTCATTCTCGCCAAAGTTCTAGAAGACTACGGTCAGGAAGGATGGTATATCCGTTGTGGCGAACAAGGCCCATCGTGGCTGCATTCGCACTGCTGGTTGGAGCGTGGAGGCTACATTCTGGACATCACGGCGGATCAGGTGGCCGGCCACGATGGTCCCCTTCTGCATCGAGCGCCTTCTCCGTTTGAGTCCGTCCTGCACCGCGTCCGATCGATCCCGCTTTCGGACATCTATGACCATCAACCAATTTTGGATGCCTACAGGGAGCTTTCACTGGCTATCGCGAGTGTTCACGATGCGGATACTCCGTGAATTCGTTGGGTTTCCGTTGGATTTGGCCCTGAAGAGAAAAGCAGGTCAGAGGCGAAACGCCTCTGACCTGCGAAAAGGGTGGGCCCTGTGGGGATCGAACCCACGACCCACGGATTAAAAGTCCGATGCTCTACCAACTGAGCTAAAGGCCCCTGCCGACTGTAGAAACAGCCATAAATACTGTACCTCAAGCTCAAGGCCGTTTTGACACGCTCGGCCCCCACGCCGTCGTGACCTCTTTTGACCCCAACCCCGACGACGACGCGCGGCAACCGCGGCGTGTCGCGGCGCCCATGGATTCAAAGAGGGTCAGGAAAGGAACGCCCCGCAGCAGGCACCACCACAACAAGCCCAGTCAAGAGTGCACGAGCGAAAACACAGGAGTAGCGTTGGGGCATGAGCGAACAATCGGGACCTCCTGTGTACGGCGGAGCAAACAGGCATCACAAGCCGAAACCCTTCGCGCCGGTTGACTTCGAGCCGTTTGCCGGCGGAGCGGACCCCGCGCGCGTGTCCGAAGCCGCTCACCTTGCCGCCCAGGCGCTCGTGCGGCGAGGTCGGGACAGCGATGACCCCAAGATCACCAGGCGCCTCGTGAAACTCGCTGACGAGCAAGGCCTGGAGGCCATTGCCGAGATGTGGGCCGAGAGCCCCGCCCGGTCTTTGCCCGGCGCATTGTGGCGGCTTTATGCATTGCGCGCGGCCACCATGCAGAACTCCGAGCGCATTTCCGTGTACTTCAAGGCCGGCCGGGACACCGCCCAGGTTTCCCATGTTGTGGCGGGGGCAGCCGAGCCGCCGGGAGCGGACGAAATGAAACAGATGGCGGATGCCATCCTTTCGGGAGCGTTCGACGGCGATTTCGACGTCGCGCTGGAACGCTCAGCCGCGTTTTGCCGCGTCGTCGCGTTGGGCCAAGCCACCCTCGCGGACAGTGCAGAGCATTCCAACGAAGGCCACGCAAGCAAGCTGACCCGGAACTCCCACCAGCTCGTGAAGACCGCGGAAGATCTCGAGCACGCGGCCAATGCTTGGCGCCTGGGCGAGCTGGACTGACGTGAAATATAAGGGTGCGGGACTGTCACAACCACCCCTGCCGCCAGCTGTCAAGATTGACTTAGCTCGGATGACGTAGAAAACTGAAACTGGTGTCGAACCGCGAAACCCCCGGGCTTCAACTTATAGCCGCTTCGAGCGGCCTACCGCCGAGAGGCGTATCCGGTTCGGCACCATTTTTATGCCCTTCGGCGAAGACGCCGCCCCACCCCTATCCCTCCCGCCTACCGGAAGCCAAATGAAGCTGCGTCTCTTCCCCCAAGAACCCGCCGGGTTGCAATTGTTGTCGCAAATGGCCCGCCAGATTCTTGAGGCAACCGGGACGCTTTCGGAGATCTTCGGAGCTCCTGTCGCGGAGCACGAACGGCTTGTGGAGGAGATGCACGAACACGAGGCGAAATCCACGGATCTGCATTTCGCCCTCTTGACCCACATGCGCACGAGCTTCGTGAACCCGCTCCCCCGCGAGGACATGTACGCCCTCTCCCGCTTCCTCAACGAGGCGATGGAAAAGCTGGATGCCGCGGGTGAGCTCGTGGCCCTCTACAAACTGGATCGGGTGCCCAAGCGCGCGGCGGACCAACTGGAGATCATCAGCCGCCAGGCGGAGCTCACGGTTGATGCCATGCGCCAGCTGGACGATCTGGACGAACTTGAGGATTACTGGATCGAGGTGCTGCGGCTGGCCAAGCGTGCGGAACGCAGCCACCGGACCTGGGTGGCCGAGATGCTCCGCGACATGAAGTCCACCCAGTTTTCGCGGAACCGTGACGTGGCCAATCAACTGGTTGAAGTCACCAAGGACATGCGGCGCGTCGCCACCCAGGTAGGCAGCATCATCGTCAAGGAAGCATGAGGTGGCAGTCGCGTTCTTCGCCCTTGTGGTGGTGCTGGCGGCTGGCTTCGCATTCCTGAATGGCTTCCGCGACGTCTCCACCGCCGTCGCGCTCTCCGTGCGGACCCGCGCCCTCACTCCGTCAGTCGCCGTTGTGTTGGCAGCGGTCTTCAATTTTGCCGGCGTGCTCCTCAGCGGCGGTTTCGCGCTGGTTTTCAGCCAGTCCTGGGTGGTTCTCCCCTCGGGAATGAACGGGCTGACCATGCTCGCCGCGGGGCTGTGCAGTGCCATCCTTTGGGGAATCTACGCTTGGTGGCGCGGTGTGCCGCTCTCGTCAACCCATGCCTTGGTAGGAGGCCTCGTGGGCGCCGGAGCCGCAAGCGCAGTGATGGGAGGCAGCTCCGTCAACGGGGTAGACGGTATTTTGCTGGCGCAAGTGGTCCTGCCGTTGCTGCTGTCCCCCGTGATTGCTTTCCTTGGTGCCTATCTTCTCGTGTGGCCTGTCACATGGGCCGCCCGCTACACCCAGCCCGATGTCGTGCATGGCCGCTTCCGCCACGCACAGTCCGTCTCGGCCGCTGCGGTCGCGCTCGGCCACGGACTGCAGGACGGGCAACGAACCGTAGCGGTGATCCTGTTGGGCGCCGTGGCTGCCGGAGTGTCCGACTCCAGCGACCTCCCGTTGTGGGTCATCCTGCTGACGGCCGTCATGCTCACGGCGGGAACGCTGTGTGGTGGTTGGCGCATCTCGTACACCTTGGGTTACAAGCTGACGCGGGTAGACCCGATGCGGGGATTCATCGCCCAGAGCCTGACCTCACTGATGTTGTTCATCGGTGCCATCGGCCTCCATTTGCCGCTTTCCACCACGCACACTGTGACGTCGGCAGTGCTTGGTGCGGGAACCAACCAGAACTTTTCCGTCACCAACCGCCGGATGGTGCTGCGGATCCTGGGGTTCTGGGTCGCGACGCCGATCGTTACCGCCGCCGTGGCGTTCGTCCTCGGACTGGCGCTCTCACCGCTTTCGCACTGAGTCCGGCGAGCCGCGCCAGGCACGCGAAAAGCCCGACGGCGGCAGTCACCTGGATAGGTGACGGTCGCCGTCGGGCTTTTCGCGCGGTTCCCAGGGAGCCGAGTGGTTACCCGAAGCGGCCGGAGACGTAGTCTTCCGTGGCCTTCTGGGACGGGTTGTTGAAGATGGTGGTGGTGTCCGCGAACTCGATGAGCTTGCCCGGCTTGCCGGTGCCGGCGATGTTGAAGAACGCGGTCTTGTCGGAAACGCGTGCAGCCTGCTGCATGTTGTGGGTCACGATCACCACGGTGTACTCGTCCTTGAGCTCGTTGATGAGGTCTTCGACGGCCAAGGTGGAGATGGGGTCAAGCGCAGAGCAGGGCTCGTCCATGAGGATGACCTGCGGTTCCACGGCGATGGCACGGGCAATGCAGAGCCGCTGCTGCTGGCCGCCGGAGAGTCCGGAGCCGGGCTTCTCGAGGCGGTCCTTGACCTCGTTCCACAGGTTGGCGCCGCGCAGGGACTTCTCCACCAGCGCATCGGCTGCGCCCTTGCTGATCCTCTTGTTGTTGAGCTTCACGCCGGCCAGCACGTTGTCGCGGATGGACATCGTGGGGAACGGGTTGGGCCGCTGGAAGACCATGCCAACCTGGGTGCGGACCGTCACGGGGTCCACGCCGGGGCCGTAGAGATTGTCGCCGTCGAGCAGGACTTCGCCTTCAACGCGGGCACCGGGAAGCACTTCGTGCATGCGGTTCAGGGTGCGCAGGAAGGTGGACTTGCCACAACCGGACGGTCCGATGAATGCCGTGACCGATTTGGCTTCAATGTTGATGTTGACGCCCTCAACGGCCAGGAAGCTGCCGTAGTAGACGTTCAGATCCTTGACGTCGATCCGCTTAGACATGGTGTTCCTTCGGTGCTGTGGTTGGAAGTTTGCGTGTGGCCTGGCCGCTCAACGGCCGGCCTTGGGGGCGAAGATCCGGGCGATCAGCCTGGCGCCGAGGTTCAGGAGCATCACCAGGATGATCAGGACCAGCGCGGCACCCCATGCCCGCTGGCTCGACGGGTCCGGGTTGGACGGCGAGGTCGGGTTCAGGATCTGCGTGTAGATGAACGTAGGCAGCGAGGCCATCCAGCCGCCGAACACGTTGTTGTTGATCGTCGTGGCGAAACCTGCGGTGACCAGGATCGGAGCGGTCTCGCCGATCACCCGGGCGATCGCCAAGGTGACGCCGGACGCGATGCCGGAAATCGCCGTCGGGATGACCACTTTGAGGATGGTGCGCCACTTGCGGACACCCAGTGCGTAAGCCGCCTCACGGAGCTCGTTCGGGACGATCTTGAGCATTTCCTCGCTCGAGCGGACCACCACCGGGATCATCAGGACCGAAAGCGCGACGGCGGCAACCGCACCGGTCTTGGTGCCGGGGCCTACCACGGCGAAGAAGAAGGCTGCGGAAAAGAGACCTGCCACGATGGAGGGAATGCCCGTCATGACATCGACGAAAAACGTGATGGCACGGGCGAGGGCCCGGTCGTTGCCGTATTCCACCAGGTAGATTGCGGTCAGCAGGCCCACAGGAACCGAGATGACCGTTGCAAGCAGGGTGATCTGCACGGTGCCCAGAAGCGCATGATAGATGCCGCCGAGGACCTTCGTGCCTTCATCGACGCTCTTGTTGTCGAGGGAACCTGTGACGCCGTTCATGGAAGTCGTCAGGAAGCCTGGGGTGATGATGCCCGGGATGCCGTTCACGAGGACGGTCCAGATCACTGAAATCAGGGGCAGCAGCGCCACCAGGAACGAGCCGACGATCAGGCAGGTGGCAAGCTTGTCGCTCGCCTTGCGGCCGCCTTCGACAACCGCGCTCCAGCCGACCAGGCCGATCGCGAACAGGATCGCGGACACGAGGCCCCAGCCGAAGGCGTTGAAGCCGATCAACGCAAGGATCGCTGCGCCGAGCACCAAGGCGACGGCCAGGACGACGTACGGTGCGAAAGCCGGCAACTGGCCCTTGGTCAGTGCGGAGCGTTTGCGCGCCACGGGGGCTGTGACAGTCATTAGTTGGCTCCCGAGAATTCTTTGTGCCTGGAGATGATCCAGCGTGCAATCATGTTGACACCCAGGGTGATGACGAACAATACCAAGCCCGCGGCGATCAACGTGCTGACCTTGAGCCCGCTGGCTTCAGGGAAGTTCAAGGCGATTTCAGCGGCGATGGTCTGGTTTCCGGTCTGGATCAGGCTTGCGGTCAGGACGCCGGAGGACAGGACCAGGGCGACGGCCATGGTCTCGCCAAGCGCGCGGCCCAGGCCCAGCATGATGGCGCTCACGATACCGGGGCGGCCGAACGGCAAGACAGCCATCTTGATCATTTCCCAGCGGGTCGCGCCGAGGGCCAGGGCGGCTTCCTCGTGGAGCTTCGGGGTCTGCAGGAAGATTTCACGCGAGAGTGAAGTGATGATCGGCAAAACCATGACGGAGAGGACGATACTCGCGGTCAGGATGGTCTTGCCGGTAGCGGAGGCCGGGCCTTGGAAAATCGGCAACCAGCCCATGTTGCTGGCCAGCCAGCCGTAGGCGGGCGAAATCTGGGGGGCAAGGAACGCCGCGCCCCATGCGCCGTAGACCACGGAGGGAATGGCCGCGAGGAGGTCCACCACGTAGCCGAGACCCGAGGCAAGCCTGCGGGGAGCGTAGTGGGAGATGAACAGCGCGACGCCGATGGCTACCGGAGTAGCGATCACCAGCGCGATGACGGCGGCAATCAGGGTCCCGACGACGATCGGCCCGATGTAGGCGAAGAAGCCGTGGCCGCCTTGGATGTCCGCGGGTGGAGCCACAAGGGCCGGAATGGCCTGGATGACAAGGAAAAGTGCGACGCCGAAGAGAACCGCGAGGATCAGGCATCCCGCGGCCAGGGTGGCTCCGGAGAAGACCTTGTCCCCGGCGCGTCCGGCACCTTGGGAAGTGGTCAAGGAGTTGGTGGTCACTTCACGATCCTTCAGATTCACTCAAAAATGGCCAAGTTCCCCGCCCCGTCCGGTGATGTTTCACCAGCGCGGGACGGGGAACGTTGATATTCAAGGGTAGTGGCGCCGCGGTCCGCGGCACCACTACTCCATTGTGGTCCTTAGGCCTTGGCCTTGATGGAGTCAACAGCGGCCTTTGCCTTGTCCTGCAGCGCCTTGGAGAGCGGAGCGGACTTGGCGGAGCCGGCAGCGGCCTGCTGGCCGGCGTCGGAGACTACGTAGCTCTCGAATGCCTTGACCAGGTCAGCGGTTTCCTTCTTGTCGTAGGTGGTGCAGACGACGTGGTAGGAAACCAGGACTACCGGGTAGGCGGAGGAATCCGTGGTGGTGCGGTCAAGCTTGATGGAAAGGTCTCCGGTCGGGCGGCCTGCAACGGGCTTGCCCAGTTCAACAGCCTTGGCGGCAGCGGCCGGGGAGATCTTGACGAAGTCCGAGCCAACCTTGATCTGTGCGGTGCCGAGCTTGCCGGAGACTGCGGAATCGTCAGCGTAGGTCACGGCACCCGGGGTGTCGGTGACGGTCTTGACGACGCCGGAGGTGCCCTTGGCGTTCTCGCCCTTCAGGGACGCGGGCCACAGGCCGGCAGCCTTGTCGGTCCAGACCGAGGGAGCAGCAGATGCCAGGTAGTCCGTGAAGTTCTGAGTGGTGCCGGAGTCGTCAGAGCGGTTGACCGGGGTGACCTTGAGGTCCGGAAGGGTGACTCCGGCGTTCAGGGCGGCGATTGCCGGGTCGTTCCAGTTGGTGATCTGGCCGCGGAAGATCTTCGCAACGGTGTCGGCGTCGAGCTTCAAGTCCTTGACGTTCGGGATGTTGAAGGCAACGGCGATCGGGGAGATGTACACCGGGATGTTGATGGCGCCGTCGGTGCCGCACTTGGTCTTGGATGTGGCCAGTTCAGCGTCGCTCAGGTAGGCGTCGGAGCCTGCGAACTGCGCGGAGCCGTCAAGGATGGCCTTGCGGCCTGCGCCCGAGCCGTCCGGGGAGTACTGGACCGTGGCACCCGGGTTCGCGGAAGCGAAGTTGGTCTTCCAAGCGTCCATTGCGGCGCCCTGCGCCGAAGAGCCGATGCCGGTCAGGGTGCCGGTGACCTTGACGCCTGCGGCGCTCTGGGTGGCTGCCGGGGCGCCGGTTGCGTTGTCTGAACCACAAGCGGTCAGCGCAAGGGCGCCGACTGCGAGGACCGCGATTGCCGCGTTGCGGCCGAAGCGAGTTGCCTTCACTGGGATGTACCCCTTCCAGGGATTCTCTGATGCGTACCGAGGGAGAAAGTCGGCATACGAAAGATTTGCGTACGTGTTTGTACCTTTATCGACGGTAGGAGTCGCAGGTAAAGGGATCGGCGGTCCAAAGTGAACGGGAGGTGAACGGCTGTGGACCATTGGCTTACATGTGCAGCGTCACCCTTGCGCTTGGCGAGTCATAAGGGATTAAGTGACGCCCCTCACTTTGCGGTTCCTTCGGCGAGCCTCATTTACTAGGCAGCTCCTGAATAGACTTGAGCCATGACCGCCCCCCAAGGACTTTCAGCGAGCAAGAAATTCCTGCGGGCGCGGCTGCGCACTGGCTTCGTCCGCAGCCGGAACTCCTTGGTCCCGGCCGTCCAGATGACCGTGTGCGCCGTGGGCGCCTACGCGTTCGCTGAATACATCCTTGGGCACTCAGGACCCCTTTTCGCCGCGACTTCGTCGCTGATCGCGCTCGGCTTCTCGCGGGATCCGCGGCTTCGCCGGGTCGTGGAGGTCGGGCTTGGCTGCACCCTCGGGATCGTCATCGGCGATCTTCTGCTCCACTGGCTGGGTTCGGGAATCTGGCAAGCCGCCGTCGTGCTCCTTTTCTCCATCCTCCTGGCCCGGTTCCTGGACAGTGGCACCATCTTCACTACCCAACTGGGCCTGCAATCGCTTCTCGTGGTCTTGCTGCCCGCGCCGGCCGGGGGGCCGTTCACCCGAAGCATCGACGCCGTTGTGGGCGGGGTTTTCGCGCTACTGGTTACCATGCTGGTCCCGAAGGACCCGCGCAGGGAGCCGCGCCAGGACGTCCGCAAACTCCTGCACGAACTCTCGGAGGTCCTCCGTGAATGTGCCGACGCATTGATCAACAGCGACTCCACCCAGGCCTGGCATGCCCTCATCCGGGGGCGGAATTGCCAGCCGCTCGTGGACCGGATGCGCCAATCCCTCAAGGCATCCGGTGAAGTGGCCACGCTCGCCCCGGCGTACCGGCGGCACCGCGACGAGCTCACCATGCTGGAGGAGTCGTTGGATTCCATCGACCTCGCCCTCCGCAACAGCCGGGTGTTCGCGCGGCGGCTCACGAGCGCCATCAACCATGCAGCATTGACCGACGAGGCGACGGACAGCATTTCGGAGGTCCTCCAGGACACGTCCGCCGCCGTCGAGGAACTGTCGCTCGGCCTCGCGGAAGTGCACGACGGCGCCCGCCGGGCCCACCTGCGCGGCGCACGGCAGGACTTGGCCGACATTGCCACCCGGCTGCACCCCAAAATGCTTCACGTCCAGAAGCTCGAGGGCGAAACAGTGGTGATGCTCTTCCGCCCGCTCATGGTGGACCTGCTCGAAGCCGCGGGCATGGACCCCCGGGAAGCCCGGGACGTGCTTCCTCCCTTGCAGTGAGGCGCGCTTGACTGTCCTACCCCTCCACTAGCCTTGTACGCATGGCTTCCAAGACCTCACGCACCTCCAAGACACCCGCGTACAAATGTGCCGAATGCGGGTGGACCACTGTCAAGTGGGTGGGGCGCTGCGGTGAGTGCCAGGCGTGGGGCACTGTGGAGGAAACGGGCGCCACAGTAGCGCGTACGACGGCGGCCACAACGGTTTTGGAGCCGGCTCGCCGGATTGCCGAGGTAGACGGCACCACCGCCGCGTTCCTGCCCACCGGAGTCGACGAACTGGACCGCGTCCTGGGCGGAGGGCTGGTTCCCGGCGCGGTGATCCTTCTTGCCGGGGAACCCGGCGTCGGGAAATCCACCCTCCTGCTCGATGTCGCGGCGAAGTTCGCCCGCACCGGCCAGGACGTCCTGTACGTCACGGGTGAGGAATCGGCGGCCCAGGTCAAGCTCCGCGCGGAACGGATCGACGCGGTCGCTCATACCCTCTATCTCTCGGCGGAAACGGACCTCGGGCAGGCCCTAGGTCAAGTGGAGAAGCTCGAGCCGAAACTGCTGATTGTGGACTCGGTACAGACCCTCAGCAGCGCCGACGTCGAAGGTAGCGCGGGCGGAGTCTCACAGGTCCGGGAAGTCGCAGCGTCCATTATCGCCGCCGCGAAGCGCCGCAACATGACAACCCTGCTGGTAGGCCATGTGACGAAGGACGGCTCCATTGCCGGTCCGCGCCTCCTGGAGCATCTGGTGGACGTCGTGTGCCAGTTCGAAGGCGAGCGCCATTCGCGCTTGCGATTGTTGCGCGCGGTCAAGAACCGCTATGGGGCCACGGACGACGTCGGCTGTTTCGACCTGAACGAAGCCGGCATCGAAGGCCTCGCCGATCCCAGCGGGCTTTTTGTGTCGCGGACGCGCGAGCCGGTGTCCGGCACCTGCATCACCGTGACCATGGAAGGCCGGCGCCCGCTGTTGGCCGAAGTGCAGTCGCTCCTGGCCGAAAGCGCCAGCTCACAGCCGCGCAGGGCCACGAGCGGCCTGGACAGCTCGCGTGTCGCCATGCTCCTTGCTGTCCTTCAACAACGGGCCGGTTGCATCCTGCACAAGGACGACTCCTACGTGGCCACAGTCGGAGGAGTGAAGCTGAGCGAGCCGGCCACCGACCTTGCTGTAGCGCTTGCCGTGGCCTCGGCGAAGGCGCGGAAGGCACTGCCTCAGCGGCTCATTGCCTTCGGCGAGGTTGGCCTGGCCGGCGAGGTCCGTCCCGTTCCAGGGATCAACCAGCGCATCCACGAGGCGCAGCGGCTTGGGTTCACCCACGCGGTGGTGCCCGCGAGTCCCAACGGACCGGGGCCCATCCCGGAGGGTTTCTCGGTCCGCGAAGTGGCACACCTGGCCGAGGCCTTGGAACTGCTGATCACCTAGCGGCTGGCTTGGTCTCGGAGTGTCGGGCGCGTGCCTTAGCCGTGGCCACCGGAAGATTGTCCCCATGACCAAAAGAAATGTGCTCATTGGGGGACGCCTCTTCTTTGCCCTCCTGACCCTTGCAGCGGTCGGGACGCAGCTCACGGTCCACATCGGCCTGGGCTTTGATCCGTGGAACTTCTTCAGCTACTTCACCAACCTGTCCAACATCTTCGCGTCGGTGGTGCTGTTGATCAGCGGCTACCGCGGGCTGGCTGGCAAGCGGCCAAGCGAACTCGACGACGCCACCCGGGGCACTGCCACGATCGCCATGGCTGTCGTGGGACTCGTCTTCGGCGCGCTCCTCGCAGGACAGGACCTCGGCTCCCTGCTGCCCTGGGTCAACTTCGTAGTCCACTACCTCATGCCGGTTGTCATGGTGGCCGACTGGCTGTTCCAGCCTCCGCGCTCCAGGCTGACCGTCAAGCACCTCTGGTATTGGTTGCTCTACCCGGTTGCCTACCTCGTCTACAGCCTGATCCGAGGTTCATTCGTCAACTGGTATGCCTATTGGTTCATCGACCCCGTGCGCGCCGGCGGTTGGGGCGGAGTGGCGGTCTTCGCCGTCGCGATCGCCGTAGGATTCCTCGCGGTGAGCCTCGCCATGCTGGGGCTGGGAAACAAGCTCGAACGCCAAGTGAGCTACTGAACTATTTCGCGGGGTTGTGCGTGCCGATCGGGACCAGCGTGAGCTTCGGGTGGTTCTTCTCGATGCGGCGGAGAGCCCAGACATCGTTGAACAACGCGAGGTATTCGCCATCGGACCTCAACAGCACCTCAGCGCCCGGGACGTTGGCAAGCGCCGGCATGGCCTCCGCCGTCGAGATCCTCGCCATTGAGTACGGGAGGCGCTCCAAGCGCATCGGGGCGTTGAAGTCGTGGGCCATGCGGTCTTCAACCACTTCGAACTGCATGGGACCCACAGCGGCGAGAACGGGTGCCTGGTCGCCTCGGACGTCGGAACGGAGCACCTGGATGACGCCTTCATGCTCAAGCTGTTCGATGCCGCGGCGGAACTGCTTGAAGCGGCTGGGGTCCTGGGACCTGGCCACCTGGAAATGCTCGGGGGCGAAGAGCGGAATGGCGGGGAATTCCACGGGTTCTTCCAGGAACAGGCTGTCTCCAACGCGGAGTGAGGACGCGTTCACCAAGCCGACAACGTCCCCGGGGTAGGCCTCGTCGATGACTTCGCGTTCGCGCCCGAACACCTGCTGGGCGTACTTGGTGGCGAAGGACTTCCCGGTGCGGGTCTGCGTGACCACCATGCCGCGCTCAAAGACGCCGGAGCACACCCGGATGAAGGCAACGTGGTCGCGGTGGGCCTTGTTCATGCCGGCCTGGACCTTGAAGACAAACCCGGCGAAGGGAGCGTCAACGGAACGGGGCTCGCCGTCAACGTCGGGGCGGGGTGCTGCCGGGGGCGCGAAATCCACCAGGGCATCCAGGATCTCCTTGACCCCGAAGTTCAAGGCCGCCGAGCTGAAGAGGATGGGCGTTGCCGTTCCGGCGTGGAAGCTCTCCACGTTGAAATCGAGGTTTGATTCGATCACGAGTCCGGCTTCGTCGACGGCGTCGCTCCAGTTGTCGCCCTGGGTCTCGGCTGCTTCTTCCGGGGTGAAGTACTCGGTGATGGCGATGTTGGCGCCGGCGTTGTTGCGAGCGAACCGTGCGAAGCGGTCATTCCGCAGGTCCCAGACTCCACGGAAGTCGCCGGAAATGCCCACGGCCCACGTCAAGGGCATGGGCTGGAGGCCGGTGCGTTCCGTGATCTCGTCCATCAGCGCGAGCGCGTCGAGGCCCGGGCGGTCCCATTTGTTGATGACCGTGATGATCGGCAGGTTGCGCTGCTTGCAGACCTCGAAGAGCTTCATGGTCTGTGTTTCCAGGCCCTTGGCGGCGTCCACCAGCATCACTGCGCAGTCGACGGCGGCCAGGACGCGGTAGGTGTCCTCGGAGAAGTCGGCGTGGCCCGGGGTGTCCAGCAGGTTGATCACGGTGTCCCGGTAGGAGAACTGCAACGCCGCGGAGCTGATGGAAATACCGCGGTCCTTTTCCATCTGCATCCAGTCGGAAACAGTTTCCTTGCGGTTGGCCTTGCCGCTCGACGCACCGGCGGTGCCGATGACCTTGGCATGCAGGGCGAGGGCCTCCGTGAGCGTGGACTTGCCGGCGTCAGGGTGCGAGATGACCGCGAAAGTCCGACGCCGGGAGGCCTCATGGTGAATTTCCTGGACTCGGGCGGGGCTCAGGACTTCTTGGGACACGGTGCTACTTTCGCTGCGATCTGGGCGTTGCCCGCACTGGAACGACGGGCCGAACGTGGAATGGAGGCTGGATACGGGCCCCGCGTGGGCCGGGGCCAACTCAGGGAGTGGCACGATTTGCGCGCCAGCCAAGATACCAAGTTTATCGCAGCCCGGGGCCACGCCGGAGGCAGCGTCCCAACCCAGCGCTTAACAGGATCGAAACGAGGTGCACAAACCTCCGAAATCACCGGCCGATAGTTTGGAGCAATGGCGGACGCCTCCGGCCCGCGTTGGAGCCGTCCGCCCGGAAAAACTGAGCAGCCGACGATGGCATGAAAGGAACAGGGCATCAATGAAACCAGGGAATGGCTTGTTCTACGATCCCCTCGGCCCCTCCCCCGCGGCGAACTCCACAGGGTTCACGCCGGTGAACTCCACAGGATTCACGGAATCGAACTCCGCCGCGGCCAGGAGCTGGCCCCAGCAAGGACACCGCCCGGACGCGAGCACGGGCGGCGGAACCCACTCTCCAGCGAGGCAAACGCATCCGGACACCGGAAGGGCGGCGGCCAGGGAAGCCGCGCTGCAGAGTGTACGGCGCGACCTTGAGCGACTCGCGCGCCTTCGGACGGCTCCATGACGGTCCCGGGGACCGAGCCCAAAGCGGCGGTCCGGCGACCGCCGTCGAGCGCGTTTCCGGGGCCTCGTCACCTAACCTTTTTTGGGGCACTTTAAGGCTTGCCCGTGCGGTTGTTGCCGGTCTATACCTCTATCATTGAGCTTGCGGGAAACATGGCATTTTGATCCCGCCGACTTATTGCTGAAAACCGGCACACTTGCGGGCGCGCCTGCGTGCACCTTTGAAGGGAACACCTATGGCTCGGAGCCCCGAAGATTCGCTCAAGGCGACTCTGGGCAGGGTGGCCCCCGGAACACCGTTGCGCGACGGCCTGGAACGCATCCTCCGTGGGCGCACCGGTGCCCTGATTGTGTTGGGCACGGACCGGACCATCGAATCCATCTGTTCAGGCGGCTTTGAAATCGGCATCGATTTCTCCCCGACGCGACTGCGTGAGCTCGCGAAGATGGACGGTGCCATCATCTGCGACAAAGACGCCGGGAATATCCTTCGTGCAGCAGTACAGCTTGTGCCGGACTCCAGCATCGAGACCCAGGAATCAGGAACGCGTCACAGGACGGCCGAGCGCGTAGCCATCCAGACAGGTGTTCCGGTGATTTCGGTCAGCCAGTCCATGCAGATCATCGCCCTCTACGTCAACGGCCTGCGGCACGTGCTGGAGGGCTCCGAGAAGGTCCTGGCCCGCGCCAACCAGGCTCTCGCAACCCTCGAACGCTACAGCGCCCGATTGGACCAGGTCACCAGCGCCCTGTCGGCCCTCGAAATCGAGGCCATGGTCACCGTCCGGGATGTGGCGGTCACCCTCCAGCGCCAGGAAATGGTCCGGCGCATCGCCGAGGAAATCGCCCAGTATGTCCTGGAACTGGGTGAGGACGGCAGGCTGCTCTCGCTGCAGTTGGAAGAGCTCACCACCGGCCGCGGCCCGGGCAGCGACGTGATCATCCGGGACTACGCCGGTGCCGACGCTTCGCCCGAGGACATCGACGGCGCTGTGCAGGCCCTTTTGGATCTTGGCCCGGCGGAGCTGATCGACCTGGGCAAGATCGCCGGAATCATCGGTTTCGCCGGAGGCATGGACGTGCTCGACGCCGGTGTGCAGCCGCGCGGCTACCGCCTCTTGTCCGGGCTGAAGTCGGTTCCGAAAGCCGTGGCCGACCGTTTGGTGGAGCACTTCGGCGGACTCCAGTACCTCATGGCCGCCACTATCGACGATCTCATGACCGTGGACGGCATCGGCGACCAGCGTGCCCGGACTGTCCGTGAAGGGCTCAGCCGCATGGCCGAAGCCAGCCTGCTGGACAGGTTCCTCTAGCCGAGCTGGAACACGGCTTTCGTGCTCGCTTTGTTTCCCAGGACGGCTTTGAACGTGTAGGTGCCGGTGGCCGGCTTGGCCGAGATGACGCCACAACCCTCCGTCGTCCGGTTGCGTTGCCAGGGGAAGTTGGCGATCTCGCTCTTGCCCGGATCGATCTGCTTCACGAGGTCATCGCCCTTCGCTTGGCAGTCCTTGGAGGAGAAGATCCGGTCCTCGCCGCTCATTACCAGGAACTCCATCTGCGACGTGCCGACGTTGACCTGGCACGGCGCTGCTCCGCCGTTGGTGATCTTCATGCTCAACACGGGGTTCTGTCCGGCCGCATAAGCGGGCTGGTCTGTAGACGCCGTTACCGTCACCAGGTTGAGGTCGCACACAGGGGTGGCCGGGGGTGTTGTGGTGGGCGCGATGGAATCCGTCGAAGGCGTCTGGCTCGCAGAAGCGGCTCCCACGGCTTGGGTCTTGGCTGCGCCGGGATCGGCCTTGCCTGCGAGGGATGAACTCATGGCAACGACCCCGGCAACGAGCATCGCCAGGACCACCAGGAGGGCACCGAAGACAACCAACCTCCGACGCCGGTAAACGGCAGGGCTTGTCCGCCGCCTTTGGGGCCGGACCCCATTCGCGGAACGGCTTGCTCCTGCGGTCCGGGCAGGGCTTTTTGCCGACGGCGACGTGCGCGCCCTCGGCGGTTGCTTGCCCTTGTTGACCATGCTTCTAGGCTAGGCAACGCAAGGCCCGGATGGCACCGCACCACGCCGCCGGGGCCTGATCGGAGCCAGTATGACCTACGTCATTCCGGGCCGGCTCCACTACAGTGGATGGCAGGAATCGGCCGCCAACAGGGCCCGCCACGAACCGCAGCAAGGATCTTCATGTCACTGCCCGGCTCCGCCGAGATTGCCAGCGCCGCTGAACTTGCCGGCACCCCTCACCTCACGGACTTGCACCTCTCCATGGACCGTTGGTTCTCCGAGGTGGCCCGCGTATTGCCGTGGAGGGCCCCGGACTGCAGTCCATGGGGGATCCTGGTCAGCGAGGTGATGCTGCAGCAGACTCCGGTGGTTCGCGTCCTGCCGGTGTGGGAAGACTGGATGGATCGCTGGCCGGAACCTGCGGACCTCGCGGAGCAGCCCTCGGGTGAGGCCGTGCGGCATTGGGGCAGGCTCGGTTATCCCCGCCGCGCGCTCAGGCTCCACGCGGCCGCCGTCGCGATCGTGGAACAGCATGGCGGCAAGGTGCCGGACACGCACGCATCGCTGTTGAGCCTTCCCGGCGTCGGCGACTACACGGCAGCGGCGGTGGCTGCTTTTGCGTTCGGGCGCCGCGAAACCGTGGTGGACACGAACATCCGGCGGGTGCACGCCCGGCTCGTTTCAGGACTCGCCCTGCCGGCGCCGTCGCTCACCGCGTCGGAGATGCGCCTTGCCGAATCGCTCATGCCCGACGACGTCACGCTCTCCGTCCGCTGGAACGCTTCCGTCATGGAACTCGGAGCGCTGGTGTGCACGGCCCGCTCCCCCAAGTGCTCAGACTGCCCCGTCCGCGACTCCTGCGCGTGGCTTGCCGCAGGTGAACCGCCCCCGACGTACACCCCCAAGGGCCAGGCGTGGCACGGCACGGACCGGCAGTTGCGGGGTGCCGTCATGGCCGTGTTGCGCGTGGCCGATTCGCCGGTAGCCCCTGAGCTGTTCGAGCGCCCCGCAGCCGACCTCGGCTTCGACGCCGAGGGCACGGCCGTGCCGCTGGCTGCCCTGCACCGCTTGAATTCGGCCCCGGAGCAGTTGGAACGCGCCCTCGAGGGGCTCCTGCGCGACGGCCTGGCCGAGATGCACGACGGCGGACTGCGGCTCCCGGCCTAGGCTTCCGTTTGCGCCGCGTCCTTCACGCCGTGGACGGCTTGCGGGCTAGAAGGTAGGCCTGCGGGGTCTTCTCGTACCTGTCGTCCGGTTCGCGGAGAAGCTGTGCCTCGACGACCAAGCCGGCCTGAAGGAGGAGTTCCGAGATGTGGTCCGGCGGCAAGCGGTAGGCATCGAGGTCGATCTCGTGGCCATACGACTGCAGCCTGGGGTGATCGCGGCGGGCTACAGCCACCATTTCCGGCGACAGGTCGATGCCGAAAGCCGCCAGGCCGAGTGAACGCAAGTGCGCCGTGATCCGTCCGGGCCCGCAACCAATGTCGGCAACTGTCTCGCCGCCCGAGGACTGCACAAGCTCGGCAAAGGTGCCGAGCATGGCCCGGTCATAAGGTTTGGCGTGGAGTTCGTTGCGCAGGAGTTCGGCGTAATCGACGGCTACCGTGTTGTATGCGGCGCGAGTGGCATGCACATCCGAGGGTTCAGTCATGGAAAGAACCCTATTCTTTGTGGCCGGCTTGCTCCTGGACTCCACGGAAAACCCGGCCGTTACTTAGCCCGAGGTCGCGGAGCCGCAACGATCCGCAGATGTCGGTAACGATGTGCCTGCCAGTTGCGGGCATCCCGTTCCGGGCGTCGGCTGTGGGATTATTCTCAAGTATGCGCAGGTTGTGGGCCGCCATTGCATTGACCACGACGGCGGCGCTCTGGTCGGGATGTGAACCCCAAGTCACCGTTTGCCCGGCAATTGCGATGGCCCCCGTGGTCTCCCTGACAATCACGGCAGACTACGCGCCAACGGTCAAAACCGTCCATTTGAAGGCATGCCAGGACGGGAAATGCCGCGAGGGCGATGTGGATCTGCGCCCGGGCAGCGTGTCGCTCCCTCAATCCTGCGGGCCGGAACCTGAAGGGTCATGCTCTGCCGTCGCGTCACCGGATGGCACCCGCTACGGCTTCCTCAACATGGGAACGCTAACCTCCTCGCCCATCGATGCCGAAGTGACTGGCCTGGACACAAACGGCGGGACCTTGCCCACCAGGACGCTCAACTTCACGCCGAAAAGTACCAAACCGTGGGGCGAGCAGTGCCAGACCGCCATTACGGCGAGCCTCTTGCTCGATGCCCATGGTCTGCGGCAGTCCTGAACACCTCCGCGGCACGGCAAATCTCGGCGTGCGGCGACATATCGGCGTGCAGGCACATATCGGACGACGTCAGATCTCGCCGAATCCCTGTTCCACCAGCCGCCTGACGTAGTCCACGGCTTTCGATGAGTCTTTGCCCCAAGCCTCGACCCTGAGTTTGCCGCCCTGGCCCACGGCGAGGCTCATGAGTTCCATGATGGAGGTGCCATCGACGCCGTTTACCGTTGCCTCGACATCCATCCCGGCCAGTCCGCCCGCAATCTTCGCCGCAGGCCTGGCGTGCATTCCCATGGGGTTTATGAGCTCGAACTCGCCGCTTTCCGCCGGTTCGCCCCTTCCTTGGGATTCGGCTATCCCCGCGGACTCAAAAACAGGCTCCGGGCCGAATCGAACCGACTCCGCAGCGGCCTTCACTGCGGCGGCCATGGCACCACCCTGGGTGGCCACCGCTGCGGCGACCAGGCCCTCCACCAAGGGAGCGTCGGCGAGGAGCACTTTGTCCGGTTCGCTGCAGAACTCGGCCGCTGATTCTGCCGTCATGACCGCGGAACCAAGGTCCGTCAGAACCACCACGCCATCCCCTGAAGCCTCCCCAAGTCCTGCCTCGAATGCGGCGATCGCTTTCTCCAGGTCGGTGCCGATCCGGCCATCCTCCGTCCCGCCGACGGCGTAGAACCGCACATCGGGGGCCATCTGCGCGGCCAGTTCAACCGCGCCCTCCGCGATTTTCCGGCTGTGCGAAACCACCACCAAGCCCACCGTCATTCAGCGGACCCTTCGGGGAATCCGGCGGCAGTCGCGGCGGCGCGCAACAGCAGCGCAGAAGACGCAGCCCCGGGATCTCGGTGACCGGCGCTGCGTTCACCGAGGTAGCTTGCGCGCCCCTTGCGGGCTACCAACGGATCAGTCGTCACGGCCCCGACCTCGGCAGCCTCGGCCGCCGCGGCCAGCACCGCCACAGCATCTCCTCCAGCCACGAGGACCTCGTCCGCCGCTTCGACGGCGGGAGACCAGGCATCCACCATGGTTTTGTCGCCCAGCTCCGCTTTTCCGCGGGCAACAATTCCGTCCCGAGCCGCAGTCAGTGCTCCTGCAAGCGCCGCTGCATCAACGTCCGCGCTTTCTCCCAGCGCCGTTGCCGCCCGAAGATACGCGGTTCCGTACAGCGGTCCAGCTGCCCCGCCCACCTTGGACATCAAGGCCATCGCCGCCAGCTTCAGCGCTGCACCGGGCGTTTCGGGTGGAGTCTGGGCAAGTTTCTCCATGACGGCCTGGAATCCCCGGTCCATGTTTTCACCGTGGTCGGAGTCGCCGATCGCGCGGTCCAGAGCAATCAACTCTTCCCGGTGCTCGGCCATGAGCCGTGCGGAGAGCGTCAACCATTCGACCGCCCATTCGACCCCCAGGCCCACTGTCACATCCCCCAACGCAGGGCCGGAGTATGGACGGGTGCGTCCCAAAGGGCTGTGAGTTCGTCATCAAGACGCAGTACCGAGATGGAGCAGCCCTGCATCTCGAGCGACGTGACGTAGTTGCCCACGAGGGAGCGTTCCACTTTGGCTCCTCTTTCCGCGAGGATCTGGGCGGCCCGGCGGTAGACGATGTACAACTCGCTAAGGGGCGTACCGCCCATGCCGTTGACGAAGAGCAGCACTTCTTCACCGGCCTTGATCCCAAGGTCCTCCAGGACAGGGTCCAAGAGGCGGCTGGTGATGGCGTCGGCGCCCTCCATGGCGATCCGGTGCCTGCCGGGTTCACCGTGAATGCCTATGCCGATTTCGATTTCATCCTCGGCGAGCTCGAAGCTGGGTACCCCGGCATGCGGCACGGTGCAGCCGGACAGGGCGACGCCCATGGTGCGCACGTTGCGGACAACTCCCTCCGCCACGCCCGCGACGGCTTCCAGCGAATCCCCACGCTCCGCGGCTGCGCCGGCAATCTTTTCGACCAGCACGGTGCCGCCCACGCCGCGGCGGCCTGCCGTATACAGGGAATCCTCCACCGCGACGTCGTCGTTGACGAGAACCGAGCGGACGCTGATTCCTTCAGCCTGGGCCATCTCTGCCGCGGTCTCGAAGTTCAGCACGTCACCGGTGTAGTTCTTCACGATGTGAATGACGCCGGCCCCGGAATCGACGGCCGCCGTGGCCGGAATGATTTGGTCAGGCGTGGGCGAGGTGAAGACGGCGCCCGGCACAGCGGCGTCGAGCATTCCGTGCCCCACAAAGCCGGCATGAAGCGGCTCATGGCCGCTCCCGCCTCCCGACACAAGCGCCACCTTGCCGGCTACGGGCGCTCCTTTTCGAACGACGAAGATGGGGTCCGTATGGACATCCACGAGATCGGCATGGGCCATGCCGAAACCCTCGACAGACTCGTCCACCACCGAGCGGGGATCGTTGATGAGCTTTTTCATGGCGCGCTCCTGGGGCGTTGCTGGTAGGTGATTTGACCCTACTACCAGCGCCCCGGGCACGGTAGGGGAACGGTCCGTATGTGCGAACGTGCAACACAGAACCCAGCGACGGAAAGGCAAAAGGGACAACCCCCAATGGTTGTCCCTTCTGAAAAACCTTCCGGTATCCGCCTGCTTAGTGGGGCGGTCCGCCCACCGTCAGACGGCCGATGCTGAAGTCTTGGGCTGTTGCGTCCTTGGCCATCGAGTCGGGCCAAAGATCGGTGCACGCGGACCGCATGCACCCGCCGGTCCCCTGCTTGCGCGACTCCGGTGTGGAGCCGGGACGCGGCATGTCGATTTGGAAACCTGAAAAGTCCGGAAACATAACGTGGTACTTCATTTCTCGCCTCCACAGTATGGTTGGCCCGCCGCAACCGAGCCTCAACTAGTTTATCCATCAAGTTGATATACGTAAAGACTTTGGGGACCGGCACATTCAGGGACGGGGAAGAACCCGGAGCTAAAGGACCTTGATCATGCGGGTGTTGCCCAGGGTATTGGGCTTCACGCGGGCCAGATCGAGGAACTCGGCCACGCCTTCGTCGTGGGAGCGCAGCAATTCCGAGTAGACCTGGGGGTCGACGGCGGTTTGGTCCGCCATGACTTCGAAGCCGTGGCGCTTGAAGAAGTCCACTTCGAACGTCAGGCAGAAGACCCGCGCAACGCCCAAGGCCCGGGCGTCCTCCAGAAGTTGCTGGACAAGGACATGACCCACGCCCTTGCCCCGCCAATTGTCGTCCGCCGCCAAAGTGCGCACCTCTGCCAGGTCCTCCCACATGACGTGCAGCGCACCGCAACCGATCACCTCGCCGTCGGACGATTCGGCAATCCGGAACTCCTGGAGGCTCTCGTAGTAGGCAACGGTCTCCTTGGCCATCAGGATTCGCTGCTCTGCCAGTGGCGCTACAAGCCTCTTGATCGCGGCAACATCGCCGGTGCGGGCAGGACGGATACTGAAGGTGGAAGTCACAGCCCCAATCTTACGAGGCGAAAGGCGCCTAGAGCCCCAGGTCCCCAGGAACAGGAACCTCCTGTCCAAGTACCTGCCTGGCAAGGAAGTGCTCCACGACGCCGTACCAGACCTTGGCGTGCTGCGGCTGCAGGATCCAATGGTTCTCGTCAGGGAAATACAGGAAGCGGTGCTGGGTTTCACCGCTCTCATCGGCGGGCAGCCCGGAACTGGAAAGAAGTTCGTACCAAAGCCTCAGGCCCTCGCCGATCGGCACCCGGTAGTCCTTGTCACCGTGGATCACCAGCATGGGCGTCTTGATTTTGGCGACATGGAGATGGGGCGAATTGTCCAGCGCCATCTCCGGGGTCATTTCCTTGAGCCAATACTGCGAAGCGTCCGTAGTGGGCCCGAACTGGTCCATGGCCCACAGACTGGCGTGCGTCACGATCGCCTTGAAACGGTCCGTGTGCCCGGCCACCCAGTTGGCCATGTAGCCGCCGAAGGAGCCGCCCATGGCGGCTGTCCGCGTCTGGTCAATGTCGGACCGCTGGACCACCGCGTCGGTGATGGACATGAGGTCCGTATACGGCGCCTTGCCCCATTCACCCCAGCCGCGCTGGATGAATTGCTGGCCATATCCGGTGGACAGTGCCGGGTCCGGTAGCAACACGGCATATCCCTTCGACACGAGCAGCCATGGATTCCATCGCCAGGTCCAGGCGTTCCACGAGCCCAACGGCCCGCCGTGGATCCACAACAGCAGGGGCGCCGGGTTCGCCTCCGACGCGCCCTCCGGGAGCGCGAGGTAAGCCGGAACCCTCGAACCATCTGCCGCACTCGTTTCCACCCGTTCCAACGAACCTTTGATCCGGGGACGTTCAGCCGGTGCGGGAAGCCGCTCGACGTCACCCGAAGCGAGATCGATCCGGACGGCTTCAGCCGGGAATTCATACGAGCTGCGCAGCGCAAACGCGCTCAGCCCATCGGGGGAAACCACGACGTCGGTGTACGCTGCGGCGTCCTGCGTCACCCGGGTAACCGTACCGTCGGCGACGGCGACCCGGAAAACCGGCGTCGCGCCGTCGTCGTCGGCCGTGACGAGGAGCGAACGCCCGTCCGGAAGCCAGGCCGCGGGGCTGCCCCAGCGGTCCCAAGAGGGCGCCAGCGGCTCAAGGTCAAGGGTTTCTCCAGCACCGACATTCAAGAGGTGGAGTTTGACCTGGGGCGCCTGCCGGGGAGTACTGTCGCTTTCACTGACTACCGAGAGCATCTTGCCGTCAGGGCTGACGGGGCCGGGGAAATAGCTCATTCCGTCATGGTCGAGGAGCACCTTGATCGAGCCGGAAGCGACGTCGACGGCGGCGAGCACAAAGCGTGTGTCAGCCTTCGCGAGCGGCTTGGCCATGCTCGTATAGATCGTCTTGCCGTCGGGGCTGACCACTGCGTGCGTGTTGCGGAGGTTGCCGCCGACGTCGGGCGTGAGATTGCGCAGTTTCAGGGGTGCGGTAGCGTCAACGGTCGCCGGCTTGCCGGACCCGGCCGTATCTCCGTTTTCCACGGCAAACAGCCTGGGCTGGGCAGGCCCCAGATCCGCGTCCCAGTAGCGGACCGGGTAGCCGGTGTGCAAAATGGCCGCTACCTTGTTGTCCTTGCGGCTCTTGCGCCTCTCCTCGTCATTGTCCTCATCCGTGGAACCGGCGAGGACCGAGGCCGTGACGAAAGTTGCATCCGCGGCTGACGCGGCCATGACGCCGCCGACGCCGCCCGCGCGGGAATGGACCACCCGCGCCTCACCGCCGTCGGCGGGCAGGAGCCACAACGCGCTCACGGGGTCCGCTTCGGGGCTGTCCGGATCGGGCCGGGCTGAGGTGAAGTAGAGGTCGCCGTTGGCGGCGAACACCGCGCCGGTTTCTCCCTTGGCGCTGCGCGTGATGCGGCGGGCGTGCTTCTTTCCCGCAGGATCGAGCTCCCAGAGGGCAGTGACGTACTCAGTGCCCTTGGCGTTGAGGGTGGAAACCGTAGTGACCAGGCGGCTTCCGTCCGCGCTGAGAGCCAGGCCACCGACCCGGGGGATGGCCAGGTAGTGGTCGAGATCGTGGAAAGGAGTTTCGGGTTGTGTGCTCGGGGCCTCTGGGGCATTCGAATCCATGCTCTGATTCAACACGCAATGTGCCGCAGATCACAGAAGGTTCACTCAGAGTGAAACACTTATTTCAGATATTGCGGGCCTGGGAACGCAAAAACCCCGCCCGCTCCTTTCGGGAGCGGACGGGGCCTTTGAGTCGGCGGAGCCGGAAACTAGGCGCTTGGAGCGATTTCCGGGATGCGCGGCTTGGCGTTGCCTGCGAAGGTGAACTTGGCCTCGTCGCCTTCGCCGTCGACGTCGACCACCACGATGTCGCCCGGGTGCAGTTCGCCGAAGAGGATCTTCTCGGAAAGCTGGTCCTCGATCTCACGCTGGATGGTCCGGCGCAGCGGCCGGGCACCCATGGCGGGATCGTAGCCCCGGGTTGCCAGGAGGACCTTGGCGGCCGTGGTGAGCTCGATGCCCATGTCCTTGTCCTTGAGGCGGCCCTCGAGGCGCGTGACGAACAGGTCAACGATCTCGATGATCTCGTCCTGCGTGAGCTGCGGGAACACCACGACGTCGTCAACGCGGTTGAGGAACTCGGGACGGAAGTGCTGCTTGAGCTCCTCCGTGACCCGTGCCCTCATCCGGTTGTAACCGGTAGTGGTGTCCGTGCCGGACTGGAAGCCCGTTGCGACGCTCTTGGAGATATCGCGGGTGCCCAGGTTGGTGGTCATGATGATCACCGTGTTCTTGAAGTCCACCACGCGGCCCTGGGAGTCGGTCAGGCGGCCGTCTTCCAGGATCTGCAGCAGCGAGTTGAAGAGATCGGCGTGGGCCTTCTCCACTTCGTCGAACAGCACCACGGAGAACGGACGACGCCGGACCTTCTCGGTCAGCTGCCCGCCTTCTTCGTAGCCGACGTAGCCCGGAGGGGCACCGAAGAGACGCGAGACCGTGTGCTTCTCGGAGTACTCGGACATGTCCAGCGTGATGAGGGCGTCCTCTTCACCGAACAGGAATTCGGCCAGCGCCTTGGCGAGCTCGGTCTTGCCGACGCCGGTGGGGCCGGCGAAGATGAACGAGCCACCCGGACGCTTGGGGTCCTTCAGGCCGGCACGCGTGCGACGGATCGCCTGGGAGAGGGCACGGATTGCCTCGTCCTGGCCGACGACGCGCTTGTGCAGCTCCTCCTCCATCTTGAGCAGGCGGCTGGATTCTTCCTCGGTGAGTTTGAAGACCGGGATGCCGGTGGAGTTCGCGAGAACTTCGGCAATCAGCTCCTCGTCGACCTCGGAGATATCGTCCATGCCGCCGGACTTCCAGTTGCGCTCCTTCTCGGCGCGCTCGGCAATGAGCTTCTGCTCCTTGTCGCGCAGCGAGGCAGCGCCTTCGAAGTCCTGGGCGTCGATGGCGGATTCCTTCTCCATCTTCACCTCGGCGATGCGCTCATCCATGGCCTTGAGCTCCGGCGGAGCCGTCATGCGGCGGATGCGAAGACGGGCACCGGCTTCATCGATCAAGTCGATCGCCTTGTCCGGCAGGAAGCGGTCCGAGATGTAGCGTTCGGCCAGCGTTGCCGCAGAGGCAAGGGCGCCGTCGGTGATGGTCACCCGGTGGTGCGCCTCGTAACGGTCACGCAGGCCCTTGAGGATTTCGATCGCATGCGCGACGGAAGGCTCCTTGACCTGGATCGGCTGGAACCGGCGCTCAAGGGCGGCGTCCTTCTCAATGTGCTTGCGGTACTCATCCAAGGTGGTGGCCCCGATGGTCTGGAGTTCACCACGCGCCAGCATCGGCTTGAGGATGGACGCGGCATCGATGGCACCCTCGGCCGCACCGGCACCCACAAGCGTGTGGATCTCGTCGATGAAGAGGATGATGTCCCCGCGGGTCCGGATTTCCTTCAGGACCTTCTTCAGGCGCTCTTCGAAGTCACCGCGGTAACGGGAACCGGCCACGAGGGAACCGAGGTCAAGCGTGTAGAGCTGCTTGTCCTTGATGGTCTCCGGGACGTCTCCGCGGACGATCGCCTGGGCGAGGCCCTCGACGACGGCCGTCTTGCCGACACCGGGCTCACCGATCAGCACGGGGTTGTTCTTGGTACGGCGGGAGAGGACCTGCATGACGCGTTCCATCTCCAGCTCGCGGCCGATCACAGGATCAAGCTTGTTTTCCCGCGCGGCCTGGGTGAGGTTGCGGCCGAACTGGTCCAGCACCACCGAACCGGCCGGGGTGCCTTCCTGCTGGCCTGGGCCTGAGCCAGGACCCGCAGTTTCCTTGCCCTGGTAGCCGGAGAGCAACTGGATGACCTGCTGGCGGACCCGGTTGAGGTCCGCGCCAAGCTTGACCAGGACCTGCGCGGCAACGCCTTCACCCTCGCGGATGAGGCCGAGCAGGATGTGCTCTGTACCGATGTAGTTGTGGCCGAGCTGAAGGGCTTCGCGGAGCGAGAGCTCAAGTACCTTCTTGGCGCGCGGGGTGAAGGGGATGTGCCCGGACGGGGCTTGCTGGCCCTGGCCGATGATCTCCTGTACCTGCTCGCGGACGCCATCGAGCGAAATGCTCAGGGACTCAAGCGCCTTGGCGGCAACGCCTTCACCCTCGTGGATAAGACCCAAGAGGATGTGCTCGGTACCGATGTAGTTGTGGTTGAGCATGCGTGCCTCTTCTTGGGCAAGCACAACAACGCGACGGGCACGGTCCGTAAATCTCTCAAACATTTCGCCACACTCCTAGCTACGACGTACTTTGATGCTACGTGGCAACGCTCGAATTTTGGGGCGTGTTCGCCACAGGGGAAACATGGCCGCACCCGGGAATAAGTTCACTCAACCCGTCCGCCGGCCCCAGGACCGCGGCGGAGACCACATCCGGGGCTTCCCCAATCAGGCGTCGCTGCTGCCAGCACCCGCAACGAGCCGGCCGGCCGCCGTCTTTCTTCACCGCGAAAGCGGTGACTGCGTACCGGAAACGCCCAGTCGACTCCAAGGCTTCCCTGGAATAGTGGTGCACAACACCGTTATCCCGACGAGCCGGGCAGTTAAATGACAATACCCCGGCCGTGGGGCCGGGGTATTGATACTTGGTGTCAGGAATTGGCCTTCTGGTAGGCTTCCTGAATTTCGGCCTGAATGCGGCCACGGCTGTTTACGGTATAACCGTTCTCGCGCGCCCATTGACGGATCTGTGCCGAGTCCTGGTTTCTCCCTGCGGCAACGCGGCTACGCGTTGCACGGCCGGTCGATGTCTTGCGTGCCTTGGCTACAAATGGCCCCAGAGCGTCCCGCAGCTTCGCAGCGTTGGCACTGGACAGGTCCATTTCGTAACTGACTCCATCAAGGCCAAAGCGGACAGTTTCATCCGCAGAGCCCTCATCCAGGTCGTCAACGAGGATAATTTTGACTTTCTGTGCCATGAAAAGACTCTCTTTTGGAGGGGTCGGATATGCAGAATAGCTAGACTACTAATTAAAGATTATCGTCCAGCGCATGGCACCCCGTCAAAGGCTCCGTCAAAGGCACTATTAAATCTTCGGGAGCGGCCCCGAGAAAGAGCTATTTGGCAGGTGTTGAGCCGTCGCCCGCAGGCTTGGCAATTCCGAATCCGGCTTCTTCCTGGGCGCGGGCTTCTGCTTGGCGCTCTGATTTGTCCGCGTTGAAGATAGCCTTCATGGCAAACCAAAAGAGAAGTCCGACAACAACGGACGGTGCAAGAACGGCAATGTATTCCATGGTCAGTGCCCTTCGGGCTTGAGGAGTGGGAACAAGATGGTTTCCCGGATGCCTGCTCCGGTGAACAGCATGACCAAGCGGTCGATGCCTAGGCCGATGCCGCCCATGGGCGGAGCACCGTACTCGAGGGCGCGCAGGAAGTCTTCATCCAACTGCATTGCCTCGACGTCGCCGGCGGCCGAACGACGCGACTGCTCCGTGAGGCGTTCGCGCTGGATGACGGGGTCGATCAGCTCGGAGAAGGCCGTGCCGCGTTCCATGCCGCCAATGATGAGGTCCCAGGCCTCGATCAGGCGGCCGTCCTCCCGGTGCGGGCGGGCAAGGGGCTGCGCGGAGGGTGGGTAGTTGTAGACGAAGGTCGGGTTGAGCAGGGTCGGCTCGACGATCTCGCCAAACAGTTCCACGACAAGCTTCTCGGCGTCCCACTTCGGATCCACCTTGACCTCGTGCTTGGCGGCAATGGCCTGCAGTTCCGCCACCGTGGTGTCGGGGGTGATCTCTTCCCCGATCGCCTCGGAGAGCCCCGGGTAGACAGCAACCCAGGCCCATTCGCCGTCGAGGTCGATCTCTCCGGCGTCAGTCTGGATGGTGCGGGTGCCCACGACGTCGGCGACGTTCAGGATGATTTCCTTCATGCGTTCGGCCATGACGAACTGGTCCGCCCACGCCTCGTAGCATTCCAAGGTGGTGAATTCAGGGCTGTGCGTGGAGTCGACGCCTTCGTTGCGGAACACGCGGCCCATGTCGTAGACGCGATCGATTCCGCCCACCACGGCACGCTTGAGGAAGAGCTCTGTGGCGATGCGCAACGTCATCTTCTGGTCGAAGGCATTCATGTGCGTCTCGAACGGCCGGGCCGTGGCACCACCGTGGACGAGTTGCAGGATGGGGGTCTCCACCTCCACGTAGCCGCGGCGGTCCAAAGTGTCGCGAACCGAGCGGGTAATCGCCGCGCGGGTGTAGACCATTTCCCGGGCTTCGTCACGGACCATCAGGTCCACATAGCGCTGCCTGACACGGGTTTCCTCATTCAGCTCGGCGTGCAGCACCGGCAACGGGCGCAAGGCCTTGGAGGCCATGGACCAGGAATCAGCCATGACAGAGAGCTCGCCACGCCTGGAGGAAATGACTTCGCCCTTGATGAAAACGTGGTCTCCGAGGTCCACCAGCGCTTTCCAGTCCGCGAGGGTTTCCTCGCCGACGTTCGCCAGGCTGAGCATCGCCTGCAGGCGCACGCCCTTCCCGTCCACACCGCCCTCCTGGAGGGTAGCGAAGCAGAGCTTGCCGGTGTTGCGCACGAACACCACGCGGCCGGTGATGCCCACGATGTCGCCGGTGGTTTCGTCAGCCTCGAGATGTGCGTACTTCTCGCGGATCTCGGCAAGGGAATGCGTCCGCTCAACACCCACCGGGTAGGCCTCGGTGCCGCGCTCAATCAGCTTGCTGCGCTTTTCCATGCGGATGCGCATCTGCTCGCTGGCGTCGGCAGGCTCGGCGGCGGTGTGCGGGGATGGGGTGTTTGCGGAAGTCACAATCCACAAGTTTACCGGGGATTCCTTGGAGTTCCCTATCTTCCCCTCCCGCCCCCGCGGCAACATAGACTCGGGCTGTGGAGACATGGACAGTTGAAACGGACGACGACGGCGGGCACCTCGAGGTGCACTCCTTCCGGCCGGCGGCTGAGGCGTCCATTCCGGGCGCGTCGGGCGCTACGGAGGAGCCCGGCGTCGTGCTCGTTCACGGCACCTTGGTGACCGATTCCCTCTACTGGCCATTCGCCCGGAACCTGAGCGTCCTGCTAGGCCGGCCGGTGCATTCCTACAATCGGCGCGGCCGCGGCCGATCGGCGCCGCAGCCGCCCGGCTACTCCGCCGCAACGGAGACCAGCGACTTGCTTTCCGTGATGGAAGCGAGCGGATCCACCGATGTTGTCGGGCACAGCTATGGCGGATTCGTCGCGCTCCAGGCCGCGCTGCGCGCCCCCATTTCCCGCCTCGTCACTTACGACGCCGCGGTTTCCCTCTCCGGCAACTTGAACGGGCGCTGGCGGCCGCAATTGGAAGAGGCCGTCACCGCTGGCCAGCTCGACAACGCATGGGCGCATTTGGTCCAGGGGCTTGGCACGGCCGGCCCGATTTCCTATTTGCCGCTCGGGGCACTGCGGGTGCTCAGCATCCTCTCCGCGAAGACGAGGTTGGGTTCCGAGATGAGGGAATTGCTGCCGACGGCGGTTTTGGAGATGCGGGCGATCATTGACGCCGACTCGCACATCCAAGACTATGCGGAGTTGAAGACGCCAACCCTGATGCTCAGCGGCGGGTGGAGCCCGGCGTACTTTGCCGAAACCGGCCGGCAGCTTGCGGCCGCCATTCCTCCGGTGGACTTTGCGGTAGTTCCATTGCAGTTCCACGAGGGTCCCCTCCGGCCGGGCAAACAGCTCGCTGTGAGAATTGCCCGCTACCTGGCGCGGGGGACGGCGAAGGCGCCGTCCCCCTAGGATGAAGCGGTGAGAGAACGTGAGGTCCCGACGCCCGACGGCGGCACGCTCGCCTTGTACAGTTACGGCTCGGTGGACGCGCCAGGAGAACGCCGCGTGGTGCTCATTGGGGGCGCATTCCTGACCGCGCTCATCTACCGGCCGTTTTCCATGGCGCTATCGAAGGGACTCGGCGAGGGCTGGGCAGTCGACGTCTACGATCGCAGGGGTCGCGGCAGCTCTTCGGAACTACCCGCGAACTACTCGATGGCCACGGAGATAGCGGACGTCCGCAGCATTTTGGACGCCACCGGCGCCAGGAACCTCCTCGGCCACAGCCTTGGCGGATCCGTGGCATTGAATGCCGTCCAGGAGTTTGCGGGAACAAGCTACGAGCCGGACAAACTGGCTGTGTATGACGCGGCCGTGAACATCGACGGGAGCGTGGACACGGGCTGGCTGGACGGCTTTGCCCAATCCGTGGACAGCGGGAATGTGGGGCGTGCCATGGCCAGGATGAAGCGGGGAATGCAGCCTGGCACCGCTTTGGCGCGAATCCCGGAGCCCATCCTGGCGGGACTCATGGCCCTTGTTTCCCGCACCAAGGTCAACAAGGTCCTCAGGGGACTCATGCCAACGGGCGTGGCCGAACTCAAGGCCGCCTATGACGAAGCCGCGCATCCCCGGGACTTCTCCGTGCTCCCCCGGAGCACGCGATTCATCGTGGGTAGCAAAAGCCCCGAATACTACAAGGTCACCGCAGAGCGGCTGTACGCAGCCGTCCCGGGAAGCACGCTGGTGGTATCGCCGAAAGGCTTCCACGGATCCATTCCTGCCGCGGTCAAGGAACTCGTGACGGACATTTCCAGCTATTTCAAGGACTGACGGAACCCCGCGGCTCCGTTAGGCTCGAAGCATGACGCGCGAGAACATCACAACGGCCGACGGCGGAACCCTCGAGCTCTTCACGACGGGCGGTGAGCTTGCCAACGGCGGCTCAGGCGTCGTCGTCGTGCCCGCCTCCATGGTGACCGCCGCAGACTATTCCAAGTTCGCCCAGAAACTCAGCGCCGCCTTGCGCCGCCCGGTCCACACCTTCAACCGCCGGGGCCGTGGTGAATCATCGCCCCAGCCCGAGGACTACACCCTCGACGTCGACATCCGGGATCTTTCCGAAGTCATGAAGCACACGGCCAGCACCGACGTCTTCGGCCACAGCTTCGGAGGCGCCGTGGCCCTGCACGCGGCGCGTACGCTGCCGGTGGAACGCCTGGCGGTCTACGACCCCGCCGTCTCCGTCAACCACAGCGTGAAGGCGGACTGGACGGGCGAATACGAACGCGCGACGGCGGCTGGAGACTTTGACCGCGGGCTTGCTGTGCTCGTGAAGGGCGTCGAAACAGAGGGCGCCTTCGCGCGGATGCCGCTGTCGATGCTGACGCTCGTCACGAAGCTGACCTCAGGCACCCCCATGGGCAAACAAATGCGGGAGCTCATGCAGGCCGGCGTGCGTGAGATCAAGGCAGTCATCGCCGCGGACATGCCCGCAGAGCCTTTCCTTGAGCTGCCGCTGGAGACGCTCATTGTGGTCGGGGAAAAGAGCCCCGCCTACTTCGGTGTGGCGTGTGGCCAGATCCACGACGTCCTGTCCGGATCGAGCTACACCATCCTGCCCGGCCACGGCCATGATGGTGTGATCCGCGCACCGGACAAGCTCATCGCCGAGCTCTCCGACTTCTTCTCGGGGTAGACGCCCGCTCACATATAGAGGGGGTTTTGAGCGGACGCCGGCTCACCTGTGCCGGCTCCTGGCGGGACGCCCGCTCACATATAGCGGCTCCCGGCGGGACGCCCGCTCACATATAGCGGCTCCCGGCGGGACGCCCGCTCACTTATGGCGGCTCCCGGCGGGACGCCCGCTCACTTATGGCGGCTCCCGGCAGGACGCCCGCTCACATCATGTGAGCGGGGGTCCGGGGAAACCGGG